>UQPI01000018.1 GCA_900542945.1 uncultured Collinsella sp.
GTTTGGCCAGGGCCTCGTTTTGTTAGTCTTTTTGGGACGGGGCTTTTTGACTACTTTGAGGGTGCGCAGGCAGGGCGGCGAAAGTAGCTAAAATAGCCCCGTCCCAAAAAGACTACCCGCGCCAAATGAGCTACTTGAGGAGTTGGGCCATGGCGTTGACGAATTTTTGTACTTGGAGGGTGGGCTCAAGCGGGTAGTGCAAGAAGACCGGCACCTCGCGGCCACATAGGAACGGCACGCCTACAAAAGCCGGGTGCACGCCCGACCACGCCCCGCAAGTGAGCACCGCGTCGCCCTTTTCCTCCGCCTCGTTAAAGAGCGCAAAGTCAAAACTGTCCACGTCGATCACGTCCACGCCGCCATCGGCCAAAAGATCGATGCGCAGGCTGTCCATGGCGTCGTTGCCGTGGCGCAGTACGCGCAGACGCATACCCTCCAAGTCGGCAACCGTAATGCGATTCTTGCGCGCCAGCGGGCTCGTGCGCGGCAGATCGATATAAAACGGCACGTTGACAATGCGGAGCTTTTGGCAGGCATCACCCCAGCGTGGGGTAGAAAAACTCGATTGCACCACATCGACCTCGCGGCCCAAGCTACGCATGACGGTCTCGCGCTCGTCGTAGAGATCGCTTACCGGCACGATTTCAAATCGCAGCGACGGTTCCAGATCGTGGATGCCCGACCACATCGACAGCGTTTGGCGCCCCGGGCACATCATCGACACGCCCAGGCGCACGGCACCGCCATCGCCCGCCGCGCGTCGGGCACGGCGCAGCGCGTCCTCGGACTGCCGCATGATCGAGCGCGCGTCGTCCACCAGCAGTGCGCCGGCCGGCGTCACTTTGACGCCCGAGTGCGAGCGTTCGAACAGCGTGATGCCGAACTCGGCCTCGAAGCCCGACACCTGCTTGACGAGCGCCGGAGTCGACACGCGCAATTGTGCCGCCGCACGCGAGAAGCTTCCCAGCTCCGCAGCGGCCGATATGGCCTCAAGTCGTCGATCGTACACGTCAATCTCCCGTTTTCGCGCCCGTGGCCACATGGTGCCACAGGAGGTTGTTTTCGCAGGTCATGCGCTCAATTGAGCATAAACTGCATCGCATGGTGTAAACCTGCGGTTAACGCCATTCTAACAAATATGCAATTCACCTGCGCAAATGCAAAGCATACGATAACCAGCGAAAACCACGTGGGTCGGTTAATGGGAGCGACCCACCGGGAGGCATAAGAAGGGAAGTTCCTATGAGCAATTGGCTTAAGCTCGAGGGCGATGTTTGCGCTGTGACTGGAGCGCTCGGCGGCATGGGCGTCGAGATTTGCCGCGAGTTCGCCCGCAATGGCGCTAACGTCGTCCTGCTCGACCTGGACGAGGAGAAGGTCAAGGCCGCCGCCGCCGACCTCGCTGCCGAGTTTGGCATCCACGCCGAGGGCTACAAGATGAACGCCACCGACGAGGCCGAGGTTCAGGCCGCCGTCGACGCCACCATCGCCAACTTCGGCCGCGTCGACGTTCTCGTCAACACCGCCGGCATCCTGCGCTTCGCAGCCATGGAGGACCTGCCGCTCTCCGACTGGAACGAGGTCATCAACGTCAACCTCACCGGCTACTTCATCACCTCGCAGCGCTTTGGTCGCGAGATGATCAAGGCCGGCCAGGGCCGCCTGGTTCACATCTCCACCGTCGCCAGTCACTCCCCCGAAACGTTCTCGGGCGTGTACAGCTCCACCAAGGCGGGCGTCAACATGATGTCCAAGATGCTGGCCGCCGAGTGGGGCCCCTACGGCGTGCGCTCCAACTGCGTCGAGCCCTGCTTTGTCAAGACCCCCATGTCGGCGAGCTTTTACGCTGACCCCGAGGTCGAGAAGAGCCGCAGCCGCCTTATCGCCACGCGCCGTATCGGCGAGGTCAGCGATATCGCCAACGCCGTCATGTTCCTGGCGTCCAAGCGCTCGGACTTTACCACCGGCGACGCCATCAAGGTCGATGGCGGCTTCTCCAACATGATGGGCGACCTCACCGCCAAGCCCGGCGGCCGTCGCGCCTTTGCCGACAACTACCTCAAGAACAAGGGCGTCGAGCTCTGGTCCGATGAGTCCGGCGTCGCAAAGCCGACTGACCAGTAAACCAGCCCGGTAGAAAGGGGCGCGGGGCAAGCACCTCAGCGGCGTTTGCCCCTCCCCTCCCCCCGCATCGATTAGAAAGAGTCCCATGGCTTCCACCAACTCCAACAAGGGTCGCGCCGTCGTGCTTTCCGCCGCGTGCGTCACCATGTTCTTCATCAGCTCCATCGCGCTGTACTCCGTCGTGTCCAAGAACCTGCTCGCCGTCTACCCCGAGTGGTCCAGCGCACTTACCTGGGCTTTCCCGGTCTTCCAGACCATCATGGCCGTGACGGGCATCTTCGCCGGCCGCATCTCCGATAAGATCGGCCCGCGCAACGTCGTGATCGCTGCCGCCGTGTGCTACGGCGTGGGCTGGTTCATGTCCGGCACCGTCACCGAGCCGTGGCAGTTCTACCTGTGGTTCTCGCTCGTCGCCGCCATCGGCAACGGCCTGGGCTACAACCCCGCGCTCACCACCGGCCAAAAGTGGTTCATCGACAAAAAGGGCCTCGCCTCCGGCATCACCCTGGCCGCTTCGACCGCCGGCCCCGCCGTGCTGTCCCCGGTGCTCGCCTCGCTGCTCATCCCGAGCCTTGGCATCTTTGGCGCCCTTAAGGCACTCGGCGTCATCTTCTTTGTGACGATCGCCGCCTCCGCCCTGTTCCTGAAGGCCCCCGAGGCCGGTTGGCTGCCCGAGGGCTTCGAGGCCCCCAAGGGCGGCGCGCACGCCGGTACCTTCGGCGACCTCACCCCGGGCGAGATGGTCAAAACCCCGCGCTTCTGGGTCCTCATCGCCACCTTCGCCTTCGCCGCCACCGCGGGCACCCTGCTTGTGGGCAAGGTTGCCTCCATCGCCGCCGTCCAGCTCTTCGCCGACCCCACGAGTGCCGCAGCCGTCGCCCTCGGCGGCGTGGTCGTCTCCGTCAACACCTGCGCCAACCTGGTCGGTCGCCTTTCCTTTGGCCAGATCATCGACAAGATCGGTGCCTACAAGTCGCTGCTCATCAGCCTTGTCGTGACCATCGTCGCGCTCGTCATCATGTCGATGAGCTTTACGCAGAGCATGTTCTTTGTGGCGCTCGCTCTGCTCGGCTTTAGCTTTGGCGCCCTGCTCGTCATCTACCCGCCGCTCACCGGTGGCGCCTTTGGCACCAGCAACATCGGTGTCAACTACGGCATCATGTTTTTGGGCTACGCCGCCTCTACCTGGATCAGCCAGCCCATCACTGCCGTGCTGTATCACGCCGAGGCCGGCAGCGCCGCCTACCAGCAGTCCTTCTACGGCGCCATCGTGATCGCCGCCATCGCCGTCGTGCTCACCCTCTACATGATGGTCTCCGACAGCAAGAAGAAGTCCGCCTAGTTTTACCGATGCGACAAAGGGACAGTCCCTTTGTCGCATTCCAAAGGAGTCAACATGTCTGAGCTCAACCCCGTCCGCATTGCCGTCATCGGCGCCGGCGCCATGGGCCGCAACCACATCCGCTTTGTCACCGAGGAGCCCGAGGCCGAGCTCGTCGCCATCGCCGACGCCTTTGAGGGCGCCCGCGCCACGGCCGAGGCTGCCGGCGTGCCGTTCTTTACCGATCCCGCCCAGATGATGGACGAGGTCAAGCCCGAGGCCGTCATCATCGCCACCCCCAACGACCTGCACCTGGGCGTTGCCCGCGAGGCCATCAAGCGCAACATCGTGCCGCTGGTCGAAAAGCCGATCTCCAACGACCTCGAGGATGCCCAGGCTTTCGCCGCCGAGGCCGAGACCGCCGGCGTGCCCGTGCTCGTGGGTCAGCACCGTCGCCACAACCCCTTCGTCAACAAGGCCAAGGAGATCATCGAGTCCGGCGAGCTGGGCAAGCTCACCGTGTCGAGCTTCCACTACATGATCTATAAGAATGACGAGTACTTCGATGTCGAGTGGCGCCGCAAGAAGGGTGCCGGCCCGATCCTGGTTAACCTGGTTCACGACGTCGACCTGCTCCGCTATCTGCTGGGCGAGCCCGTTGCCGTCCAGGGTATGCAGTCCAGCGCCGCCCGCGGTTTTGAGACTGAGGACTCCGCCGTGGTCAACGTCCGTTTTGCCGATGGCGCGCTCGCAAGCATGACCATCTCCGATGCCACCGCCAGCCCCTGGAACTGGGAGGCCACCGCTCGCGAGGACCCGCAGTACCGTCCCTTCGACGCCGACGCCTACTTTATCGGTGGCACCAAGGGCGCCCTGTCGCTGCCCCGCCTGCACCAGTTCTCCTACGACGGCGCCTCCAACTGGCACAAGCCGCTGCAGATGGAGATCCCGGCCGTGGACCCGGCGCTGCCGCACAAGATGCAGCTCAAGCACTTTGTAAAGGTTGTCCGCCGCGAGGTCGAGCCCGTCGTGACCCCCGCCGATAACGTCAAGACGCTCACACTTCTCAACGCCATCAAGGAGGCCGCCGAGACCGGCCAGCTCGTCGAGCTGTAATGTCTTAAGAGCGGGCCGCGGCAAACTCACCGCCGAGCGCCTTGGCCCGCCGCCAACAAGCCCCCTCTTCTTTACCCCGCGAGCAGCCTCCTGCCCGCGGGGCTTTTTGCTACTTCGCTGACGATTTTTCTGAGATGGGGGCCTTTTTGCACCTCAGCTTGATTCGTTCGCCACGAAAGCGGCCTATCTACTACGTTTAACCGATCGCCCTCAACCATGCCAAATTTCGCGGAATAAAAACCGCAGGTAAACGGCTTGCCACTTTTCGGAAAACCGGGGGATGGTCGACCCACACGGTTCAAACGTAGTAGATAGGCCGCTTTCATGGCGCGGCCCCAAAACAGTCTTTTGGGACGGGTGGTATCCTTGGTAGCTCTGTGCTGCAAACGCACCTTAAACGCAAGGAGTCCCATGGATCTTATCGCCCAGCTCGCGCGCGAGCTCAACCTTAAGGCCGCCAACGTCGAGGCGGCCGTCAAGCTCATCGACGAGGGAAACACCATTCCCTTTATCTCGCGCTACCGCAAGGAAGCCACGGGCGGCATGGACGACGTCGCCCTGCGCGCACTCGACGAGCGCCTGTCCTACCTGCGCAATCTTGAGCAGCGTAAAGAGGACGTCATCCCGCTCATCGATGCCCAGGGCAAACTCACGCCCGAACTCGAGCAACAGATTCGCGAGGCCACACAGCTCCAGCGTGTCGAGGACCTCTACAAGCCCTACCGCAAAAAGCGCATGACCCGCGCGCAGAAGGCACGCGAGGCCGGCCTGGAGCCGCTCGCCAACATGATCATCATGCAGGCCTCGGCCAAGGGCAGCGCACTCGACGCCGCCGCGGCATACGTCAACGAGGAGGCCGGCTTCGACACGCCCGAGAAGGCGCTCGCCGGCGCGGCGGACATCGTGGCCGAGACGGTGGCCGAGGACCCCGAGAACGTCGCCGACCTGCGCGCCTTTACGCAAAACACCGCCGACATCGTCGTCGAGGCCACCGACCCCGCCGAGAAGACTCCCTACGAGCCGTACTACAGCTATGACGAGCTACTGCGCCGTATACCCAACCACCGCGTGCTAGCTATCGACCGCGGCGAGCGCGAGGGCAAGCTCCGCGTGCGCGTGGACGTCGACGGCGCAGCCGCCACGGCACGCCTCGGCAGCCGCTGGCCCCGCCGCCAGGGCGTGTTTGCTCCCATCTTCGATGCCGCCATCGCTGACGGTTACAAGCGCCTCATGGCCCCCTCGCTGGAGCGCGAGGCCCGCGCCAAACTCACCGTTCGCGCCCAGACCGAGGCCATCAACGTCTTTGCCAAGAATCTCGAAGGCCTGCTCTCGGCACGCCCCGTGCGCGGCGCCCGCGTGCTCGCGCTCGATCCGGGCTACCGTACCGGCTGCAAGGTCGCCGTCATGGACGAGACCGGCAAGCTACTCGACCACGGCGTGGTCTACCCCACCAAGCCGCGCCACGACGTCGCCGGCACCAAGCGCGAGCTCGCCCGCCTCGTCAAGAAGGACAGCGTCAACATCATCGTCATCGGCAACGGCACCGCCAGCCGCGAGACCGAGGAAGTCGTCTCGGAGTTTATTGCCGAGCAGGCGCCCAGCCTTCGCTACACCATCGTCAACGAGGCCGGCGCGTCGGTGTACTCCGCCTCCGAGCTCGCCAGCCAGGAATATCCTGACCTGGACGTCACCGTACGTGGTGCCATGAGCTTGGGCCGTCGCCTGCAGGACCCGCTGGCAGAGCTCGTCAAGATTCCGCCCCAGTCCATCGGCGTGGGCCAGTACCAGCACGACCTTGACCAGGCCGAGCTTTCGCGCACGTTGGGCCATGTGGTGGAAGACGTCGTCAACCGCGTGGGCGTCGACGTCAACACTGCGAGTGCGAGCCTGCTGGGATATGTATCGGGCATCACGCCGAGCGTGGCCAAGAATATCGTGGCTTTCCGCGAGGAAAACGGCGCCTTCACCGATCGCCGCCAGCTTAAGAAGGTCCCCAAGCTGGGACCCAAGGCATACCTCAACGCCGCGGGCTTTTTGCGCATCAGCGGTGGCAAGAACCCGCTCGATGCGACAAGCGTCCACCCCGAAAGCTACGAGGTGGCCACGGCCGTCCTGGAGCGCGCCGGCGTTGCGGCAAGCGAGCTCAGCCGTGGCGGCGTGCCCGACATCGAGCGCCGCCTGGGCAGCATCTCGGCGCTGGCAAGCGACCTGGACTGCGGCACCCTGACGCTCATCGACATCGTCAACGAGCTCAAGAAGCCCGGTCGCGACCCGCGCGACGACGCGCCCGAGGTAGTCTTTAGCCGCTCGGCGCTTTCGATCGACGACCTGGAGCCCGGCATGGAACTCAAGGGCACGGTGCGCAACGTCGTCGACTTTGGCGCCTTCGTCGACGTGGGCGTGCACCAGGACGGCCTCGTGCACATCTCCAAGCTGGCCAACCGCTTCGTCAAGCACCCCAGCGACGTGGTGCGCGTCGGTGACACGGTCAAGGTGTGGGTTGAAAAGGTCGATCGCGACCGCAAGAAGATCTCCCTCACCATGGTGCAGGGGAAGTAAACCGCCAAGCAAGGGTCCCCCCTCTCACGACGTGCAAAATCGCGAGTATTCTGCAAATTCCACCGTTCCGGATGCCCCTCAGAGACGAAAAAGCAAGAAACAGCCCCCGTTTTAGCGTCATCAGAGCCAAAACGGGGGCTGTTCCATGCTTCACCCAGCTGGTAAAAGCCTTTACCTTGCTGAATACTCTCAATTTTGCACGGCGCAGGCGGGGGTACCTTTGTCCACGGCAGGATATGGAAGCCTATCACCAACCTACCGGCAAGTTCGTGTCGGCAGCCCCGGCCTTTCCTTTGCCTAGCGCGACCCTCGCGAAGCGCGTGAGCGATAGGGAAAGGAAAGGCCGGGGCGAACAACCCGCGATGTAGCCAGCGTTCGCGTTACGGCAGGATATGGAAACCGAGCGAGGCGATATCCTTGGCAAAACCGCGCACGGTATCGAGCGAGACCTCGTACGGGTCACGGCCGATGTTCTTACGCTTGGCCAGGATGCTGTTGGGCACCGTGATGATCCGGCAACCGCATCCTTCCGCCTGGTAAATATTGATAAGCTCACGCGTGGACGCCCACAGGACCTCGCAGTTGGGCTTGGCGACGGCCTTCTTGACCGACTCCGTCATAAACGGAATGGGATCGACGCCGGTGTCGGCGATGCGGCCGGCAAAGAGCGAGATGATTGACGGCGTCTCGGCGTCAACGGCCTCGACCATCTCGTCGACCTGCGCAGGCGTAAAGATGGTGGTGACGTTGACCTTGATGCCATCGGCCGAAAGCTTGCGCACCAGCTCGGCGGTGGACTCGCCCTTGGTAGTCACGCACGGAATCTTGACGTAGACGTTCTCGGCCCAGGTAGCGATCTCGCGGGCCTCGACCTCCATGGTCTCGACGTCGTCGGCAAAGACCTCAAACGAGACGGACACATCGGTGATGTGGGCCAGGACCTCCTTGGCAAACGCGCGGTAATCCGTCACGCCGCCCTTCTTCATAAGGGACGGGTTGGTCGTGAAACCCTGAACGTTGCCGTTCTCGTACATGTCGAGCATGCCCTCGAGGTTTGCACCGTCAGCGAACACCTTGATTGCCATCTGCCTGATTCCTTTCGTTAGCATACGGCCGATAAACTGCTAAACACTTTACCTACGTTTATCAAGGCGTGAGCTGCGGGTTTTCATCTTCTCGGCGAACGGTTTTGCAGTTTTACCATTTTTATATCGACACCCCAGCGGCAAAACGTTTTTGCTGATCATCGCGGTTGATTCCGTTCGCGGCGCAGAGACAGCGCTTCACCGGTGCGTTTTCACAACCAGTCCAAAACAAAAAGCGGTGACGCCTCATTTGAGACGTCACCGCTTCCGTGTAGGAGCCGGTTATCGGAGCTCCGCCCGATTAGGGCTTAACGTATGCCTGGATTACTCTTCCTCAACGTGATTGATCACAGCACCCTTGGTGTGGATGAAGTTGGGGACGAAGGCGACGATCAGAAGGACAGCAAGAATCGCGTAGACACCGGTGGTACCGAAGGCCTCGGCAGCGCGGCCAAGCGTAATACCAATGACGGAGAAATCGAAGTCGCCGAACGTAGTGTTCTTGAAGCCAAAGACGTCAAGAACGGGCAGGAGCAGGGCCGGGGCAAAGGTGATGAGCAGGCCGTTGACGAAAGCGCCAAGAGCTGCGCCCTTGCGACCGCCGGTAGCATTGCCGTAGATGCCCGCGGTAGCACCGCAGAAGAAGTGAGGAACCATGCCCGGGATGATGAAGATGCCCAGGGTAGCGCCCACGATGAACATACCGACCACGCCACCGATAAAGGAAGCGACAAAGCCGAGGATGACGGCGGTGGGAGCATAGGGGAAGAAGACGGCGCAGTCGACGGCGGGGATGGCACCGGGGATCAGCTTGTTGGAGATGCCCTGGAAAGCCGGGACCAGGTCGGCAAGGATCATACGAACGCCGTTATAGACGATGGTGACACCAACGGCAAAGGACAGGGCACAGGTCAGGGCATAGACAATCACGTTGTCGCCGCCAGCGGTCTTGGTAACGACCGCAGGATCTGCGATGTAAGCGGCGAAAGCGGTAACCAGGTAGAAGAAGGCCATGGTAAGAGCCGTGGAGATGGTAGTGTCGCGCAGGAAGGCGAACTTCTCGGGAACCTCGATCTTCTCGGTGCTGTTCTCCTCGGCGTCCTTAGCAAAAAGCGTACCGACTGCAGCGGAGATGTAATAGGCGAGTGAACCGAAGTGGCCCATGGCGATTTCATCGCCATCGGTAACCTTCTCGGTGAAACGCTGACCAACGGCGGGAAGCATAGCGCTCACGAGGCCCAGGAACATGCCGCCCACGATGACAAGCTGGACATCCTGGAAGCCAGATGCCTGCAGAACGGCAGACAGCAGGCAGGCCATAAACATGCTGTGATGGCCCGTCAGGAAGATGTACTTAAACTTGGTAAAGCGGGCAATGATAATGTTCACGACATAGCCGAGAATCAGGATCATCATGGTCTGAACGCCGAGGACGCTCTGAGCCATCGAAACAACGACCTCGTTGTTGGGCACGACGCCGGTGATGTGGAAACCGGTCTCGATGAAGGTACCCAGCGGAGCAAGGTTCTCCTGAACAACAGCGGCGCCGGCGGACAGCATGATGTAACCAAGAATGGGCTTCAGGGTGCCCGTCATCACCTTGTGGGCAGGACGCTTAAGCGCGACAAGGCCCACAAAGGCAAATAGACCCATAATCCACGCTGGCTTGGTCAGAATCGATTGGATAAACTCAAGTATGGGAAGGATGGCTTGCATCTGCGCTTCCTTTCTCTCTAACGTGGGCGCGTTTCCCTCTTCCACAGGGAACCGCCCTTTTTTGTGCCGCTTTAGGCGTTAGCGGCGGCCGCCTTGATTGCCTCGAGGGCGTCTTCGCGGATCTTCTTCTTGTTCACATAGCTGCGAACGATCACAACGTTGCCGTGGAGCTCGGGGGCGAGTTCTTTAACGGTGATGAACAGATCCGGATTTGCGGAAGAAGCACCGTTCAGGTCCATAGACTCAACGTCGGCCTTGATGCCCTCCTCCTCGCAAAGCTCCTCGACTTTGCCAGCGAGCATCAGGCTGGACCCGATGCCGTTTCCGCATACGGTGATGATATGCATGGCAACCTTCCTCTCCTACACGTGACGGTTTTCCGTCT
This sequence comes from uncultured Collinsella sp., assembly GCA_900542945.1. GTDB lineage: Bacteria > Actinomycetota > Coriobacteriia > Coriobacteriales > Coriobacteriaceae > Collinsella. The sequence goes on from UQPI01000018.1 coordinate 10,307, forward strand.
ATCCAAAAGCGGCGACGCATCGCCGTGCCATTAAGGCCTAAAAGAATGAACGCATGGTCTCCAAAACCTGCTCGGGCGTATCGCATGCGCTGAGCTTGGCAACGCAGTCCTCGTCCTCGAACATCTGCGAAAGCTCCGCCAAGCAGCCAAGATGAGCCTTGGGGTCGGGTGCGCAAATACCCACGAGCACGTGAACCGGATCGAAATCCTCGTGTCCAAACGCAATGGCAGGGTCAAGCGTGACGATACAGATCCCCGCTTCACTCACATTGCCATCTGCCTGAGCGTGGGGCATGGCGATGCCCTCTTCCAAGACCATATAGGGGCCGAATTTGTGAACCGATGAAATCATGGCGTCAACATAGCTCTGGTCGCATTTGCCAGCGTCTACGAGCAACTTACCGCATGCCTTGATCGCTTCCTCCCAGTCGGAGGCCTCGACGTGGCAGGCAACAAGCTCGGGCTTAAGAAGATCGGTCAGCATGCTCGTCCCCTACTCCTCGGGCAGGATATGAAAACCAAGCGCCTGAATGTCGCGGGCAAAGCCCTTGACCGTATCAAGCGAGTACTCAAGCAAATCTTTCCCGAAATTCTTGCGCTTGGCAAGAAGGGCATTGGGGACCGTAATGATCTGACAGCCAACGGACTCCGCCTGGAAGATATTGAGGACCTCGCGCGTAGACGCCCAGAGAACCTCGGCAGCAGGCTTAACGGCAGCCTTCTTTACGGACTCCGCCATGAGGGGCAGCGGATCGACGCCGGTATCGGCAATGCGACCGGCAAAGATGGACAGAATAGAGGGGGTCTCAGCAGAGACGGCATCGACAAACTCGTCGACCTGCTCGGGCGTGAAGATAGTGGTGACATTCACCTTGATGCCGTCGGCAGAAAGGCGCTTGACCAGCGCGGCAGTGGACTCACCCTTGGTGTTGAGCGCCGGGATCTTAACGTAGACGTTGTCTGCCCAGGTTGCGATCTCGCGAGCCTCGGCTTCCATACCCGCCTCGTCGTCGGCGAATACCTCAAAAGAGACCGACACATCAGTAATGTGCTCAAGAACCGTCTTGGCAAAAGCGCGGTAGTCGGTCACGCCGCCGGCCTTCATAAGGGAAGGATTGGTCGTGAAGCCCTGAACGTTGCCATTGTCATGCATGTCAAGCATACCCTCGAGGTTAGCGCCGTCGGCAAACACCTTGATCGCCATGTTCGGTCCTTTCTCATCTAACACTATTGCTATCGAAAGCCTTCTTCTTTGTTTCAAAAGCTTTTCGGTTTTCTTTTATAAACCATTTCAAAAGCTATCGAAAGCTCAATTGTCAACTTTCCGTGAACGGTCGAATATCGGGCGTGAACGTACTTCTTTTGGGCGGCACCTTCAGAATGAGACTCTTTATAGCCCGTTTACGTGCGAACTATCTGCTACGCATGCATTTATGACATGCCATTCCGTTCTTTTGATTCATTCGAATTTGCCTTGTTCTTTTCATATCGATACGTTATATTTCGATTACGAAAGGCGCATCTTTTTACCTTTTGTTCAAAAGGAGCGGCATATGGCATCTACTTCAGACCTTTCACCGGCCGAGCGTCAGCGATTTATCATGAATTGGCTGGCCGAAAAGCCAAATATCTCGGTATCCGACATCGTTCGCCGTTTTTCGGTTTCGGAAGTCACCGCACGACACGACCTCATCTCGTTGGAATCCGAAGGCAAGCTGCGTCGCGTACGCGGCGGAGCGGTATCGCTTTCTCGCTCCAACGCAATCTCGTATCCCGAGGAGCGCATCAATGTCCAAGTCGAGGCCAAGGAGGCCATCGCCGCAACCGCAGCAACTCTTGTTGATGATGGCGATGTTCTGGTAATTGATATCGGCACCACAGGCTTTTACTTCGCTAAGGCCCTCATGGACAAGCGTGAGATCACCATTATCACCGGCGATCTTGCAATCGCGAACTACGCCAGCTTCAATCTCCCCAATGCTTCGGTAGTGCTGCTGGGCGGCTCCGTGCGCAAGGGCCACCTCTATCTCGCGGGCGCACTAACGCTCGACTGCATGAGCAAACTACATGCCGACAAGGCGTTTGTCAGTGCCGACGGATTCCACCCCGACCACGGTTTTACCGTCGAGCACGACTTCTCGGCCATGATCAAGCATATGTACCTTACCAACTCAAACCAGGGCTACATGATGGTTGACCAGGGAAAGTTCAACAAAACCAGTTTTTATCAGTCCGCGCAGATCGATGACCTCGACGGCATCATCGTTGATGGAGACGACGAGGGCATCATGACGGCGGCGATCGAGAGCAGTCGCAGTCATCCCAAGCTCTATATTGCAAAATAGCTCAAATGGCCGGGTCGCCCCCACTGCGGGCGACCCGGCCATTTATTAAATCAACCCAAAATGGCGCATCGCTGTGACGGTGCCATCGTGTGCGACATCGTCGGTCACGTAGTCGGCGACTGCCTTGACCTCGGGCATGGCGTTGCCCATGGCTACAGCCGTCTCGACGGCGGCGAGCATACCCAGATCGTTGTCGGAATCGCCAAAGCCAAAGGTGCGCGCGTTGCCGGTGCGACCCAGGTATTCCAGCGCTCGCGCCACGCCCACGCCCTTGTCGATGCCCTTGGGGCTCAGCTCGCGATTCTGACCACCGGTGTTGCACAGCTCAAACTCGCGCTCGATAAAGCCGTCATCGTTGGCTACGCGAGCCAGGTCGTACGCGTTAATGCACACCTTGCCTACGCGCAAGCGGCCATCGACGCGCATCTGGTCGGTGCCATGCACCACGCCGGCGCCTAGCAGAAATGACTGTTCGACACCAACTGGCTCAAGTGAATAGGTGGCACCGTTCGTCTCGAACAACGCCTCGCCGCCCGCCACAGTAATGCGACGCGCGAGCTCCTCAACAATGTCCTCGTCAATGCAGTCCTCGTGTGCCACGCGGCCCTCGACCTCGAGCGTGGCCCCCGCCATGGCAACGATACCCGCCGGGTTCAGCGCGCGCAGGCCATCGGCAATCAGCCACAAGGGGCGACCCGTGCAGATAAACGCCTGGTGCCCCGCATCGCGCAGACGATGAAACGCCTCGATGACCGCCTGCGAGGGGCGCACCGCCGAAAAATCCTTATCGGTCATGTTATCGGGATCGAACGACGTCAGCGTGCCGTCCACGTCAAAAAAGAGCACGGCGGAATCGGGGCACGCATCAATCATATGGGTTCCTTTCGAGGATAAGGGCAAACGAAGCATCCATCATATAATGGAGCGACGCAACCAGAGAGGTCACCCATGGAATTTTACGCAAGCTGCCCCGAGGGCTTTGAGTCCGCACTCGCCGATGAGCTTAAACGCCTCGGGCTTTCGCATGTCCGCCGCCTGAAGGGCCGCGCTACATTTGAGGGCGAGCTCGAAGAAGGTTACCGCGCCTGTCTGTGGTCGCGCCTGGCCAGCCGCGTGTTTGTAGTGCTCGGGCGCTTTGAGGCGCAGGATGCCGATGAGTTGTACGACGGCGTTTACGACATCGCCTGGGAAAGCATCGTTCACCCGGGCGCTACCATCGCCATCACCGCCCGCGGCGTGACCGAGCAGCTGCGCAACACGCGCTTCTCGGCCCTGCGCGCCAAGGACGCGCTGTGCGACCGTCTGGCCGAGACCACGGGCCGTCGCGCCGACGTCGATGCCGCCGACCCCGATGTTCACCTACTGCTTTCGCTGCGCCAGCGCCGCGCGAGCATAAGCCTAGACCTTTCGGGCGACCCGCTGTTCAAACGCCTACCGCCCGCTGCGACTCGTGCCGGCGAGGGCGCACACGTGTTGCGCCCCGACTACGCCGCTCTGGTGCTGGCGCAGGTCGGCTGGACCGCACTATGCGAGCGCGAGCTGACGGCCGACGATTACGAGAACGAAGCCCTTCCCACGCTGATCGATGCCTCGTGCGCCGGCGGCGGTCTGCTGCTGGAGGCCGTGAACATTCTGACCGACCGCGCCCCGGGCGCCGCACGCGAGCGCTGGGGCTTTGAGGGCTGGCAGCCGCACGATGCCGCCCTGTGGGAGCAGCTGCTTGCCGAGGCGCGCGAGCGCGAGGCGGCAGCGCGCGAGCGCCAGGCGCGCATCGTGGCCGTGGATGTTGACCCCACCGCCCGCAAGACCGCTGAGCGCATGGTTAAATGTGCCGGCTACAAGCGCTTTGTCGATTTTTGCGCCGCCAAGTCCGCCACCGTACTGGACCACACGGGCGCTGTCGCCGGCGCCGCCGTGGTCGCGGATACGACCGAGACACCGCTTTCGCTCATGCATGACACCATGACGCTCATCGGCGAGTTGCGCCGCGCGCCCGAGCTTGCCGCGGCGCCGGTCGCCGCGCTCACCCGCGACGGATTGCTGGCCCGCGCGCTCCACACCGAGCCCGAGCGCTCGATCGCCGTCATGCCCAACAACGAAGAGGCGACCGTCGAAGTCTGGCCTTCGCTCGACCACGCCGCCGCAGCGTTTGAGGCTGCGACCAGTGCGGATGCCAAGGCCGAGGCTGCGAATGCCAACGACGTTAACGACAAAGCCACCGCTTCCGCCATGCCCGAGCCTGCCGCCATGCTCGACCTGGGCGACGGCAAGCCGCTGCCCGTGCTCATCCCCGAGTCCGAGCAGTTCGCCAACCGCCTGCGCAAGAATGCCCGTCTGCGCCGCAAGTGGGCCAGACGCGAGGGCGTGAGCTGCTACCGCGTCTACGATGCCGACCTGCCCGACTACTCCGCCGCTATCGACCTGTACGAGGGTTGCCCGCAGACGCCGGGCCGCTGGCTCGTCATCGCCGAATACGCCGCGCCCAAGACCATCGACCCCGCACTGGCCCAGGCCCGTATGCTCGACATTCTGGCCATCGCGCCGCGCATCCTAGATGTTCCCGCCGAGCATGTGCACGCCAAGGCCCGCATGCGTTCGCGCGGCGGCTCGCAGTACGGCAAGCAGGGCGCCGGCAAGGGCGGCTCGGGCGAGCGCGCCAATATCGCGCGTCGTCGCCTGCCGCTCATCGAGGAGGGCGGCCTCACCTTTGCCGTCAACTTTGACGACTACCTGGACGTCGGCATCTTCTTGGACCACCGCGTCACCCGCAACCTGGTGCGCGAGCACGCCAAGCAGGCGCGCCGCTTCCTCAACCTGTTCGCCTACACCGGCACTGCCACCTGCTACGCGGCCGATGGCGGCGTCGAGGAGACCGTGACGGTCGACCTCTCCAATACCTATCTGGACTGGGCCGAGCGCAACATGCGCCAGAACGGCCTTGTGGGGCCTCAGCATCATTTTGTGCGCGACGACGTGCTCGCCTGGATTCGCGACCAGCGCCAGACGCGCAACCGCTGGGACCTGATCTTTGTCGACCCGCCCACGTTCTCGAACTCCTCCAAGATGGGCCGCCGCACCTGGGATGTCCAGCGCGACCATGTTGAGCTGTTGGCCGGCGTATCGCGCCTGCTCGCGCAGGGCGGCCATGCCATCTTTAGCTGCAACCTGCGCGGCTTCCGCCCCGAAACGCGCAAGCTCGCGCGCGTGGGCGTGGTGCTGGAGGACATTACGGCGCAGACCATCCCCGAGGACTTCGCGCGCAACCAGAAGATGCATCACTGCTACATCGTGCGCCGCCTGCCCATCGAGGACGCCATGGCCGAGGTCGGCTTTAGCGCCGAGGAGATTGCCGAGCGCGTTGAGGAACTGCGCAACCCCGAGGCCCGCAAGCCCCGTGCGGCAGTACCCGCGCACGCGCAGACCGGCGACCGAGGACCGCGCGGCAACGGCAAACCCTCCCCCGCCGGCAAGCCCAAAAAGAAGAGGTTCTACGCCAGCAAGCCCAAGGGCAAATAACAAAGTTGCGGTGGAATACGGACTGTTTTGCCTGGAATTAGGCAAATTTAGACCGTATTTCACCGCAACTCATATTGGGATGGTGGTTGGCGATCTAGCCTTGGATGACCAATCGGTAGCCGATGCCCACATGCGTCTGGATATAGCGCGGATGCGCGGGGTCGGACTCGATTTTCTTGCGCAGCGTGCCCATAAAGACGCGCAGGCTCGCCAGATCGCTCTTGGTCGCCGTGCCCCAAATCTCGTGCAGGATAAACTGGTGCGTCAACACCTTGTCGGCGTTGTGCGCCAGCAGACACAGGAGCTTGTACTCGATCGGCGTCAGGTGCAGTTCCTCGCCATCCATCATGGCAATGCCGGCATCAAAATCGATATGCAGCTCACCGGTATCGAACGAGCCCTCGGAGGCAACGCCGCCCGTTTGCGCATACGAAAGGCGTCTGAGCGTCGTGCGGATGCGCGCGAGCAGCTCCTCGACCGAAAACGGCTTGGTCAGGTAGTCGTCGGCACCAGCATCGAGCGCGCGGATCTTGTCCGCGTCCTCGCTGCGCGCCGAGACCACGATGATCGGCATGCCCGACCACGTGCGCACCGACTCCACCACCTTGACGCCGTCCATATCGGGCAGGCCCAGATCGAGCAGCACAATGCTCGGCGCCTGCGACGAGGCGGCGGCGATGGCGGCATGTGCGGTCTCCACGGCCATATGGCGCAAGCCGTGCGCCTCGAGCGCGGCGACGATAAGGTTGCGGACGGCGGGATCGTCCTCAACGACCAAGATGAGCGGTTTCACGGCAGAGTTCGGCACGGCGCTACTCCTTATCAAACGAAACATCGGCGGCGGGAAGCTCAATCGTAAAGACCGAGCCGTGCGGGTCCGCCGCGGCAACCTCTATGCTACCGCCATGCGCCAACGCAATGGAGCGGCAGAGCGAAAGACCCAGGCCCACGCTGCGATGGCTGTCGGCAAGACCGTGGTTGGCGGTGTAGAACGACTCAAAGATTCGCTCGCGGTCCTCGGGTGCGATGCCCGGCCCGTCATCGGCAACCGAGCACGCCACGCGTCCGCCGTCGACGTCAATCGAGATCACGATATGCGAGCCCTCGGGCGTATAGGTGATGGCGTTGTTCACCAGGTTTACCACCAGCTGCACCATCAGGCGCGCGTCGACGTTGACGAGCGCCGGCTCATCGCACGCCACCACCTTAAGGTCGTGCTCGCGCACGGCCGGATTTACATGGCGCAGTGCCTCCTCGACGATATCGTCCATAAGCTCGAGCGTTGTCGACAGATGCATGCCGCCGCCCTCGAGCTTGGTGATGGCAAGCAGGTTCTCGACGGTGGCGTTGAGCCACAGCGCATCCGAGCGAATGGATAGCAGCAGGCCGCGGCGCGTCTGGGCATCGAGCACCGCGGTGCCGGTCGAGCCCTGGTCGAGCAGTACGTCGGCATTGCCCGAAATGCTGGTAAGCGGCGTGCGCAGATCGTGCGAAATGGAGCGCAGCAGGTTAGCGCGCAACTGCTCGTTTTTGGCAAGCACCGCCGCCTCTTCGCGGGCCTCCATGGCGCGGGCGCGATCGAGTGCCAGCTCGCCTTCGCTCACGATGGCATCGGCAAGTGTCCGCTCCTCGTGCGTCAGCACGTCGGACTCGGCAACGATAGCCAGCACGCCCACAACCGAGGCGGGGTCGCCCGCGCGCACCATGGTGTCGCCCGAGCGTACGGTCAAGTAGATGCCAAAGAACGCCGAGCCGCCATAGGTGGCATCGAGTGGTGTTCCCACATAGGCGGACGCCGAGAGCCGCGGCGGCATTTGCGACGCCAGCTCGTGCACCGGCACGGCATCGCCCACGGCCGTATACGTCGCGCGCGGCAGCAGGTCATCATCATCGGCATCATCGCTGTACCACACGACCGGGCAGCCCGAAAGACGCGCCAGCTGCGTTGCCATGGCGTGCACAATCTGCTGCTGATCGGCACAGCGCTGCAGCATGCGGTTGGTCTCGAGCACCATCTGCGTGCGGCGGTCGCTGGCGGCGGCCTGCGCCAAGGCGCGGCGCAGGGCCAACGCGATCGAACTCGACACAAGCGAGACCGCAAACATGATGAAGAACATGCCGGGATAAACACGGTCGATAAACGACAGCGAGTAGCGCGGGTCAACAAACAAGAAGTTGTAGAGCGCCACGGCGGCAGCCGAGCTCAGCAAGCAATACAGGCGGCTCCAGGTAAAGAACGCGCACAGCTGCACGGCGAACACATAGACGATCATGATGCTCGGCGCGAGACCCGGATGGTCGAGCAGCGCGCCCGCAATCGTCGCCGCGACCAGCAGCCCCGCCGATACGCAGGCGTCATACAGAGGGCTGCGACGCGTCAGCGTCGTGCGCCGCCACCAAAAGTTCTCGGCAATATCGCCGTCCGCACGGACATCCATCAGCGCCCCGCCCCTCTCTCAAAAACAAAAACCACCACAAAGGGGACTGGCACCTTTGCGGTGGTTGCCTCCTTGTGGTGGTTCCAAGTGTATAGCCTTTGCAGCCTGCGGTCGTTAGACAAACAGCAGACGTCGACTACGGGCGCTCGTCGGGAGCCAGACGCTGCATCTTGCTCACGGCCTTAAACTTGGTGAACAGCGGCACGTACTCAAAGCTCACGTTGGAGTTCTCCAGGCCGTACCAGCGCGCAGGCGTGCCGGCGGCACGGCGGATGATGTACTTGAGCGTGATGGCCGTACGCTCGCTGGGCTCCACGTCGCTTTCGGGCGCCAGCAGCTTGCGGATCATGACGAACTTAAACGTACCGATGTTGCCCGGATCCTTGTAGACCGAGTAATCGTGCGTCTGCGCCGGCAGCTCGCCGCTGGCGGCCAGGTCCTGAACAACCTGGCGCAGGTAGGCATTGACGCGCTGGTTGATCTTGTAGCCCAGGTACAGATGCACGCGGAACACGTAGTCGGTGCCGAACGTCTCGACCGAGTAGGCAAAGGTATGCGGCTCGTCCATGGTCTCGACATTCACGAACCACCAGGCGCGAGCGCGCTTGGGGTGCTTATCCAAAATCGAGTAGACGATATCGCGGTCGATATAGTCGGTGTTGGTGTCCTTGGTCAGGTACACGATGTTGTCGCTCATGAGCTCGTAGCGATCGTCATCGCGCAGGCGTTTGAGCTGCGGCAGATAGCTGCGCAGCGGCAGCAGCGTAAACTGACGTTGCTCGACCGCCGTGCCGTTGTACCAGCACACCATAATGCCCATGATGAGCGCGGCCATGAGGATGGTGAAGTAGCCGCCGTGGAAGAACTTGGTGAGCGAGCTCACAAAGAAGAAGCCCTCGAGCATAAGGAAGAAGGCGGCAAAGATCCACGGCGCGACCTTGAGATTGCGCTCCACGTGCAGATAGAAGAAGAGCAGCATTGTCGTGCACATCATGGTCAGGGTAATGGCCAGGCCGTACGCGGCCTCCATGTGCGCCGAGTTCTGGAACAGCAGCACCACGACGACGCAGCCCACGAGCATGACGTTGTTGACCATGGGAATGTAGAGTTGGCCCTTGGTCTCGGCAGGATAGAAGACCTGCATATGCGGCATGAGGTCCAGGCGGCTGGCCTCGGACACCAGCGAGAATGCGCCGGTGATGAGCGCCTGCGAGGCAATGATGGCCGCGACGGTGGAAAGGCCGACGGCAAAGGGGCGCAGACCCGGAGCGAGCATCTGGTAGAAGGGGTTGAGGTCGGCGATACCCATGAGCTCCGGGTTGCCGGCGTTGTTGATAAGCCACGCGCCCTGGCCCATGTAGGACAGCAGCAGGCAGCACTTAACGAACGGCCAGGTGGCATAGATGTTGCCGCGGCCCACATGGCCCATGTCGGAATAGAGCGCCTCGGCACCGGTGGTAGCGAGGAAGCAGCTGCCCAAAATCATGATGCCCGCATGGTTGTTGGGGCTCAGCAGAAAAGCGATGCCACGCAACGGGTTGAGGCACAGCAGCACCGCGGGATACTGGCAGACAAAGAACAGGCCCGTGCCGCCCAGGAACAAAAACCACAGCGTCATGATGGGGCCGAAGGCGTGACCGATCTTGGCCGTGCCGATGCGCTGCACCAAGAAGAGCGCGATGATGATGGCAAGCGTGATGGCGACGACACGACCCTGGTCGTCACCGAGCACGGCATGGACCGCCGGGATGGTGCGCAGGCCCTCGATGGCCGTGGTGACGGTAACGGCAGGCGTCAGGATGCCGTCGGCGAGGAGCGCCGCGCCGCCCAGCATGGCGGGGATGATGAGCCACTTGCCGCAGCGCTTGACCAGGCTGTACAGGGCAAAGATGCCGCCCTCGCCGTGGTTGTCGGCGCGCAGCGAGATCAGCACGTACTTGACGGTCGTCAGCAGCGTGACCGTCCACACGACAAGGGAGAGCGCGCCGAGCACGAACTCCTGCGTGACGCTTCCGATGCCGCCGTTGCCGGCAACGAGCGCCTTGGTTACATACATGGGGCTGGTGCCGATATCGCCATACACCACGCCCAGCGTGACGAGCATCGCCGAGATGCTCACAGGAATCGCAGCGTGCGAGGCTACTTCCTTTGCCTTTTGTTCCATAAGCCGGTTTCCTCCCAATTTTAACGTTCGACGGGATTATATGTAATCAGCCCATATTTTAATGGCACCGTTTTCCCAGCTAGATAAACATTTATGCGGCCTTTAGGCCACCGCGGCGATATGGAATGTGACAAAGGGATGCCCCCTTTGTCACATTCGTCATTTTCCGAGCCAGTTTTTGAACCACCACTCCATAGAGCGGCTCATCTCGGCCATAAAGGGGCTCGTGTGCTTACGGGTGTAGATGTCGATGACGCGCTCGCCCACCTCGCGGGCGTGCGGGCGAAACATCGCATCCATCTCGGCCACCTGCGCATCCATCGTCGCGGCGTCGGCGCGACAATAACGCTCCTCGTGCACCAGGTTCACCACGGGATGCGCGATTGCCGGGCGCTCCTTACGGGGCGTGCCGATGATGAGCATCGACAGCGGCATGGTATAGGCAGGCAAGTCCAGCAGTGCGGCAACTTCCTCGGCGTTCTCGACGATATCACCGATGTAGCAGCTCCCCAGCCCCAGGGCCTCGGCGGCAACCACGGCGTTTTGAGCGGCGATCACGGCATCCTGCGCCGCGATGGCAAAGTCGCCCAAACCCGGCGCGGGGCGGGGCGCCTTGCCCGTGCGCTCGACAAACTCGGGCTCAAAGCAACCCACATGCTCAAACAGATCGATCCACTTGGCATAGTCGACCACAAATATGAGTACCCAGGGCGCCTTGGCGATCATGGGCTGGTGGTCGCACAGGTCGGCCAGACGGTCCAGCGTAGCCTGCTCGCGAATGCTCACGATGGAATACATCATCATGGCGCCCGCCGACGGCGCGCGACTCGCCGCATGCAAGATCGCCGCCCGCTGCTCGTCGGCCACCGCCACGGGACGGCCGCTGTCATCGCGCGCAAAAGCGCGCGTGGACGAGCGGTGCTCCAAAATGTCCAGTACTGCGTTGCCCGTAGTCTCGACCGGATAGCCGCCCGCGTCCATGCCGGCACCCACGTCGCCCGCACTCGTCATACAAACCCGCTCGTTCATCGCCTCATCCTCGCCATTTCTTTAAGAAGCCTTTACGTTTCCGTGTAATTCCCGTCCATTATCGCGCAGGTCGCCACTACATTGCGCCACACCGCCACACGTGCGCGTTAATATGGCTGGTTGTTGTGCGCAGCCACCAATTGCAGCGCATATCTTGGTAACAATCGGGTAAACCCCCGCTTTCGTAGGTTTTAAGTTTGTGAGGAGTCTCAGCATGTTCGCTGCCGCCATCTCGCTCGTCGGTCTTGCGACGACCGTCTACCTTGTCTTGCGCGAAGCCAAGGCCATTCGCGCACAGTCGGGCACCGTCGCCAAAAGCGCTCTTGGGTGGAGCGTCGCCTTCGGCCTGTTCCAGGTCTTTTTGACTATTTGGGGCGCCGTGGGCCTCATCGCTCAAAACGAGCCGCTCGCCTTTGTGATGCTCATCCTGACCAACGCCATTCTCACCGGATGCGCTTGGGCCAGCATCGCCCGCGACCGCTTCGCCCCGCGCGTCTTTGCGTTCGCCGAGCCCGACGCCCCCGCCCCCACCGGCAAGCTCGCCCGCCTGCGCGGAGCCTTTGTGGACAAACCGCTCGTCGCCGCCGTCTTGTGCCTGCTGCTCGCCGGCGTCTTTGCGCTGCTGGGCATGGAGGTCTCGTCCAACCACGACTTTAGCTGGGTCTACCCCCTGTGCATTCTGCTCGAATGGGCCATCATCACCGTGCTCATGGTCGGCTTGTTCTTCCTATTCCAGCGCCACGGCGCAGCTCCCGCGGTCCTGGCCTTTGCCCTCTTTGTCCTGGGCATTGCCGAGTTCTTCGTCATCACGTTTAAATCCATGCCCATCCAGCCGGGCGACCTTTCGGCCATCTCCACCGCCGCCGCGGTCGCCGGCAACGGCTACACCTTCTCGATCTCGCTGTTCTGCGTGCTGTCCATGGGCTTTACCGCCATCGCCATGCTGCTGTGCGAGTACGCCGGCCTGGTGGCACCGCACCGTCAGAAGGGCGCCGCTAACGCCAAGCGCATGCTGCTCACCAACCTGCTCGTGGCGGTGCTGTGCCTGGGCGGCGTGACCGCGCATGTCACGCTCATCGACTACTACAACGCCCTCGGCATCACTGTCTACACCTGGCGCCCGCTCGAGAGCTACTGGCGCGAGGGCTACCTGCCTGCCTTTATTAGTGCGGCACAGTCCATCAAGCCGCCCAAACCCGCCGACTACTCCGTCGACGATGCCAAGGCCACGCTCAAAAAGTACGCCAAGGCCTACGACAAGTCCGACGCGGCCAAGAGCGACGAGCGCGCCGCCGCAAAGGAGCAGTTCGACAGCGAGAAGCCCACGGTCATCGCCATCATGAACGAGACGTTCTCGGATCTGTCGATCTACCAGAACATGCGCGCCGGCTACGAAGGTCCGCAGTACTTTAAGAACCTGTCCAACTGCCTCAGCCGCGGAAAGCTCTACGTGAGCGCCTACGGCGGCGGCACGGCCAATACCGAGTTTGAGTTTATGACCGGCAACTCCATGGCCAACCTGGGCTCGGGCGTGTACCCCTACACCATCTACAACATGGAAACGACCGGGAACCTGGCAGAGCAGTTCAAATCGCTCGGCTATTCCACCACGGCCATGCACCCCAACCACGCGACCAACTGGAACCGCGAGAACGTCTATAAGGACTTTGGCTTTGACCAGTTCCTGTCCATCAACGATTTCCAGGGCGCCGATACCCTGCGCGGCATGGTGACCGACCAGGCAACCTACGACAAGATTCTTGAGTTACTCGACCAGAACGCCGACCCGCAGTTCATCTTCGACGTGACCATGCAGAACCACTCGGGCTACGACACGGGTCTGCTGCCGGTCGACAAGCAAATGCACCTGAACATCGACACGACCGACCTGGACGCCAAGACCGTCGAAGACGGCACGCTCTCCGATGTCGACGAGTACGTCTCGTGCATCGAGCAGTCCGACCAGGCGCTGCGCTACTTCCTTAACGCCCTGAGCAAGCTCGACCGCAAGGTGGTCGTGGTGTTCTGGGGCGACCACCAGCCGTTCTTCCCGTCCAAGTTCAATGACAAGTGGTTTACCGGCGAGGACGACGCTACGCACCAGGAGCGCTTGTGGCAGACCGACTACATCATCTGGGCTAACTACGACGTTGCCGGCTGCGACCAGACGAGCGAGGTCGACGACCTGTCCACCAACTACCTGTCCACGCAGCTCATGCAGCTGATCGGCGCCCCGCTGACCGACTACCAGAAAGCGCACATGACGCTGCGTAAGTCGCTGCCCGCCATCAACTCGGTGGGCTACGAGGACGCCAGCCTGCGTTGGGCGCTTTCCTCCAACGTCACCGCTGACGACGCCGCTGCCGCCGCCGCCACCAAGGCGCGCGAGGATTACGCCAAGATGCAGTACTACGAGATGTTCCGCGACGGCAAGAACGTGTATACCGAGCACTTCCAGACCGAGGCCAACGAAACCGACCCCAACCTGGCACCGGGTACGACCAAGATCAAGTAGCGGGTCGCTCATAACTGAAGCGTCTGTCCGGGCGGAGGCATATAAGGTTCCCTGCTCGGACAGTCCTGCGCAAGACGGAGTCCACATTAAGTGGCCTCCTTTGCGTGCGGAACTCGCGATGAACCTTATATGCCTCCGTCCGGACAGACGCCTTGTTGTTGGAGCGCGGCTTGTCATGGGGGTACCCGCAACATATATAAGTTGAAGGCCACATTAAGTGGCCTTCTTTGTATTCGGAAAGTGTGTCCCGGAATCTGCCTTCGGAATGGGACGCAGTTTCCGCTTGAGGGCCTGTTGGGAAAGCGCATCCCACTTCAAGAGTAAATTCCGGGTCACACTTTCCGCTAAGGCTCTCAACCGGAAAGTGCATCCCATTCCAAGCCTTAATTCCGGGACATAGTTTCCGGACAAGACATCAACCGGAAAGTGGGGACCACTCTGAGCGCCGATTCTGGGACACACTTTCCGAAACCCCGCCCATCCGGAAAGCCCGTCCCGCTCTGAATACATCCGGGCATGGAATATCCGCTTATTAGGCCTTCCGTCAATAAAGGGGCGCCCTCCCGAGCGGCGGGCTCGAAGTTCATCGCGAGTTCCGCACGCAAAGAAGGCCACTTAATGTGGCCTTCGTCTTGCGCAGGACTGTAGAGCAGGGAACTTCGTGCCCGCCGCCCGGGAGGGCGTTGCGTTTAGAAGATGAACCTAGCGCTTATCCCTCCGGGACAAAAGAAGTGCGGCTATAAATGCGATGATTGCAAGTGTCAGCAACACCAAAAGCAACGTGAGCGTGTTGTCGCCTGTTGCCACCAGACCAAGCAAACCGGGCTTCTTGCTGTCAGCAGACTGCATGGGGATCTTCTCGCCATCGTCCTCGGCGGTGATTTCCCAGCGAATGGTCTTGTTTGCGTCGGTAACCTCGTTGCCCACCGATGTCGGAACGTTTAGCTGCAAATTAAGCACCGTGCTGCCATCGCTCGTAAACGTGGCGATTTGCGTGGGATAAGCGAACACGCTGCCCGGTGTTCCTGTCTGGAGCCAACCTGCAGAGCCATCGCCCGCCGACGCCGTTAGGGTAATGGGCGACAGCAGGCGTGCCGTCTCGTGATCGACAACGGCACGCACAAACACGCGCACCTGGGACTTTACGCCCGTGGCACGAATCTCTATCTGCTGATCACGCACATCGCCAGGCATCAGATCTTTAAAGGCCAAAAACAGATCGGGCTCCCCCGAGGAGTCCGTCGCCCCCGAGACCGTCAGCTGACGCGCATTTCCGTCATAGGCAATCGCGGGAGTATCGGCAAACGCACGGGCAGGAACGGCGAGCGCGACCACGCAGAAAATGGCCGCGACCACACAACGCAAGGAACGCGCAACGTCTTTGAAAATCGGTAAAGCCATGCTTACGCACCTCCGTGCGGCGGCACCAGCACGCCATCTTTGACCGTACAGTTCCATGCCTCGGTGACCGCATCGTCGGGCGTAGACTGAATCGCTTGGGTCGAGATGTCAACGACTAGGTTTTTACCATCTGCCTTCTTCTCGGACACGCTCTTGATGAGCACGCCCGTCTTGTCGAGCGGCGCAACAGGAGACGTCCAATAGTAGAACCCGTCGGCCGAGCGAACCCAAGACGAGTCGCTGCCAGTAGTTGAGGCATTGGACACGTTGCCCCACACAATTGCGTAGTCGGTACCCTCGACCGGCTCATCCCACAGGTGTGCGCCATCCTGGTCCTGCCAGTAGATATCCACCGCAACACGCAGGTATGCCGGAGCCGAGCCCTTGTTTGTAATCATGACGTCGCTCTTCATGTTGTCATTGAGCGTTTCGTCCACCGAGGGCGCCACCGAACCAAAGCCGAACTCGTTGACCAGCACGCCCGTAACCGAAAGCCACGCAAAGGTACCGGCAGCGCCAGCCAAAAGAAGAACGCCGACAAGGAGAGCGACGATCTGCTTGCGCTTAGTCATCCTAGTCCTCCCTCCTCAGCGTGCCGCTTTCCCAAACATTCTTGGCACGCGAGCCACCATCGACCCATTTGTCATTCGTGCGCGTGTTGACGCACGTCACCACTGTGTCGCTCACGCTCGAGGCAGACGAGATGATGAGCTCGGCAGATTTGCCGGGCGCCTTGCCCGGCGTGCTCAGCTCGCCCTCGTAACGCCACGCCCAAGCCGTATCTTCCTCAACGGTATAGATGCCCGCCGGTGCGGCAAATTGCACGCTGCCGATATACCAGGTCTCGTCGTTTTCCTGCTGCGTTTTATCGACCTTAACTTCGACCATACGCGTCTCGGCTGGAGAATCCTTCGATGCCTTCCGTGTCACCTTAAAGCGGAACGTCTGTCCCATAGCGCTGGCATCGGTAGTCTTTTTAACGATCTTCAATGCATGAGTCTGGGCAAAGTTGAATACGGCATTGCCGTCACCCTGGTCGCCTTCGCCCGTCATCTTGGACTCCAAACGGTTGGCTAGGTCGAACGAGCCATTGCCCGAGCCCAAGCTGTAGAGCGAGACATACTGGTCGTTAACGGGTTCCTCTGTCATGGACGCATCAGGACCGTAGCTCGCCCGCTTAACGGTAACAGTCAGCTTCGTTCCCATAAACGGCTCGGCAAAGCAGACCTTAAAGGGTGCCTGGTCGGCACTGTTGTCGACTGTGTTGGCGGCGTTGGGATCGAGCAGCCACTTAAGCCGCGCGGTCATTGTTTTAGGGTTAGTGGAATCGGATGTGTCGTTGGCAGTCACACGATACGTCACGGGATACAGGTCCATGTCGCCCTTAATTGGCTCGTCCTTAAACACATCCCAAGGCTTCGTATCACCATCGGCGCCCACATATCGCCACTCCAAGAAGAGCTCACGCATATCGCCATTGGCGGCCGCACGCTCATCGAGCAGCGCGACGATCTTGGAATGGGCGTCCGGGTCGTATGCCACGGACTTTTGCTCCATCATGGGATTCCCGCTGTTGTCATAGACGGGGCGGCCGTTCTCATCCATTTTGGGAACATCAACCGTATAGACGAAGCCGGACTTGCCGTCCTGCGCACGCTCGTCGCCCGAGTCGACCGTCGCCGTAAAGAGAACCGACCCGTCGACACCGTGATAGCGCACCTTATGCGGCGCAATCTTGTACACCGCAGTGTACATCGCGCTCTTAAAGGGCTCATTGCCCTCGAGGGGATACTTGTCGTCACCGGTCATCAGGGTGTACTTGTTATCGGATTCATAGTCACGCGACCAGCCGACAAAGTCGTACTTGGTGCCATCCTTGCCGACAACCTCAGTTGCAGCTTTTACCTCCAGCGAAATTTGATCACCAGAGTCGGTCCGCGAAAGATAACGCACAGAACCGGGGTCATCCAGATTGGCATCGATATTCGATTGAACACGCACCGCGCTGGCGCGGTAGACCGGATACAACTCCATGGGGGCCTTGACCACGGTGCTTTTATTCACCATGGAAACGTCGTCCGACCAAACGACATAACCGTTGCCAGCTACCGGCTTAGTTTCCGTCCAGCCCACGAAGGCATTGTATGCGTTTGTTGCAGCATCGATATCGCCGACGTTATACGTTGGCAGCGGGATGCCGTCCTTAAGGCTGCCGAGAGAATCGCCCTGCTGGGCTACCTTACCGTCCACATCCCTGGCATTGAGATGGTACACAACCGCCAACGGCGAATAGTACGCCACAAATGTATAGGCCCCGCCGGGTTCCACCTGATGGGAATACGAGTTATCGCCGTTAGGTTCGATGTCTTCAACTTCGCCATTCGGAAGCTCGATCTCAACCTTCTGCAACTTATACAGCTCACCGCCTGCTTTATAAACCGGAGTCGTGACGTCAGGGGTCACCGTTGCCGTAGCAGGGTCGGTGCCCGCGTTGATAACGGGATCGATGTCGTACCTAGGCACATTAACCTTGTCCGTGCCCTTAAAACCGGCGCGATACAGGTTGGTGGTGTACCTAACATCGTACTTCGCGTACACCGGATAGGCATCCTGCCACTGGGTGACCTTAAAATCTGGTTTCACCAGATACGGTTCGGCCTTATCCGGGTCAGAAGTGGTGAAGGAATCGCCCTCGACATCGTAGATATACTTCCAGACGTCAGAATCCCTCTGGACCTCGGCGGTCGAAATCCAGCCCAGGAACTTATAGCCCGGCACGGCCATGTCGGCATCGGTCGGGGAAGCTTCGAGGGTCAGGGGGCTCTCATACGATCCCTTCTCACCATCTTCTGGCTTTTCGGCCACTTTAACCGACTTATTAACATGCGGGTAGTAATACGTGAACGTCGGATCCGCCCCGTTCACCTTGGTCTGCAGCAAGTTACTCTCATAGCGCCGCGTGGCAGTCCTCACGACATTATCGCCCTTGTTGTAGAAATTAACGTCCGTGGTAATCATCGCGCGAACGTAGTACTTCTTATCTGTACGCACCATGCTCTCGATGGGATTTTTCACATATGTCCAATATTCACCATCGCGCTCAAGCGTCCAGAAATTCAGGCGATAGCGATCATTCACCGGTTTGACCGTTACGTTCAGCGAAGCCGAAGTCCAAGTATCGCTTAGCGTTGCAGCGCCTGGAAAATCGGTATCGGCATAGAGGTTTTTTAGAGTATCGGCTCCCGTATCGTTTTTAACGTTGTGCGAGTACGCGTTAAGGGGACTCACGACAAGGGTTTCCTTCGTGAAGCGCGTGCCACACGTTTCATAACTATCCTTTATACCGTGGTCAACATGCTCCGGGCCCCAGTGGACGACGTTTTCACGCACGAAGGTACTACCGACGTTTTCCTCAAAGGGCGTTTGATAGCGATTCCAAACGGAACAAAGTAGCTTGCTGTCCGTAAACTCATGGTTGGTATAAGCCCGAACGTAATAATCCACGCGGTACTCAAAGCGGGCGATGTAGGTATGCGGCGCGGTTAAATCGACATCGGCGGGGGGCGGATAGCTGGGATCGCGGCTTACGCGCACCTCGAGCGGGGCATCCTCGGTTCCCTTGTTTTCATACCAACCCAAGAAGCGATAGCCGTCGGGCAGGGTGCCGTCCTTGGATATAGCATTGCCGGATACATCGAGCACCTGCACGGTATACGCGCTTGTGCCATCTTCTGCAGTCCCAACCTTAACGTAAGTTTTGCCCACGCCTTCGCGCTTAGTTTTATCATCCGGGTCGTGGCCTTCAAACTCCGTCAGGATGTTCGACACGTAGTCGCTGTACACGGGATAGAAATCGGTAGGCCCGACCACGGTGATCTCGCTACCCGCAGGATAGAATGCTCCCTTGTTTTTCAGATCAGCCAGCTGAGTAGAGGTGATGGCGGCATAGGCACCGTTCTTCCCGGCCTCGTTGCTAGGCTGCGAGGTCCAGCCGATAAACGTTGCGCTGTCGGAAAGCCCCTCGCGGTCTGCAGGAGCCGTAGGCGTCACATCCACACCGTAGCGATACCAATCAACTGACTTGTTGTGCGCATCACCGGTTTTCCAATCAAGCGTCTCACCCTTAGCGTTATAGAACAGTACCTGCGCCTCGTACGAAGCAATAAACAGGTCGTTGCCCTTAAAGGCCTCGGCCCCCTTCGCGTTATCGGCGGTATAGCTCGACGTTATCTCGTGCGCTTCGTTCTTCTGGACCTGCTTGCCAGCCTTAACGGCATCGGCATCGGTCTTGCCGTTAAGCCAGCTGTTATCGGCATCGATGCGGTTCACGTTGACTCCGGGCTCGCGGAACCAGCCCATGAAGCGATAACCGCCGTTGGCATCGGTCAAGCCCTTGGGCTTTGCGGAGGTATCCTGCCTAAACGTCACCGATGTATCGCCCTGGGCCAAGCCCTGAGCCGTTCCCGCCAGCACGGCGCTCACGGCAAAGGCGTACGGATCCGAGGTCGCTTGATCAATACCGAGTTTGGTTGCCGTAATTGTCGCGGTACCCGCACCGGGAAAATCGATCGTCGCCTTAACGCTCTGGCCATGCACGGGGATATTCAGCTTGTAATCCATCGCCCACTCATTGGTGTGCTGGCCACCCAGGGCATCGTCGTTGGCGGTCGAGCGCATGGTGCCGGCACAGAAATCGTAGTCGTGCTCTTCCCACAGCTCACGCGTGGTGTAGCGCTCGTCATCCCACGGACCATAGCCATCACCCTTGGTGGTGCCGTCGCCACCAAACGAGGGGATTTTCTTTTTGGCAGGGTTGCCCTGGCTGTTGCCAGAAAGGCTCACGCTCGGCTTAAAGTAGCACTCGGTGACCGTGGCATCATCCTTGTTGGCACGCGCGGCAATGCCGCCCAGGTTCACATCGTTTTGAATGATGGGAATCACGGCGATGGGATTGTACTGGCGCGAACTCAAATCGCCCGCAAAATGGCTGCGGACGAGCTCGTTGCCCTCGGCGGTCAAAATTCGGCCCGCCAGGCCGCCTGTCCACGCACGCGTCACGGCGACGACGCCCACATATGACGCGGCATAGCTGTAGCACTGCGCCGTCGAGAAGCAGTCGATAATCTTGGCCTCGCCCGCCATGCAGCCCACAAAACCCGAGGCGTACACGTTGTTGCCGCCCAGGGCGCCAATGGCCACGTCGTACTTATTGGTTACGTCGGTCATGCCCTTCTCGGCAATCGAGCCGTCGTCCTTACGCGTCGGCGTCACGCGGCAGTACTCGATAGTCGAGTTCTTAACGTAGCCGGCAAACGCCGCCATATACAGACCCTCACCGCCGAGCGCCTGCACGCCCGAGGTCGCATTGTTGACGGCACGGCCGCCACGGACCTCGCAGTTGTAGAGGGTGCAGCCGTCGAGCTCGCCGGCGATGAGACCGCCCTCAAAGCCTGCGTTGGTAATGAGGTTGAGAGCATTGTTGGCGCAGGTCACGTGCAGCGTGCTCTCCATGACCATAACGTTTTCGAAGCGCGTATTGACGGCCTTGCCCACGATAATGCCACCGCGGAAGTCCGCCCACACGTTGGCGTCCTTGACCAGGAAGTTTTTGATGGTGGCACCGTTGGTCTCGGCAAAAAATCCCGTATCGCGCTCGGGGTCAAAAGCGTCTTTATCGTAGTTCAGGCCCTCAACGGTGTGGTTTTGACCATCGAACACGCCCTTAAACGGATGCTCCTTGTTGCCAAACGACAGATGCTTAACGGTGTTTGCAACGATGGCTTTCATGTCGTCGCTGTCGAGCTCAATGTCGTTATCGAGATAAACGTGCCAGCCGGACGTATCGCGCTCGCGCGACAGCGCCACACACAACAAAAAGTCAGCCTCGTTTTTGATGTGGAATTCGTTTTTGTTCTCGGGCACGTCCTCGGCATGCACCACCGTTGGCAGCGCCATAACGCAGCAAAAGACAATCGCTGCGACGGCAACCAGCCTGCTAAGCATGCCCCGGTTTATGTTCTTGATCTTCATAGGCTAGTTCGCCTCCGGCCAGCCCACGACGTCAAGCACGTCGAGGACGGTATCGCTTGCATGCTGGTTTTTGGCCTGCACGGCCTGAACATCGATATCGAGCCTGAATGAGCCGCCGCGCGCGGCATCGTGGTAGTCGCCCACAAAGCGCAGCGAGTCCATGAGGCTTTCCGTCATGGCGCCGGGGTCGAGCGTGCCGCCACGCCCGGCCAATCCGCGGTAGTAGTACCACCCATCGCCGCCATCGATCCACGGGGACCCCTCGCCCGCGTTCACATGAAACGCAACGCTGCCCGAAGCATCCGCGCTCGAACCGTCGGGCGCCACCGACGTCATGTGCAGACGCGCGCGAACGTACTCAGGCTGCGTGCCGACGTTCTCCACGCGCACAATGCGGCTGATGTCAGAACCCCCGGCCTTGGTGTCGGGATAGTCCCCGTGCTCGTTGGGCTCAAACGGAATCTCCTCGCCCTGCTCGTTGAGGGTGTATTCGCAGACTCGTACCTTCACGCTGCCAAACGATAGAACGTTGTTCGCCGGAACCATATCAACGGTAAAAGCCAGCGTGCCGCACAGGCACGCCAGGGCCAACAGCGCCACCGCGGCAAGCGCCAAGGTGCGTTTCTGATTGTCGGAAAGATTATTGAGCATTACGTTCGCCAGTCGTCGATAAGGGGGGGGGCCGAGATCCCGACCCGAGTATAGGGGTGGGAGCGGGCCGGGATCTCAGTGGAGGGGGTTGGATTACTACAGGTCCTTAGCCCAATCCTTGGCAGCAACCTCAGCAGACGCAGCCGAGCCCTCAGTGGTGCTGTCTGCAGCGTAAACGAAGCAGTTGACCGTCATCTTGGCATCCTTGGCGAAATCCTTTTGCTCGGTCTCCTTGGGCGTAGTCACATTGCTGAACAGCTCACCGGTCCACTTGTCCTCGGTCTTGCTGGCAATAAGCGGAGTTGCCTCGGCCCCATCGCCAACATAAACGAAAAGGCCACCGAGATAATGAGTCGGCTCTCCCTCAACGGTGGTCGCATCAACGGCCTTCCAGCCAGAGTTAATGGTGAAGTAAGTCTTCCTGGAATTAGCAGTCCCAGCAGACGCCGTCTCGTTCTTCACGAAAACGTACACATAAGCGTTTTCGGATCCCTTGCCAATACCGACATTAGGATTCTTAGGAACAGACACGCCAGGGGCGAGCTTGGAGTTCGCAACCCATTTAGTCTCGGTCAGGTTGCCGTTGACCTTAGTGTTATCATCCGGAAGCGGCTGACTCGGATGATCGGGATCGGTAGTGGGCTTGTTAATGCCCGCAGTAGTGAAGTTGTTGGGCAGGCTCGACTGCGCCGTCAGCCATGCATACGTTCCCACGCCGGCAGCCAATACCAGCAGCAACAGGGCGGCAATGATGCCGTAGCGCTTTTTCTTCTTGTTTTCCATCGTTCTCTTCCTTTCGAGAATCGCTTTCCCCGGCAACGGCCCCTACCGCCGCCGACGCTTTTCCCTGCCGCTATGAACGCCGCTCCCTCGCATGCGCGCGGGCATGCTTGCCCGCAGGCTCGTCGGGAACCATCCGATCGAGCACTATCGACGCCGCGACCAGCAGCGCCAGAACGGCCACCACAGCAAGCAAACCGGGCATCGTCGTGCAATATGCGTTGACGAAGCCCAGGTAAGGGACACAAAAAGAGACAGTGCCAATCACGCGTGAAAAAGGCGTCTGCTCGGCATCGTGCATGATGGTTCCATCTGCATTTTTGTTTGCGATTCCCTGCGTGCCGATCATCTGCGCAGCAGGGTCGATCTCGTACACCTGGTGCGTCACCACGGCGCCGTCCGATCGGTAAAAGGTTGCATTGTCGCCCACGGTAATATCCGTTGGCTCAACCTGGCGGACAAACACCATGGAGCCAACGGGAAGATCGGGTTCCATAGAGCCCGAAAGCACAGCAAAGGGCATGTATCCAAATGCGCGAGGCACAAAAGAAACAACGGCAAGGGCTATGACAAGCGCGAACGCCAAGCTACTCAAAAGTGCAATAAATCGTTTGAGTCTACGCGCAGCCAAAGTGATAATTCATCCCCCTTGAGGACCTATTCGACCCATCCAAAGGTCAGCAAGTTTCAACAGGAACCGCAAGGCGCTTGAAAAGTGAGTCCGAAATAAGCCAATTTGGAATCTTTTCGTAATAAAAACATAGCAATGTGCTACACATTTTTCAATGTTTTGTCGCTAAATGCTACTTATTTTGGCGTAAGTGGTCATTTATCCCCAAATTAGTCTGTTTTATCCAATATCTGTGACTAACCCCCTACGCAACTTCCCCATAGGGGGATCATTTTTTTTGCGAAACTAAAATAATGGTACCCCCCCCCACATTAAAACAAACTGCTGGAAGTGCCCTTTATTTCCGACCCCTTTTACTGGAGTTTTATGACAGCCCCATCTAGTTCGCAGCCCATAACCCTCTGAAAACCGTGTCCCAGAATTCGCTTGCGAAATGGGATGCGGTTTCCGCTTGTGGCCCCGTTGGGAAGCCACATCCCGCTTCGAACACAAATTCCGGGTCGCTCTTTCCGCCAAGGCCCTCAACCGGAAACTACATCCCATTTCTCAGCCGAATACTGGGATGCATTTTCCACAGAGTCCCTCAACCGGAAACGGCATCCCATTCCAAAGGCAAATTCCGGGACGCAGCTTCCGCAACCCCACCCATCCGGAAATCCCATCCCACTCCGCACACATCCGGGCATAGAACAATCAGCTTATTAGGCCTTTCATCAATAAAGGGGCGCCCTCATGTCAAGAAAAAAGCCTCGAGAATCTCGAGGCTTTCACGTTTGTACGATTGAATGCACGGCACCACGAGCAGCGAGCTACTCGCCCAGCACGGCCTTCTTGGCGGCTGCAGCCATGTTGTCCAGGTCTTCCTTGGTGGGATGGTCCTTCGCGGCAACCCAGTTGTCGAGCAGCATCTTAAATCGGGCGTTTTCGGGATCTTGCTCGAGCATGGCCTCGTAGCGCTGCTTAACCGCGGGACCCATCTTGCCCTGGCACATCGCCCAGCCCGCAAGCTCGGCATCCTCGGCCAGATTGGAAGTTACGCGGTCGACAATCTGCTGGTAATAGCTCTGGTCGGCGCCAAAACCGCAGGTGCCAAACAGGAAGACGCGCTTGCCGTGCAAGGCGGAGAGCAACGCCGCGACCGAAGGCGTGCACGCGCCCTTGTCGCACCAAAAACCGACGAGCACCGTGTCGGCCGCGCAGGCGCCCTGCGCCTCGAGCGCAACCTGGCCTGCATCCGCATCGTCGCTCAACGCCGCAGCATGGACAAACTCAACGCCCGCAGCCTGCAGAGCGCGCTTGATCGCACCCGAAACCATCCTGGTATTACCGCTCTTGCTGTTAACCACCAAAGAGCACGTCATAGTCACGTTGCCTCGTTTCCCCCAAAACTAAAGCCACTAATGCAATTTATTAGATGAATATCTTAGTACTAACGTGACAGATGTAAACCACCGTCTGTCGATTGATTAATTTGCCCCACGGGCTTGCTTACTGGGCGAACTGACTGCGGTAGAGCTCGGCGTAGAAGCCGCCTGCCGCTAGCAGCTCGTCATGCGTGCCGCGCTCGATAATCTCGCCGTCGCGCATCACCAGAATGCAGTCGGCGTTGCGGATCGTCGACAGGCGGTGCGCCACGACAAAGCTCGTGCGACCGGCCATAAGCTCATCGAATGCCGCCTGCACCTGCAGCTCGGTGCGGGTATCGATGCTCGAGGTCGCCTCGTCCAGCAGCAGAATCGCCGGATCGGTAAGCATGACGCGCGCGATGCACAGCAGCTGTTTTTGGCCTTGGCTAAACGTGCCGCCATCCTCGCCGATGACCGTATCGTAGCCGCCTGGCAGCTGCACGATAAACTTGTGCGCATGTGCGCGCTTGGCAGCCTCGATAACCTGCTCGCGCGTGGCATCCGGGCAACCGTAAGCGATGTTTTCCGCCACCGTGCCCTCGAACAGCCAGGTATCTTGCAGCACCATGCCAAAGGCGCGGCGCAGGCTCGCGCGCGTGTAGTCACGCGATGAACGGCCATCGACTATGATGCGTCCGGCATCGATATCGTAAAACCGCAGCAGCAAGTTGATGAGCGTCGTCTTGCCACAGCCCGTGGGGCCGACCAGGGCAAAGCGTATGCCGGGCTTGGCCTCGATGCAGATGTCCTGCAGCAGCTTGCGGTCGGGCACGTAGCTAAAGTCCACATGTTCAAAGGCGACCTCGCCCTTCGGGGCGGCAAGCTCTACAGCGTCCGACGCGTCGGGCTCCTGCTCGCGGGCATCGAGCAGTGCAAACATACGGCGCGCCGAGGCGTACGCGGTCTGGACCTGCGTAATGACGTTGGTGACCTCGTTGAACGGCTTAGTGTACTGGTTGGCGTAGGACAGGAAAATCTGCACGCCGCCCACCGTGAGCGCAGCGGGCACGCCCGTGATCACGCCCACGCAGCCGATCACAGCGACCACGGCATAGATGATGTTGTTGATAAAGCGCGTGCCGGGGTTAGAAAGCGAACCCATAAACTGCGCGCGCTCGCCCGCCGTATAGAGCTCGGCGTTGAGGACATCGAAGCGCTGCTGAGCGTGCGGGCCGTAGGCGAAGGCGTCCACCAGCTTTTGCTCGCCCACATACTCCTCAATATGACCACCGAGCTGACCCTGAATACGCTGCTGGGCCGTAAAGCTTTTATTGGAAAGCTTGGCGATGGCGCCGGCTGCAAAAATGGAAAGCGGCGTGACGAGCACCACCACAAGCGTCATGGTCAGGTTAATGGAGAGCATAAACGCGAGCGTGCCAACGATGGTGATAACGCCGGTGAATAGCTGGGTAAAGCCCTGGAGCAGACCGTCGCCCACCTGGTCGACGTCGTTGACCACACGGCTCATAAGGTCGCCGTGGGCATGGCCGTCGATAAAGCTGAGCGGCATGCGGCTGAGCTTGTCGCTCGCCTCCACGCGCATGTCGCGCACTGTCTCGTAGGACAGGCGGTTGACGCAGTAGCCTTGCAGCCACTGGAAGGCCGCCGCGCCCACCACGACGAGCGCGAGTTTGGTAACGAGCGGCAGCAGCGCATCGAAGTCCACCTGCCCGGCGGCGACGATCAGGTCGATGCCCTCGCCGATGAGGATGGGCGTGTAGAGCTGCAGAATCACCGAGACGGCGGCACTCAAAAACGATGCCGCAAACGAGACGCGGTGCGGGCGAACGTAGCCCAGCAGGCGGCGGGTCACCGCACCCACGGGATAGCGCTCGGGGTCGCCGGGCTGGCGCGGACCGTCTCCCAGGTCGTTGAGGCTATCGTTACCAGACACGTTGGCCGTCATCGTGGCGACCGAACCGGAGGAAGTATACGGATTCATTTAGCAGCCCTCCTTTGCGCAGACGGATGCGGAGGCGATTGGGGCGGGCGTGGCACTTGGGGCAGACGCGGACGCGGCACTCCCCTGCTGCCCCTCGAGTTCCTCGCGACGAAGCTGCGATTGGCAAATCTCGCGGTAGAGTTGGCAGGTCGCATACAGCTCGTCGTGCGTGCCCAGGCCCGCAACCGATCCGTGGTCGAGTACGCAGATCATGTCGGCATCGCGCACGGTCGAGACGCGCTGGCTCACGATGACGGTCGTGAGCGGCAGCCCGACCTCGGCGGCACCGCGCACGCTACGCTCGCGGATGGCATGGCGAAGCGCCGCGTCGGTCTTAAAGTCGAGCGCCGAGGCAGAATCGTCCATGATCAGGACCTGTGGCGAGCCCACCAAGGCACGCGCGATAGTCAGGCGCTGGCGCTGACCGCCGCTAAAGTTCTTGCCGCCCGCCTCGACCGGGGCATCGAGCCCCTGGGGCTTGTTGCGCACGAACTCGCTGGCCTGCGCCATATCGAGCGCCGCCCAAAGTTCCTCGTCGGTTGCCGCCTCGTCGCGCCAGGTCAGGTTGCTGCGGATGGTGCCGCTCACCAGCGACGCGCGCTGCGGTACGGTCGCAACCACATGGCGCAGCTGATCGAGCGGCCAGGTACGCACATCGGAGCCCATCACGCTCACGCTGCCGGCGCCCGCATCGTACAGGCGCGGGATAAGCGAGACGAGTGTGGACTTGCCGCTGCCCGTGCCGCCGATGATGCCGAGCGTCTTGCCCAGCGGCAGCTCCAGCGTCACATCGTTGACGGCATTGGCAGCGCCGACGCCAAACGAGAAGCTCACATGGCTCAAGCTCAGCGCGGGGACCGGAACAGCGCCACCCGCCAGTTCGCTCGGCTTGGGCAGCGCGACCGGCTGGTTGTCCTCGTCGGTGATGCTCGGCACGCAATTGAGCACCTCGTTGATACGCGACGCACTGGCGCTCGCCTTGGTAAAGACCACGACCAGGTTGGCAACGTACACGATGGAGGTCAGGGTCTGCGTCATGTAGTTCACAAACGCCATGACCTGGCCCTGCGTGAGCTCGCCCACGTTGACCTGGACGCCGCCCACCCACAGGATGGCGCACACGCCTAGGTTCATCACCAAAAACGTGACGGGGTTGAGAATCGACGAGAGCTTGCCCACCGCGATGGCAGTATTGGCCTGGTCATCGGCGGCTTGGGCAAAGCGCTCGCGCTCGTGATCTTCGCGCACAAACGCGCGGACCACGCGGGCGCCCGAAAGCCCCTCGCGGCAAATGAGCGCAATGCGGTCGAGCTTTGCCTGCAGCTGCTTGTAGTACGGGATGCAGCGCGCCATGACAAACCAGAACACCAGGCCGATGGCGGGCGTGCAAATCAAAAAGATGATGCCGAGCTTAAGATCGATGACGAGGGCCGCGCACATAGAGCCCACCGCCAAGAAAGGCCAGCGGATAAGCATGCGTACGCCCAGCGCCACAGCGAGCTGCACCTGGTTAACGTCGTTGGTGATGCGGGTGATAAGCGACGGCGTGCCAAAGCGATCGAGCTCGGCGTAGCTCAGCTTATTGATGTGCTCGTAGAGCGCGCCGCGAATGTCGGTGCCCATGCCCTGCGAGGTGAGCGCCGCCATCTTTTGGCAGACGAGCGTAAACGAGATGCCGATCACAGCCATGGCGGCGAGCACCACGCCGTAGTGGACAACGGCGTTCACATCGTGTGCGCCAATACCTTTATCGATCATCTGGGCAATCACCAGCGGCGTCAGCAGGTCAAAGATCACTTCGATCAGCTTGCACGCAGGACCAATCACCATATAGCGGCGAAACTTACCGCCAAAACGCCTGAGCAGCTCAATCATGTATAGGCGCTCCCTATCATCATCCACATTCAATTCGAACCATGATAGTACCGCCACCCCAAAAGAAGCGTAAACAACTCGTCATTTCTAATGGGATTCGGTTTCCAAAGAAGGGTTTCCAAAGAAGGTTTCCAAAGAAGCGGAAAGGCACGCGCACACCCAGCCAGTGTCGGGTCGACCGCCTGATATACTTACGTTAGTGCTACCAAGTTAGTCGCCGACCCTTGAAATGAGGTGCCGAGATGAACGACATTCTCGCAAGAAGAGCAAGACGAGCAACTGTGGGCATCGCCCTTTCCGCGGCACTTGTCGCGGGAATCGCCCCCGCAACGGCGATCGCGGCGGAAACCAGCTCCCCCACCGGTGCAGTTGCCTTGCAGACGAAAGATGCGGCCGCCGAAAAAGACAAAGCGCATGCAGCCATGCAGGAAGCGCTCAAAAACCTCGAAGCAGCGAAAGACGCCGCAAGTCTCGAGAAACTTGCGGAAATCGATGATGACATTGCCAGTTTTCAAGAGATCCACGACATGGTGGTGACGGAAGCCGCCAAACGGAGGGAACCCCTTCCCGCCATGCAAGCGAACGTCGATGCAGCCCAAGCCAAATACGATGAGGCCCACAACCGGACAAGCGGCCTTCAGGCAGAATAAAATAAGGCAATCGACGACGGAGCTTCTAACGAAACTATTAAGCAGTTGCAAAGTGAGATCATGTCGGCAGAAAGGCGAGAAAAATCTTGTGAAGATGATCTTCACCACTGCCAACGCCGGCTCGAAAGCCAGAAAAGACAGGTTCAGTATTTCGAAAGTGAGGCAAAGGAAGCTAAAGCCCACATCGACGAGGACATAGCCAAGCGAAATGCGCTCCTTAGCGATTTGGAAAAGGCGCAAGCGGCCTATGACGACGCCTGCAAGGCATACGAAGAGGCAAAGGCCACGGCAGACAAGGCCACCTCGCCCGAGATAACGAAACCGACCGAGACAGTGCCTCCCTCCGGTTCAACGCAACCCGCCGAGGCGACACCGCCCACCGGCTCGTCCGCGACCGGTAAAGACACCTCGCCAAGCTCCACCAAGCAGGCGAACTCGAGCAACGGCAAGCAAGCAGATACGACCGCCGGCAAGCTCGCAAACACGGGCGACACAGCACCGAGCGCAATCGCACTCGTAGCAGTCGCCGCCGCAGGCCTCGGAATAACCGCCACTGCCACACGCCGCATCAAGAACTCAAAATAGCTGCCAGCGGTTATTGTCTTCGCCAATCCACAAGCCCAGAGACAAAAAGAGGTCCGTTTCCCCACCTAGGGAAACGGACCTCTTTAACTGCAAAAATTCAAACAACAGCACCGCCGCCTCTTAAACTACGTAGCCATCAATGCCCAGACAACGCCAGCGAGCAGCAAAAGGCACGGGATTAAATTATTCAGATAAATGTGACCCTTCAGGCGGTTTTGGTCGGCTACCCGCGAGTGCCGGCAGGGCGCTTGGTAGTCGAGCGATCCCGCAGGCGAAGCCGAGGACCAG
>UQPI01000019.1 GCA_900542945.1 uncultured Collinsella sp.
AAATCGTGTTGACCTCGCTTTGTCTACGACAACGTTTAAAAATGAGAGATATATCATTCCCAATATCGATCTTGTTAAAGAGGGCATCTCTAAAGAGGACGGTCCGATTCGCGACCACTTCCACATGTTTGTCGTCGACAATGGGCAGACGCTCGATTTTGCATCGCTTTCCAATGATCTGGTCACCGTGCTCCCGAACCCCAACACGGGCGGTTCGGGAGGATTCGCACGAGGAATGATGGCGGCTACTGAAACTCCTGATCAGTTCACACATATCATTTTGATGGATGACGATGTCTCCATCATGCCCGAGAGTTTGATTCGTACGTTCAATCTCCTCTCTCTTGCGAAGGGCAAATATAAGGATGCCTTTATTAACGGCGCCATGCTCTCAATGGAGGACCCTACTCGTCAGTTTGAGGATGTCTCGTATGTGGCGACTACCGGTGCTTATCGTCGCGTAAAAGATGATCTGAATGTCGGCAAGCTGGCTGACATCCTCGAAAATGAACGCACAAGCGTCGAGGTTGACCAGGCTTACGGAGCCTGGTGGTATAGCTGTATTCCGGTGAAGGCTATCGAAAAGAACGGTCTTCCCATGCCTTTCTTTATCCGCTGTGACGACGTTGAGTTTGGCATGCGCAATAAGCCTGTCTACATGACCATGAATTGCATTTGTGTGTGGCATGCAAGCTTTGAGGGGCGTTTCAGGGCTTCGGTGGATTGTTATCAATATTTCCGCAACTTCTTTGCCATGATTGCTCTCGATGATTGTGCTGATGAGAAGATGTTTGTCCTTCGTATTCAGCGAGGGGTACGTCAGAATTTGCGCGATATGGATTATCAGGCTGCCGAGTTTATTCTTGATGGCTTTGAGGACTATCTGCGCGGCCCTGAGTATCTCCAGAAGCTTGATGGCGCTGCAACTATGATTGGTAAGGGTAAGCTAAACGAAAAGCTGATTCCTGTTTCCGAGATGGACCCAGAGCTTCTACGCAAGGCCGGGGTTACGAAGCAAGTGCTCGCTAATGCTAATCTGGAATTCCATCCTTCGAAGTTTATGAAGTATTGGAGATCTATTCCTTACGACAAGCACTATCTTCCCGATGCGCTGCTGTGCGGGAAACCTGGCTATGTAGTAAAGAACGGCAGCTGTACGCTTGAGGGCAACTCGACGCGCTGCAAGACGCTGGTCTTTCTTGATCCGACCCGCGAGAAGGGATCGGTTCGCACGATGGACCGAGCGCGGTTCAAGAGCGTTCGCTGCCGAGAGCGCGAGCTGATGGCGCGCTATCGCAAAGAAGGCAAGAGCGTCAGGGGGGCATGGAAAGATGCCATGCCGTACATGACTTCGCGAGAGTTTTGGGAAAAGTACTTGGGGCTTTAATAAGAAGAGGTCCGGATTAAGTCCGGACCTCTTCTTATTTTGAATAGGTTTTATAGGCTTGTAGCTCCCATTGTTTTCTTTCGACCTTCGCAACCGAGTCGAGGATTAGTCCCGTTGCTAGGCTCAACCCACACAGGAACATGAATGAGGCCGCAAGTATGGCCGTGGGGAAGCGGGGGACTAAGCCGGTTTGGAAGTACTCCACAACAATTGGAATTCCGAGGGCAAAGCCTATGATGGCGAAGATGAGCGCTATAAGGGTGAAGAACTTGAGCGGACGATAGTCTTTAAAGAGCGTTCCAATCATTGCGATGACCTTGATGCCGTCGCTAACGGTGTTGAGCTTGGACTCGGAGCCTGCGGGCCGATCGCGATACTCCACCGGCACGTCTTTAATTCGCCAGCGGTGATCGACAGCGTGGATGGAGAGCTCGGTCTCAATCTGGAAGCCCTCGCTCAAAACGGGGAAGGTCTTGACGAAGGGTTTGCTCATGGCTCGGTAGCCGGTCATAACGTCGTCAAAGCTGTAGCCGTAAATCCACTTGATCATAGCGCGAACGAGGTTGTTGCCAAAGCCGTGAAAGGCTCGTTTATTCTCTTCGGCATAGGTGCCGTTTGACAGGCGATCGCCAACGGTCATATCTGCTTCGCCGTTAAGGATGGGCTCACAGAGTGACTTGGCGGCCTCAGCGGGGTAGGTATCGTCGCCGTCGACCATCAAGTAGCACTCTGCATCGATATCCCGGAACATCTGGCGGCACACGTTGCCTTTGCCCTGTCTGGGCTCGTGGCGCACCGTGGCACCGTGCTGCTTGGCGATTTGCGAAGTGCCATCAGACGAGTTGTTGTCATATACAAAGACGGTTGCACCGGGTAACTCTCGATGAAAATCGTCGACAACTTTGCCAATCGTCAGCGCTTCGTTGTAGCAGGGGATTATGACGGCGGTATTCGAATAGTCCATGTGGGACCTCCTTTAATGAATCAACGGGTCGAAAGTATACCTATCGCCTGCCCCTTTGATTAGATATGGGTTAGTTCTCCAGATTTGTTGCGGTGAGTTATCGTCTACGTGGGAGGGCTATACTTTCCACTGTTATGTTTTACGAGACAAGGAGATGGTCCGTGGCTGACAACGTAGAGAGTCAGAAAGCGGTGGCTAAACCGGCCTCTCACGCTAAAAATGATTTTGAAAAGGACAAGTTCATTCTTAAGCAGCTTGTCACGAAAGATTTTAAGATTAAATATCGTCGCAGTGTTCTGGGTGTGGCATGGTCCGTGCTTAACCCGCTGCTGATGATGATTGTTATGTCGATCGTGTTTTCGACAATCTTCGCGCAAGGCCGTAATGGCTCTGTTACGCCCGAGTTGTATCCGCTTTACCTGATTGTCGGTAACGTAACGTTCTCCGTCATGTCCGAATCGACGAACCAGGCGCTGATGTCTATCATTTGGGCGTCCTCGTTGCTGAAGAAGGTCAAAGTGCATCGTTGGGTGTTCCCGGTGCAGAAGGTGTTGTTCTCGCTCGTCAACTTTTCCTTCTCTTTGGTTGCCGTCGCCCTTGTTATGCTCTTTTTCCGCGTGGCTCCTACTTGGCATTTAATTCTTCTGCCGGTTTGCCTGCTGTTGCTCATGTGCTTCTGTATGGGTTTGGGCATGATGCTGTCAGCATTGGCAGTTTTCTTCCGTGACGTTATGCATCTGTGGAGCGTTGTTATTACTGCTTGGATGTATTTGACGCCGATTTTCTGGACGACAGACTTTATCAGCCAAATGGCACATTGGATTCAGGTCCTTGTGGTTGTGAACCCCATGTACAACTACCTCCAGTTTATGCGTGATATCTTCCTGTTTAATACCGTGCCTTCTGCGTTTACCTTTGGGCTGTGTGTTGTTTGGGCTGTTCTTGCTCTTGCTATTGGCTACACCGTGTTTCATAAGACTGAGCACAAGTTTATTCTCTACATCTAAGGAGTGCTGTTTATGACTGAATCTGCTATTGATTACAGCAAGCAGCCCCTTGCTGTTGAGGTTAAAGACGTCACCATGATTTTTAATATGGCGTCTGAGTCGCTTACAAACCTCAAGGAGTACTTTATTAAGCTCGCAAAGCACGAGCTGTTCTTTGAGGAGTTTCGTGCGCTTAAGCACATTTCGTTTGATGTGCATCGCGGCGAGGTCGTTGGCCTTGTTGGTACCAACGGTTCCGGCAAGTCTACGATGCTCAAGATTATCGCTGGCGTTTTGGAGCCCAGTGAGGGCGAGGTTAAGGTCCACGGTAATATCGCGCCGCTGATTGAGCTTGGTGCTGGCTTTGATCCTGAGCTTACTGCTCGTGAGAACATATATCTGAACGGTGCGCTGCTTGGGTACACCAAGGAGTTTATCGATGCACACTTTGATGGAATTATTGATTTTGCTGAACTCGATAATTTCGTCGACATGCCTCTGAAGAATTTCTCGTCGGGCATGATTGCACGCATCGCGTTTGCGATTGCCACTATAACTGAACCTGACATTTTGATTGTCGATGAAACACTCTCGGTCGGAGATGTCTTTTTTCAAGAGAAGTGCGAGCGTCGCATCCAACATTTCATTGAGAGTGGTGACGTGACGGTTCTATTCGTGTCTCACTCTATGGAGCAAGTTGAACGCATTTGTCAGCGTGCGATATGGATTGAAAAAGGCGAGTTACGTATGGATGGCCCTGTTCGTACTGTATGTTCCGCTTATCATGATCAATTCAGCTTTGATTTTATTGATGTTGATCGGAATTCGAAATACGCCCAGGATATTAATTGGATGGTAGAAAAGAGAATTACAAGGGGATGGGCTATAGATAATACTCATCGAGAATTTAGGGGAAAGGAAAAGATTAAACGGCAGGATTTTGCTACTTTTGTCTTTAGACTTGTCAAAGAACTGGATCCCAATGTAAGAGACGGGGATAAAAATCAGTTTGTAAATCCCTTCTTGGACGTTGACATTTCTTCGCCTGGATCATTTGCGATTTATTGGCTTAAGAATGAAGGCTATTTGCCTGAGTTGGATGCTAAGCGGGATTCCTTTTATGGTGATGAGCTCATGTCGAGCTCTGATGCCATAGAATGGCTGAGTTTATTGCAACGGCATTTTGGTTTCTGCGAGCTTATTGATTATGGAGTGCATTCTGCTCGTTTGTCGCGCGAAGAAGCCGCTCATTTG
The DNA here is from genome assembly GCA_900542945.1 of uncultured Collinsella sp. Classification (GTDB taxonomy): domain Bacteria; phylum Actinomycetota; class Coriobacteriia; order Coriobacteriales; family Coriobacteriaceae; genus Collinsella. Next base: position 4,592 of record UQPI01000019.1, read on the forward strand.
CTGAGGATTTTTTATGATTCAATTTCGTTCGGTGGTGTAACGGGATAATAAGTCTTTTTGGTTCGTACTATTTTTCATGGTTGATTCGCTTTTTATATCTATCGCCATATAGTACTTTTGTTAGTATACATTCAGGCTCCATTAGCTCAGTTGGATAGAGCAGGGGACTTCTAATCCCAAGGTCGACGGTTCGAATCCGCCATGGAGCACCAGAGAAGAGTAGGCCGGGTCGCTTGCCCGGCCTTTTTGTATTGGGATCATTGACGTTTCTGGTCTGTCATCTGGTTTAAAATACTGTACACCAATTTATTTGAAGCGGAGGTTTGATGGGCTTATTAGGTTCTATTGGCCAAAAACTTATTTCTTTTGACCAGAGTCGTCAACCTCGACCCCAACGCAAGGCCTTATATTTGATTTGCGAGCCCGGATGGCCGAATTACGGTGATGAACTTATTGCCCGAGAATGGCTTCGGTATATTTCGAGTATTGATCCCGATCTTCCGGTCATTCTTGACTGTAATAGGCCGGGTTCCGCTGCAGCTATTTTGTACGGTATTCATAAGAATTTAGTCTGCGTCGACACTATTGCGCGCCTTACTTTCGAAAATGAATTTGTTAAAGGCAACCATAATCTCGAATCAGTTTCTGAGATAGCATTCGCTGTTAGGCGAGCGTTGGACTGGCAAGGAGGAAATCCCCACTACGCTAGTGGGGTCAAATTGCTTGAGGACGCTATCGCCGGCGTTCATTACTTGGGCGGCGGGTATTTAAATGGGACCTGGAAGCCTAATTTGGCGCGTTTGGAACTTGGGCGCTGGGCCACAGACCATGGAATTCCAGCTATTGCCACGGGTTTGGGGTTGATGCCGCTTTCGAAAGATGACCTATCGTATGTCAATGCTGCTTTTGAGAGCTTCGATTATGTTGGGGTTCGTGATGCTGATACTTATGATGCTCTTAATGGCGTTCGCAATCTACGCTTAGATGTTGATGACTGCTTTATCAACGGCTTGGAAGATTGCATCCAAACCGACGCAAGTGAATTGTTGCCAGAATATATGGTTTGTGTTCAGCATGAATTTTGTTGTGATTCGAGTTTGGTATTTGATGCGGTTGATCGTACGCTTAAAGCATGGGGGGTTAAACCTGGCATCGACCTTGTCGGGGTAGTCGAATGTAATCCTATTATAGACAGATACATATATGACTATTTGATTGGTCGAGGATACAGCCTTCGTTTTTACTCTACCCTTGAGTTGCTTTCGGAAGGTCTGCCGGTGCGGTGTGATCAGAAGTGGATTTCATCTCGGTATCATCCACATCTCATTGCTTCTTCTTTTGGCTGTTCGGGTGCGTTTATTAATGTTGACGAAGAATACTACCCAATTAAGCAAAACGCTGTTTTAAGGATGGGCTCCCGATGGAATGAAATTTCACTCGAGAGCATCCCCGAGACTCCCGGTTTTGGTTTTGAAGATCTTGACAGTCGTAATAGATATAGAGATCGAATTCGAAGTAGTGTTTCTGATTTCTATAAACGAATTTTGGATTGTTAAATTAGTTGTTTAAGGAGGGTCCCTATGAATGAAATTGATTTCAATGCAGAACGAGGGTATTTTCGCGTTCTTTTATTACCGTCAATTATAGTGCTAATAATTACTATTGCTATAGCAACGTCCTTAGCATTGGCGCCGAAAACTGCGTTTGCTGTTGATTTAAACCGAACGGTATATTGTTCAAGAACTGGTACGAAATATCATTATGTAATCGACTGTTCTGGTATGAAAAACCCCATATCAATGTCTCTTGGCGAAGCACGGAGCGAAGGTAGAACGCCTTGCTCGAATTGTGTGCACGATACTTCTGAAAATCCTGATGTCCCGCCAACCCCGTCTTATCATTTTTCAGATGTAAATCCTTCTACTCCACATGCGGAAGATATTTTATGGCTCTATCAAACAGGTATTTCGACTGGTTGGGACGAAGGGAATGGGGTTTATTCGTTTCGAGGCATGGATAGCGTGAAACGTCAAGATATGGCTGCTTTTTTGTATCGTCTTGCCGGTAGCCCTGATTTTTCGATAACTTCGAATAATGCAAGTTGCTTTTTCTCGGACGTAGACGAGTCAACCCCGCATTATAAGGAAATCATTTGGTTGGCAAGTTCGGGCATTTCTAGCGGGTGGACGGAGGCGGATGGCTCAAGAACTTTTCGCGGAATGGATTCAGTAAAAAGACAGGATATGGCTGCGTTTTTGAACCGCTTGTCCGTCTATCTCGGTCATCCTTATTACGGAGAGGGCGTAAACCCATTCATTGATGTTGTGGCTGATACCCCGCATCGTCATGAAGTGCTGTGGTTATCTCAATATGAAATTACCCAGGGATGGATTGAGGCTGACGGAACTCGAACATTTCGTGGCATGGATTCTGTGAAGAGGCAAGATATGGCTGCGTTTATGCATCGAATGAGCCTTCGCGAGCTTCTATAATTTGCGCGGTTTGCTGTAGCTTATTTCGGTTGCTTAACACGCTTACCGAAAATTGCCTAATCGGAAGTTCATATTCCTAATATATTTGATACTCTAGATTTGTTTTATTGGTGGGGGAAAGTGAAAAAGGAGTTCCTATTAAAATTCGTTTGAGAATGGGCGTATATGGCCTTCTCGTTGGCCTCATCGCACTTTTCTTAGCACCCGTAGCATCTGAAGCATATACCGCCAAGGGCATTACCAATTCAAAGGGTCTTGTGTATGACGATGTCTATGGCGTGTCGAATGGCGCTGCTATCATGCGTAAGGGCGATCATATCGATTTGGTTGACTCGCTTGGAAATCTTCTCTTGGATACTGTTTCTGGTGTTGATACTCATATTTCAAATAGCGTCTACGGTGCCGGCTATCACTTCGACAAAGGCCTCGTTCCGCTGTCTTACGGAAACGATCAGCAAAAATCCCAGAACAGTGGCTATTATGACATTAATAAGAAGAAAATTGTTTCCAATGCTGAAGCTGGTGATGTGACTGGTGAATTTTCACAGGATGCAACATTGTTTGCTAAAGCGATGGTTCAAAATCAATCTACTATGGTTACCTTATATAACACTAATTCTGGTACCAAGCTGAGCTCTTCGGTAATGCCTGTTTCATGTGAAAAATGTTATTTTAATTTTGGTTCAGACAATACTTGTCTTAACGTTAATTATTGCACTCGTGAAGAAGGTTCTGAGAATTTAGCTTGGAGTCAAGGCTATTTTGAGATTAATGACGGAGTTTTGGGTGAGTTTGTAGCTGATGAATCTCCCTCTTCAAGCAATTATTATCAAACTGGTTTCGATCGAAATGGAATTGCCTTCCTAGTCCGCTATATCTCTGGAAGCAGTACTGCTGACGGTCACGGCTCGAGGGTAGAAATTGAATACAAAGGGGCTGTAAAACATCTATATGATTGCAGCAGCTTCAAAATCGTTGGTGAATTCGTTTTCGTTCAGAAAAATGATCAAGCAGGATGGAAGGAGGTTTACTCCTGCAATGGCGATCGTGCAGAATGGATTGAATCTTTATTCAGCAATAATTCGGATGCGCTGTATTTGAACACGGAGGGCTTTGACTCCTTTGACGGATCGCGGCGTTATGTTTACTTTGACACTAAGACGTCCAAGAGTGTTTTGTTTGACGCGGACGGTAGCGTGATAAAAGATAAACTTGTTCCCGGTTTTAGCGATAATTCAAACGCTTATTTATGCCCTGCTTACGACGGGTCATCTTCTAGTGGCTACGATTCGGCTCCAGCGATTGCCATTACGTCAAATGATGCTAAGTCTGGAGATTGGGTCGTCAGACTGTTGAATTTAGATGGTGATATTCTGTATGAAGATCATTGCGGTAAGAACGATTGTGGAGATATGGTTTCATATTGGGTATATCCTTCTTACCTTGATGGTTTCATTTCGATTCATAAATTCAACGAATCAAGCAGCGCAAAGCCGACGACATTTATCGATTTAGCCCATAAAAAGACTGTCGGTACACTTGATTCTTATGCTTTTATGCAGTTATGTGGCGGTAAGTTGATTGCTGGCGAAATGTCCCCCTCTTCACCAGTTTATTTGTTAACGTCTAATGGTCTCGACCGCTTTATGATTGGGACTAATGCCGTTTCAGTTTGCATGCAGAACGTTGAGTCATCAAGGTCTTATATTTCTCCAGGTTCCTTATATCATTCTTCTTGCGCTGCTTGGTGGGCTAAGGATAATAATGGTAAATGGGGTCTAATCAAGACCGATGGTACCGTCATTGTTCCGTTTGAATATGATGCTTACGAAGACCTTGATTTTGAAAATGAAAATCTCGTGCTTGTTAAGAAAGATGGGCTTTGGTGGTTCTTCGATACCTCAGAAAAGACCGAACAGGGTTCTGAGGGAAATATCAAGTTTGCTGATGTTGATAGTTCAACTCCTCATTCAGAGGATATTCATTGGCTTGCTAACAGTGGAATATCTGAAGGTTGGCTTGAACAGAACGGTTCGCGTACTTTCCGCGGAATGGATAGCGTTAAGCGTCAGGACATGGCGGCATTTCTCTATCGTCTAGCCGGATCTCCCGAATTAGTTGCACCTGCAACTTCACCATTTATCGATGTGACTTCTTCCACGCCCCACTATAAGGAGATTTGCTGGTTGGCGCAGACCGGAATCTCTACTGGATGGAAGGTATCCTCTGGTTATGAATTTAGGGGTATGGATAGCGTTAAGCGTCAGGATATGGCGGCTTTCCTTAAACGTCTTTCGGATTACTTGCACAAGGGCGGTGTCGCTTCGAGGTCGAACCCGTTTTCTGACGTTAACGAATCCACTCCTCACTATGAGGAAGTCCTTTGGCTTTCGGAAAATGGCGTATCAGAGGGTTGGGCTGAGGCCAACGGTTCTCGAACCTTCCGCGGAATGTCGGATGTAGTTAGACAAGATATGGCCGCCTTCTTGCATCGTATGGATGCAAATGGTCTCGTGTAAACCTTGCTGATTGGGTTAAACGGAGACTCCATCAGGGGTCTCCGTTTTTTATTTATATACGACGAGGTAGTTGAATTGAATAAAAGAACTCTTTGGACACTGTTGTGTTTACTCGGGGCTATTCTTTTACTCCAAGGGGGCTATAATTCTAGCATTTCTTTTATTGCTTCCATTTTTCTGTTGTCAATTATAGTTATTGATCGCTCGAAATTCGAAATTCTAAATTTCCAAAGAAATATAAGCATGGCTGCCATGGTATTTCTTGGGCTTATATCTTCTTTTGCATGCGGTTACGGCTCCTACTCGCTTGCTCATCTTGCCCCTTATTGCATGTTCCTGTCTTCGTCATTTGTTTTTACTTCGGTTGATGATTTTGATTTCAATTACCTGATTGGGGGATTACGCTACATCTGTTTCATTTCTTCTGCAGCTGCTATTTTACTTTTTTTTGTTTTCCCTTCTTTTTTTGGTTATGTTAGCGCTGGTCGTCTTCAGGCGTTTTTTCAATACGCTAATACAGCTGCCGTTTGGTTTGCGCTTTCATTTTTATTACTGCTCGATAGTCCTTTGTTTACAAAAATTGATTGTCTAGTGCCCTTTATTGCGCTTGTCCTGACGCGTTCGGTCGCCGTTGCCATATTGGTCGTTATTGGCCTTATGATTTATTTGATATTGGAAAAGCGGTCTATGGCCTCATTTTTGCTCGCCGTGTTCGGGCTTGTCCTCATATTGTGTATTTATGACATGATGTCGGGACGTATTGTGGAGTCGGTGCAGACATTTATTGAGCGAATTATTCAAATATACGATGGACTTAGATTGGCTGGGTCTAGCCCTTTTATCGGAATCGGCCCTGGTGCTTGGCGACAATCGTATCGATTCGTTCAAAGTGCGCAATACTCTGCCAATGTCATCCATTGTGGTTATCTTCAAATTCTGCTTGACGGTGGCATTTTCGCGCTTACTGCATTTTTATGGTTCTGTATCACGCGTATAATCTGCATATTTAAGGAGCGTAGCAATATTCCCCATAGCTCATTCGTGGTTGCTGGCATTGTTTTAATGCTGCTTCATTTTATGGTTGATATTGACATCCAATTCGGTTTCATTGATTTACTGTTAGTTCTGTTTTTGTCTCGCGGAAATGAAAAATATTCTATAAAAGAATTATCCTTCGGATTTACTAACTGGGCTAATAAAGGCTGCCTCCTCTTATGTCTTTCGATAATCTTCGGCCTTACGATCATTACATGTTATAGAAGCTATTTGATTGAAGTGGGAGATAGAGGTCCTTCGTGTTTTGAAAAAGACCCCGAAGTGACTGAGAATTATTTGCTCAGATTATGTGACGAGGGCGAATATGCCAGTGTTGTGGATACTGCTGATTCTTTACGCTTGCGAAGTGTAACTTCTGAGTTACAGCTATTAAAGATTGGTTCCTTATATTGCATGGATATGAGAGATGATGCGGAAGAATGTCTTCTTGAATTAATCGATATGCAGAAAAAGAACGTAGATCTATATAAAACAGCTACGGCATATTTTGACTATTATGGTATTTCAAATGAAGGTCGCATTCGGTTGACCAGAATAGAAAATCAAGCTAATGAAATGATTGAAAGGCCGCCTGCGTCTTACCTACGGAACCAGGTTCTGTATGAATGGACTCAGTTGAACTGATATCAAAATCAGCATTACTCCTATTTTTTAATTCAAAACTATAACTTTGTGATTTCATGCAAGGGTATTAATCGGTGCTCTCCGCATTTATCCTCAGTTCCCACTGCTTGCTGTCCACTTTGGCTACGGAGTCCAGGATAAAGCCCGTAGTGAGCGAGAGTCCGCACAGGAACAGAAACGCTGCTGAAAGCATGGCGGTGTGGAAGAGCGGAACGAGTCCGGTGGCTAAGAGTTCCATAATGATGGGGATGCCCAAAGCCAGCCCGGTGCAGCATTCGCGCTGCACCGGGCATTCTGTTTGCTTATGGTGGCTAGCTAATGCGCCTTTGTCTCTACGCCTCAGTCGGCTCCACGCCCAGTTCGTTGCGGACAAGCTCGAAGGCTGCGGCGATGGCCTTGTCCATGTCGTAGTACTTGTAGCCGCCCAGACGACCGGCAAAGACCACGTCGCCCTCCTGCGCAGCCAGCTCCTCGTACTGCTTGTAGAGGGCCTCGTTCTTGGCGTCGTTGATGGGGTAGTAGGGCTCGTCGCCGGGCTTCCAGTCGGCCGGGTACTCGCGAGTGATGACGGTCTTGTCCTGCGTGCCGAACTCGAAGTGCTTGTGCTCGATGATGCGGGTGTAGGGGACCTCGCGCTCGGTGTAGTTGACCACGGCCACGCCCTGGTGGTCCTGCTCGTTGAGCGTCTCGGTCTCGAAGCGCAGGCTGCGGTACTCGAGCGTGCCCAGCTTAAAGTCGTAGAACGCGTCGATGGGGCCGCAGTAGATCGTCTTGGCGGCGATATCGGGCTCGGCGGCGGCCAGCTCCTTGTACTCCACGCCGCAGCTCACCTCGACGCCCTCGAGCATGTTGGCGACCATCTTGGTGTAGCCGCCCATGGGGATGCCCTGGTAGCGGTCGTTGAAGTAGTTGTTGTCGTAGGTGAAGCGGCAGGGGAGGCGCTTTATGATGCTCGCGGGCAGGTCCTTGCAGTCGCGGCCCCACTGCTTCTCGGTGTAGCCCTTCACGAGCGTCTCGAAGATGTCGCGGCCGACGAGCGACAGCGCCTGCTCCTCGAGGTTCTGAGGCTCGTCGATGTCCTCGGCGGCCACCTGCTCGGCGATCTTGGCCTTGGCGTCGGCCGGCGTGACGACGCCCGGCCACATCTTGGCGAAGGTGTTCATGTTGAAGGGCATGTTGTACATGCTGCCGCGGAAGTTGGCGACCGGCGAGTTGACATAATTGTTGAACTCGGCGAAGCGGTTGACGTAGTCCCAGACGTCCTTCATGGAGGTGTGGAAGATATGCGCGCCGTAGCGGTGGACCTGGATGCCCTCGACGTCCTCGGTGTAGATGTTGCCGGCGATGTGATCGCGGCGATCGATGACCAGGACCGACTTGCCGGCGCGCTTGGCGGCGTTGGCGAAGACGGCGCCAGAGAGGCCGGCGCCGACGACTAGGTAATCGTACTGGGACATGGATATGCTCCTTTGTATGTCAATTGGACAGCTACTTAAGCTTTGGGACAAACAAACCTGATTATTTAGTCCCATGGATTAGTGTAGCAGATACTCTTTCAGCAGCTCCAGCGCATGCGCATAGCCTTTCAGGCCCTCGCCGGTGATGGTGGCGAAGCAGGCTAGGCGTGCGTAGCTCACCTGGCGGAAGTCCTCGCGCGTCTCTACGGCGCTGATGTGCACCTCGACGGCAGGGATGGCGACGGCCTTGAGGGCGTCAAGGATTGCCACGCTGGTGTGCGTGTAGGCTGCCGGGTTGATGACGATGCCGTCGACCTTGCCGTAGGCCTGCTGGATCTTGTCGACGATGCCGCCCTCGTGGTTAGATTGGAAGACCTCGACCTCGTCGAAGCCCTGTGCGGTGCCCGCTTCCTGGCAGATCTGCACTAAGCGGTCGTAGTTGTCGCTGCCATAGATGCCCGGCTCGCGAATGCCGAGCATGTTGAGGTTGGGGCCGTTGATGACGAGTGCTTTCATGGTTGCTTCCTTTGCGGTGGTTTTGGTTAGAGAGCGGGTGGGAGGGTGTCGAGGAGGGCTTGGGCGGTGTTGGCGGCGCAATCGCGTGAGTCGATGATGTAGTCGGCCCAGGCGCGGTAGCGTGGCATGCGCTGCTTGGCCAGCTTATCGATCCCGTCGCGCGCGGTGATGGGGCGGCCCTTGTGGGCGAGCTCGTCGAGCTTGCGGTTGAGCATCACAATCTGGCTGTTCTGGTGCAGCAGCGGGTAGTTCTCGTCGCGTGTGACCACGCCGCCGCCGGTGGAGAGCACCAGGCCGCTGCGCTTGGAGATGTCGGCCAGCGCAGCCGTCTCCTGTTCGCGGAAGGCCGCCTCGCCGCGCTCGACGATAAAGTCGGCACAGGGCATGCCCAGACGCTCCTCGAGCGCGCGATCCAAGTCGATGTGCTCGCGATCCGTGAGCTGGGCGATCTGCTCGCCCACGCGGGTCTTGCCCGAGCCCGGCATGCCAATCAGCGCGATGTTCTGCTCGCGGCGGGACAGACGCTCCGTTACGTCCAAGATACGCTTGCACGGGGTAGCTTGGCCGGTGTAACGCTCGACAGCCTGTGCCGCTTGGGCCACGAGCATCAGTAGGCCGCCGATGCAGGGGATGCCGCGGCGCTCGGCCTCGAGCATCAGGCCCGTGCGGGCGGGGTTGTAAACAATGTCGATAACGCCCTCGAGCGCATCGAGCCCTTCGAGTGTGCAGGGCGCGTCGGGGCAGTGGGGGAACATGCCGGCAGGCGTGCAGTTGACGAGCAGGGCGGCGTCGGACTGCTGCGCGATGTTGCCGTAGTTGACCTCGCTTGTGCGACCCACGGGTACGACGATGGCGCCCAGGTCTCCCAGCACCATACTTGCCGTGGTGCCGGCGCCACCAGTGGCTCCGAGCACGAGAGCCTTCTTGCCGGCGACCTCAACCCCCAGCTCCTCGACAAGGCACTGAAAACCGAAGTAGTCGGTGTTATCGCCGCGCAGACGGCCGTCGGGCAGGCGCGTGATGGTGTTGACGTTGCCCATGCGCTCGGCGAGCGGGCTCAGCTCGTCCAGATACTCCATGACGGCGCGCTTGTAGGGGATGGTCACGTTGGTGCCCTCCCACTCGTCGCCCGTCATAAAGGCCGCGAGGTCCTCGGGCTCGCGCTCAAATCGCACGTAATCGAGCCCAGCGAGCTCTTTGTAGATGGTTGGGGTGTAGCTGTGGCCCAGCACGCGGCCCAGCACGCCGTAGGGGCGGGTTGCGGCGGTATCGGTCATCTAGAGCACCTCCGTATAGCTGCCAAAGTAGGTGAAGCTCTCGCACACGTCGTCGATTGAGTCGAGCAAGTCGTCGAGGGCCTTGCTGCCAAAGGGACAGTCCAGGTCAAAGTAGAACATAAACTCAAAGTCGTGCCCGGGGATGGGGCGGCTCTCGAGTTTGATGAGGTTGATGTTGAGCGCGTAGAAGCGCTCGAGCACGCGGTAGAGGGCGCCCGGCTCATTTGCCGTGGTAATCATAAGCGAGGTGCGGTTGGCGCCGGGGTATACGCGCGGCTCGCGGCTGATGACGACGAAGCGCGTGTAGTTGTTGTCCGAGTCCTGGATGTTGGGCTCCAGCACCTCCAAGCCGTAGAGCGCCGCACAGCTGCGCGAGGCGATGGCGGCGACGTCGGTGCGTTCGGAGTTGGCGACCATCTCGGCCGACATGGCAGTGTTGGGGTACTTGGTGGCGTGCAGGCCGTGGCCCTCGATAAAGCCGGCGCACTGGGCAATGGCTTGGCCATGGCTGTAGGCCTCGCGCACGTCGGCGAGCTTGGTGCCGGGCTTGACGAGCAGGTTGTGATCGATCTTGAGGCGCAGCGAGCGCACGATGTGGAAGTCGAACTGTGCGAGCAGGTCGTAGACGGCGTTGACCGATCCGGCAGTTGAGTTTTCGATGGGCAGCACGCCAAACTCGCAAAAGCCGTCGCGTACGGCGCGCATAACGCCCTCGAAGGTCTCAAAGAACGCGATATCGGGCACATCGAAAAGCTTGCACGCGGCGATCTGGCTGTAGGCGCCCTCTACGCCCTGACAGGCGACGGTGGCCGTTTGAGGGAAGGGCGTGTCGGAGGCTGCAGCCGTGGCGTGGGCCTTTTGCGAGACCGTGATGCCCTTGAGCTCGTTGATATAGCGCTGTTGCTCGGCCTTGCTCATGCTCATGAGGAGGCGGAACAGCGCGATGGTCTGCGCTTGGTAGCGCTCGGGCGCGCGGCCGGCAAGGTTGTTGAGCTTGGAGCGCTCGCGGGCGGGGTCGAAGATGGCCTTGCCCATCTCGATTTTTGACTTGGCGACCTCGGTGGCAATGTCCATGCGTTCGACAAAACTGTTGAGGAGCGTGGTGTCGATGCCATCGATGGCCTGGCGAATGTCGGCAAGGTCCATAGGGACCCCTTTCCTGTATGGTTGCCCGGGGTGGGTGGACTAAAGCTGGGTGGCATCCTCGAGGAGGGCGTCCCAGATCGCGAGGGCGGCGGCTGCCTCGGCTACGGGGACGGCGCGCGGGACGATGCAGGGATCGTGGCGGCCGTGGACCGAGAGCTCGGCATTTTCCATAGCGTCCATGTCCACCGTCTGCTGCTCGCGGCCAATTGAGGGCGTCGGCTTTACGGCCATGCGCCACATGACGGGAGCGCCGGTCGAAATACCGCCCAGGATGCCGCCGGCGTTATTGGATTCGACCTCGATCTCGCCGGTTTCGGCATCGATTCGATACGGATCGTTGTTCTCGCTGCCGCGCATGGCGGCCACGGCAAAGCCCATGCCGAACTCCACGCCCTTTACGGCGGGAATGCCAAACGCGATTTGCGCGATGCGGTTCTCGATGCCGTCGAACATGGGGTCGCCGATGCCCGCGGGAAGCCCGTAGATGCCACACTCCACGATGCCGCCGATGCTGTCGAGTCCGTCGCGCGCGGCTAGGATCTCCTCGCGCATACGGCCGGCTGCCGCGGCGTCAATGCACGGCAGATCGTTCGTAAGGATCGCCTTGCGGTCGGCCTCGCGATAGACCATATCGTCCATCGGCAGGTCGGAGATGCCGCCGATCTGCGCGACGTGTGCCATGACCTGAATGCCGCGGGCCTCGAGTGCCTGCAACGCAATGCCGCCGGCGATGCACAGAGGTGCCGTTAGGCGGCCGGAGAAATGCCCGCCACCGGCGACATCGTGCATGTTGTGATACTTCACGCGCGCAGGGAAGTCCGCATGTCCGGGGCGGGGCTTGCGGCGAAGCTCGGAGTAATCCTTGGAGCGCGTATTGGTGTTCTCGATGATCGCGGCAATGGGCGCGCCGGTGGTGTGCCCATCGACCACGCCGGCGATAATGTGGGCGGCGTCGGCCTCGCGGCGCTTGGTCGCGGTCTCGTCACGGCCGGGGGCGCGACGGTCCAAAAAGGCCTGCAGTTGCTCCTGGTCAACAGCGATACCGGCGGGGATGCCGTCGAGCGAGCAGCCGATGGCGGGGGAGTGCGACTGGCCGAAGATGCTCAGGTGCAATACGTTGCCAAAGGTCGAGGACATGCTATTCCTCCTCGAGCGTGACTTTGCCGCCCAGCAGGCGGTAGTGGTCGAAGAAATCGGGATAGGACTTGTTGACCGCCTCGGCGCCGTGGATCACAACTTCGCCGGTGGCACGGCTCGCGGCGATAGCGGCCATCATGGCGATACGATGGTCGTTGTGCGAATCGACCTCGCCGCCGGTAAAGGCATCGACACCCTTGATGATGAGGTCGTCGCCGGCAATGCGCACCTGTGCGCCCAGCGCGGTGAGCTCATGGGTGGTGGTGACCAAGCGATCGGATTCCTTGATGCGCAGGCGGGCGCAGTCGCGGATGAACGTACGCCCCTGCGCCAGCGATGCCACGGCAGAGATGACGGGCACCAGGTCGGGAATATCGTGGGCGCTCATCTCGAAGCCGGCGAGCTTGTCGGACTGCACGGTGGCGGCGTTAGTGGAACGCACGATGCGGGCGCCAAAGCGCGAAAGCGCGGCGAGCACGTTGCGGTCGCCCTGCGCGGAGCTCAGCGATACGCCTTCCACGGTGATGGGGTCGGAGCCGATGGCGCCGGCGCACAGCCAAAAGGCCGCATTGGACCAATCGCCCTCGACGGCCACGCTGCCGGGCGTGCGGTACGAGCCGCTGTTTACGCGGAAGTTTGTGACCTCGGGCTTGTCATTCTTGGCGGGGATGCGCTCGACGTTGACCTCGACGCCGAAGGCCTTCATGGCCTGAATCGTCAGGTTGATGTAGGGGCGGCTCTCGATGAGTCCGGTCACCTGCACGCAGGAGGGCTGGGACAGCAGCGGGGCCGCCAACAGCAGGCCCGAGATGTACTGCGAGCTCACATTGCCCGGCAGCGCAAAGGTTCCCGGGCGCATGCGGCCGCTCGTCTTGAGCGGAAAGCCGCCCAGACCCTGCAGGTCGCAGCCGGCGGCGATGATCTCGTCCGAGAGCGGGGAGAGGGGGCGGGCGCCCAGACGGCCCTGGCCCACAAAGATGGCCTCTGCTCCCAGCGCGCAAGCGACGGGCAGCATAAAGCGCAGCGTGGAGCCGCTCTCTCCACAGTCGAGCGTGCCGCCGGCAAGGGCCTTGAGCAGGCCAAATTCAACGCTTTTCATGGTTGGATGGACCTGGAAGCCATCCTCGACGGTCTCGATGCGGGCACCCAGCGCCGTAAGGCAGCGCACCGTGGCCTCGATGTCGGCGCAGGTGGTATTGCAGGCGACGTGCGTTTCACCGTTGGCGAGCGCGGCGCAGATGATCAGGCGGTGCGCCATCGACTTGGACGCGATGGCGGGAACAGTGCCCTTGAGCGGGGACGGGGTGATGCGGGCTAGCATGCGGAAGCGTCTCCCTTCTGGCCGAGGCCCTCGGCAATTAAATCGTGGAAGGTGGAAAGCGGCGTGCGGTCGATGCTGCAGCGTCCAATGCCGTGCGGAATCACCAGGTCGATCGTGTCACCGGTGCGTTTTTTGTCGTGCAGCGCCTCGGCAAAGACGGCTTCGGCCGAAAGCTCGCAGCGAGTCTTGAGACCATGACGGGCGCAGAGCTCCTCGATGCGGCCGGGCAGCTCGGCGTCGCAAATGCCATGCAGGGCTGCGGCGCGCGTGATGATGCCCATGCCGATCGACACGCAGTTGCCGTGGCCGAGCTCAAAGTGCTCGCAGGCCTCGACGGCGTGTCCGGCGCTGTGTCCAAAGTTAAGCAGCTTGCGCTGGTTGGTCTCGCGCTCGTCGGCGACGACCACGGCGCGTTTAATGTCGATATTGCGGGCGATGATAAGCGCCACGCGGGCCACGTCCCGGTTGAGGAGCTCCAGCGTAAGCGGGGTCTTCTCCAGCTCGGTGAAAAGCTCGGGATCGGCGATCACGGCGTGTTTGACGACCTCGCCGCAGCCGTCGGCGAACTGCTCGGGCGTGAGGGTGGCCAGGCATCCCACGTCGGCGATAACCACGCTCGGCTGCCAAAAGGCGCCGGCCAAGTTCTTGCCGGCAGCGAGGTCGATGGCAGTCTTGCCGCCCACCGACGAATCCACCATGGCGAGCAGGCTTGTTGGGATTTGCACAAACTTGCAGCCGCGCATGTACGTGGCTGCCACAAAGCCCGCCACGTCGCCCACGACGCCGCCACCGAGTGCCACGATCACGTCGGAGCGCGAAAGCTCGTGCTCGGCCACAAACTCCAAAATGGCAACATAGGTTTCGGCGCGCTTATGGGCCTCGCCGGCCTCGAAGGTGCAGATGCTCACCTCGTAGCCTGACGCCTCCAGGCTCTGCTTAACGGGCATCTGGTAGAGCGGGCCCACGTTGGTGTCCGTCACGATGACGGCCTTGGTGCCGCCGGCGGTGGCGCGCACGAGCGGCCCCGCCTGCTCCAGCAAAAACGTGCCAACATGCACCTGGTAGGGGCGTGCAGTGTCGATATCGATGGTAATCGCCATAAGCTTCGGTCCTTTCGACCTGGCGTGATGGGTTGTCTAGTGGGAGGCCTCGTCGTCGAGTGCGCGCTTAATGCGGTCGCCCTCGGCAAGGAGATTCTCCAGATAGCGCTGGTCGCGGTCCTTGAGCGCACGGCTGTAGGCACCAAGCGACTCGATCAGATGGTCGATCTCGAAGGCGAGCGCGTCGGCGTCGTCGATCATGAGCTCCGACCACATCTGGGGGTTGAGGTGCGCCACGCGCGTGAGGTCGCGGTAGCTACCGGCCGAAAAGCCGTGGTGGACCTGGGCGGTGGGGCTCTTCACATAGGCGTTGGACACCACGTGCGCGAGCTGGCTCGTAAAGGCGATCACGCGGTCGTGCTCGGCAGCGCTGGTCACGCTGAACTTGCCAAAGCCCAGGGGGCGCACCATTTCGCGCACCTGGCCCAAAAGCTCCAGCTTGAGCGCATCGTCCACCGCGGGCGGTACGAGCACCAGCGGGGCGCCCTGGAACAGGTCGGCGCGGGAGTGTGCATAGCCCGAGTACTGCGTGCCCGCCATGGGGTGCGCGCCCACAAAGTAAAAGCCGTGCTCGCGGGCAAGCTCAAAGGCGCGCTCGCACACGATACCCTTGACGCCCACCGTGTCAATTACCACGGGGCCCATGATGGCCTCGGTATCGGTGGCGTCGGCGAGTGCCTGGGCGTGTGCCTCGAGCCACTCGATGCAGGCTTCGGGGTAGCAAGCCAGGACGATGATGTCGCATTCGCCGAGCGTCTCGTCGTTGAGCTTGCCGGCAACGGTGCCCATGCTGGCAGCCGTCATGACATCGTCATCGGGATCCCAGGCCAGCACGCGGACGCCCGCCTGCGCATAGCCGCGGGCAAAGCTGCCGCCGATGAGGCCAAGGCCGACGATGCCGGCGCACTTGGGGCCGCCCTGGTTAACGCGCGCGTTTCTCACTGTACCCATGGGCTACTCCATGGTCTCATGGCAGACAACCTCGCGAATGGCTCGGATGCGGCGCATGGTGTCGTCGAACTGATCGGGGGTGAGGGCCTGAGCGCCGTCGGACCATGCGCGGCTGGGCTCGTCGTGGACCTCGATCTCCAGGCCGTTGGCACCGCAGGCGGTCGCGGCGAGCGCCATGGGCTCAACGTAGCGGGTGTAGCCGGTGGCGTGGCTGGGGTCGGCGACGACGGGCAGGTGCGACAGGTGGTGCAGCACCGGCACGGCATTGAGGTCGAAGGTGTTGCGGGTGCGGGTCTCGAAGGTGCGGATGCCGCGCTCGCACAGGATGACGGTGTCGTTGCCCTCGCTCATGATGTACTCGGCGGCCATGAGCAGCTCATCGATCGTGCCGGACATGCCGCGCTTAAGCAAGATCGGAGTCTTGGTCTTGCCGACCTCTTTGAGCAGAGGGAAGTTCTGGGCGTTGCGGGCGCCGATCTGCATGACGTCGATCTTCTTGTCCAGGAAGACCTGCACGTCGCGCGGGTCCATGATCTCGGTGACGATCGGCATGTCGAGCTCGGCAGACGCCTCGCACAGCAGGTCCAGACCGGCGGGGCCCATGCCCTGGTAGGCGTACGGGGAAGTGCGGGGCTTGTAGGCACCGCCGCGCAGCATCGTGGCACCGGCGGCCTTCACGCGGCGGGCGATGCGGATGAGGTTCTCGCCCTCGACGGAGCACGGGCCGGCGATGACCTGGAACTGATCGCCGCCGATCTTGACGCCGTGGCCGCAGTCGATGACGGAGTCCTCGGGGTGGAACTTGCGGTTGGCGCGCTTGAACGGCTCGGAGACGCGCTGCACGCGCTCGACGACATCCATGGACTCGAGCAGGAACGGGTCGATCTTGGTCGTATCGCCCACCAGGCCGATGATCGTCTCATTCTCGCCGCGCGAGACATCGGTCTTCAGGCCCTTTTTCTCAATCCAGCTGACGATATGGCTGACGGCCTCGTCGCTGGCGCTCTCTTTTAAAATTGCAATCATGGTGTGCCTCTCACCTCGATGGATAACCCTTGCAAAAACGGCCCGCATCGCGAGCCGTGTACATATGGTGCATGAGAGTTTATACTATCTGACTCGCTTTTGCCTTCTAAAGTGGGCCGTTGAGCCGCGTCTTCCTCGGAATTGCAAAGCTTTTTCTTTTATTTTGATAGCCCGTGGTGCACTTGGGTATAATGCCAAACGTTGGCCCTATTAGCTCAGGGGATTAGAGCGTCTGCCTCCGGAGCAGAAGGCCGTTGGTTCGAATCCAACATGGGGCACCATCGAACGTGAGACCGTCCGAACCTCGCATGGTCCGGGCGGTTTTTCTTATACCGACGCGACGTGATGGGACGTGGTATGGCAGCAACGGATATCGCGCGCGGACTCTCGACCGCCGAGGTCGAGGAGCGCATCGCCGCCGGTAAGATCAACCGCAACATGGAGCTCAAGACCAAGTCGGTCAAAGAGCTCATCATCGAGAACCTCTGCACGCTGTTCAATTTGATCAACGTGATTTTGGCGTTCCTAGTCATTTTGACCGGTTCGTTTAAGAATCTGACGTTCCTGTTCGTAGTGTTCCTCAATACCGCTATTGGCGTCATCCAGTCCATGCGTTCCAAGAAGATGGTCGATAAGCTCACGCTGCTGACCTCCAAGAAGGCCATTGCGGTGCGCGACGGCGCCGAGGTGGAGCTCGACCTGGACCAGATCGTGCTCGACGATATCATCCGCCTGGGGCGCGGCGACCAGATTCCCGCTGACGCCGTGGTGGTTTCGGGCGAGGCGCTCGTGAACGAGAGCCTGCTGACGGGTGAGAGCGACCTCATTAAGAAACAGCCCGGTTCCGAGCTCATGAGCGGCAGCTTTATCGACTCGGGCCTGCTGCGCGCCCGCGTGATCCATGTCGGCGCCGACAACTACGTGGCCAAAATTAATAACGAGGCGAAGTACGTCAAAAAGGTCAATTCCGAGATCATGAACGCGCTTAACGCCATCGTGCGCTTTGCGAGCATCATCATGATCCCGCTCGGTTTGGCGTTGTTTGCCTCGAGCGTGAGCGAGCTGTGGGATGCCGCGGGAACCCCAGGCAATAGCGCGCTTTCGTGGTGCTTCTCCGAGCTGTTGGCTGGTCATGTGCCTTCGTCGGCGCTGCTGTCCACGGTGGGCGCCCTGCTGGGCATGATCCCGCAAGGCCTGGTGCTGCTGACCTCGTCGGTGCTCGCCATCGCCACGGTGCGCCTGGCCCGCCGCAAGGTGCTGGCGCAGCAGCTCTACTGCATCGAGACGCTCGCGCGCGTCGACGTGCTGTGCCTGGACAAGACGGGCACCATCACGTCGGGTCGCATGGAGGTCGAGGGCACGTATCCGCTGCCGGTCGAGGGTATGGGTGCGGGGGAGAGCGACGCCGCCGTCCCCGTCGATACCACGGTGCTCGATTTTGCGCTGGCTAACGTGGCGCGTGCGACTTCGGCCGATGCCAACGAGACCTGCCAGGCGCTGCTCAACTATTACGCCGATCGCCCGGTCGAGGTGTCTGAGCCGCTGTCGGTCATTCCGTTCTCGTCCTCCAAAAAGTGGAGTGGCGCTTCGTTTGCGCAGGGCTCCTATGTGATGGGCGCTGCGCAGTTTGTGCTTTCGGAGCGTGCGTTTTCGCAGGTCGAGAACCGTGTCGCCGAGCTTGCCGATACCTGCCGCGTGCTCGTGGTGGCGCGCGTGGACGGCTTTACGCCCGATGGCGATATGGTGGGCGAGGCCGAGCCCGTGGGCTTTGTGACCATACGCGACGAGATCCGTACCTCGGCGGCCGAGACCATCGGCTACTTTAACGAGCAGGGCGTGACCCTCAACGTGATCAGTGGCGACGACCCGCGTACGGTGTCGTCGATCGCGCGCGTGGTGGGCGTGCCGGGGGCGGACGCTTATGTGGACGCCACGACGCTCGATACGCCGGCCAAGCTCGATGCCGCAGTGGACCGCTACCATGTCTTTGGTCGTGTGACCCCGCAGCAGAAGCGCGAGCTCGTGCAGGCGCTCAAGCGCCGCGAGCACACCGTGGCCATGACGGGCGACGGCGTCAACGACGTGCTGGCGCTCAAGGAGGCCGACTGCTCCGTGGCCATGGCGGCCGGCTCCGATGCCGCGCGTAACGTGGCCGAGATCGTGCTCGTCGACAACGACTTTGCCTCGATGCCCGCCGTGGTGGCCGAGGGCCGTCGCTCCATCAACAACCTGCAACGTTCGGCCTCGCTGTTCCTGACTAAGACGCTGTTCTCGATGGGCCTGGCGGCGTTGTGCATCGCGCTGCCGCCGTACCCTTTCGAGCCGATTCAGATGACGCTCATCAACTTCTTCTGCATCGGCGCGCCGGGCTTTGTGTTGGGCCTGGAGCCCAACAATGCTCGCGTGAAGGGGTCGTTCCTGACGAACGTGCTCAAGCGGGCACTGCCGGCGTCGATTGCGGTCATTATGGCTGCGGCGCTCGATATCTTTGTGGCACGCGTGTTTGGCTTTAGCCAGCTCACGCTGTCTACGATGTGCCTGCTTACGTCGTGCGCGGCGAGCGTCAGCCTGATCTGGCGCATCTCGCAGCCTCTCACGCCCCTACGTGTGGTGCTCTTTGTGTTTGTAGTTGCCGGCATCCTGGTGGGCGTTATCGGATTCCCGAAGCTGCTGTCTATTGCCAACCTGTCGATGGGCCAGATGGTTATCTTGGCTGTCATCGTGGTCATTACCTGCTCGGTGTTCTTTAAGCTCGCCACGATGATGGATTCGCTCAAGCCGCGTCGTCGTCATGCCGCAACTGGTTTTGGCCGCGGTGTGCGCGTCCGCCTGGGTCGCGGTGGCGGCAAGGTGAGCTCGACGGGTTCGACGGCGGAGCGTTTTGCCAAGCGCGTCGCCGCCGACATGGCGCAGCGCCGCGAATCTCGCACCGTTCGTGAGGCCGAGGCCCGCGCACTCGAGGGCGTGGCCCAGGCCCAGCCCAAGAAAAAGAAGGGTAGCGGAGCCAAGCGCTCTCGCGTAACCAAGTCCGCCCAAGGCATCAAAGTCTCGATGCCGAGCAAAAAGAAGAAGTAACTACGCGCCCTGGCGATGTTGAATTGGTGCCTTGCTCCTGTGGGGCCGTGGCGATGTTATGCTCTAACCTCGATTGTTTGAATTGCTTCGAAAAGAGGATGCCGTGATCTGCCCGCATTGCCTTAAGACTATCGAGGACGGCGCCTCGTTCTGCCCCTACTGCAACGCCTATGTGGGTCCGGGCGATGGTCCCGAGCACACCGAGTTCGTGTTCTGTGAGGGCTGCGGTGCCCGTCTTTCTCCGCATGATCGTACGTGCCCCAAATGCGGACGCCCTGCTCCGGGTATCCTCTCCGAGGACGCGGCCGCATCCGACCTGGCAGCGGGCCGCACGGCGGGCTTTCCGCGCCTAACGCAAGAGCAGATCGACACCGAGGTGCCGCATGCGCCGGCCTCTGCCGCTGCGGTGCTTTCGGACGCCGCCGACCCCAATGAGACCTGCGTGCTGCCGGCTTTCGATAAGGATTTCGGTATTCCCAAGGTCGATATTCCCATGCCCGTTTCCCTGCATGACGATGCTCAAAAACCCAAGCGCAAGGTGCACCCCGACGAGGACGCCTATCACAAGCACAAGCGTCATATTCCCAAGCCGCTCATTATCATCGCGGTCCTTGCCGTCGTTTGCGGCGGTGCCTATTGGTTCGTGACGACCGATCCCATGGGTGTTATGCCCGGCTTCTACGACCAGTTTGGCCAAGCTGCACAGACCACCTTCCCCACGCGCCAAAAGGGCGAGGCCACTGAGGACGATGCCAAGCAGGACGATTCTGCGGAGGTGGTCCAGGAAGAAACCGTGCTCACCGATGATCAGCTCTATACCAGGCTGGACGGTCTGTATCAGACCATCGTGTCCTATGCTGACGAGGACCAGATTGGCGAGGTCATCGATTCCTTTAACAACGGCTATCTCCGAACGCCGCTGTCCACCCGTCAGGAGCTGTCGCAGAGTGCCTACGCCCTGCGTGACCAGATTAAAAAGACGCAAGATGAGCTCAACAATCTTAAGTATCAGGACGATACGGTCTATGCGGACGACATCGCCCACTTAAAGCAGCTTGCCGAGTGGATGTATGAGCGCGTTGACGTGATCTGCCAGAGCTGGGATATCTCGCTGGCCATTCCCGATGGCGAGTCGATGAGTTCCCACCAAAGCGAGATCCTGGCGCCCATCGCGCAGGGTGGCAACAGCGCGCTGAACCAGTACGACGCCAATGTGGGTTCCTGGAAGCCGCAGCAGCGTTCCTAAAAATAGTTCGCCATAGTCGGCATAACCTACGTGCGCAATTGATGTAAGCCCGTGCTTATTGCTACAATTCGTACAAATATGCTTTAAACGCACGAGGAAGGAACCACATGTTTGGTTTTAAGAAAGAGCTCTACACGCCCGGGTATCAGCTTGTCGGCGACGAGTGCGCCGTAATCGAGACGTCGAAGGGTACCATCAAGGTCAAGTTTGACGGCGAGGGCGCTCCCATTCATGTCGCGAACTTCTGCGAGCTTTCCACGATGGGCTTCTATGATGGCCTTAAGTTCCATCGCTATGTGCCCGGTTTTGTTATCCAGGGCGGGGACCCCAATACCCGCGACATGTCCGGCGCCGACGTCGCCGCCGGTCTTGAGGGCCCCGACGGCATGCCCGGTACCGGTGGCCCCGGCTACTGCATCAAGGGCGAGTTCGCCACCAATCCGCGCAACAGCCATGTCGATGGCGCCCTTGCCATGGCGCGCTCCATGGACCCCGATTCCGCGGGTTCGCAGTTCTACTTCTGCCTGGGTGCCCAGCATAACCTCGATTCCGGTTACACCGTCTTTGGTACCACGGTCGAGGGTCTCGATGTGATTTCGCAGCTGCGTGCCGGCGACGAGATCGTTCATGTCGAGATCGTTCACGAGTAAAGGGGACTTCCTTGAATAGCCAGCTGATCCAACAGGGCCGCGCCGCTTACCGCGCGGGTGATTTTTCCGCTGCAGCCCAGATGCTTGGGGCGGCAAAGACTCCCGATGAGATTATGGGCGAGGCCGACCACCTTCGTGGCAACGCCTTGATGCACCTGGGCATGTATGCCGAGGCCGCCGAGGCCTATGCCGCCGCCCTCAACGACGGCACCTACGGCAAGCGCGGCGCGCTGCTCACCAACCGCGGCAAGGCGCTCGCCGCGGTGGGCGACTACACGACGGCCGCTCAGGCGTTCTCTGCTGCTACGCAGGATGCTTCCTATGCCACGCCGTTCAAGGCCTATCTGGGTCTGGGCAATGCGCTGTTCCAATCGGGCGACTATGCCAACGCGGGAACCGCCTTCCGTCAGGCTGCCATCGACGGCGCCAATCCGGCTCCTGCCGCCGCACTCGGCGAGCTCGGTCGTTGCTTCATTAAGCTCGGCCGTCCGGCGGATGCCGTGGAGACCTACCGCACGGCTATCGACTTTGCCGGCCCCCGCGACGACACGCGTGCGCTCAACGCCGGCATGGGTCAGGCGCTTTCTGCCGCCGGCCGTCCCTCCGACGCACTCGACGCCTTTAACGCCGCTACTGCCGATGGCATCTACCAGCTCACCTCCGAGCAGGCCGATGAGCTTGCCCGCGTGCAGGATTCGCTTGCTGCGCTGTCTGCCCAGACGGCTATGGCCACGGCTCCGGCGCCCGCGATGGACGCTCCTGCCGTCGATCCGCTCGATCCTACGGGCGCGACCGGTCAGTTTATGCCCGATCCCTCGGACACCGGCTTCTTTACGCTGTCCGAGTCCGAGATGGTCCAGCAGGACCGTCAGGATCGTAAGCAGGCCAAGGTCCGTCGTCGCCATCGCCACACGGGTCTTAAAGTCTTCATCGTGCTGCTTCTGCTCATTTTGATCGCCGCGGGCGGTCTGGGCTTTGCCTACACGCGCGGCTTTGGCTTCCCGTCTCAGGAGTCTGTCGTTACCGATCTGTTCCAGGCTGCCGGCGACGGTGACGCCGCAAAGGCCGAGTCTTGCCTGGCCTCGAGCCTGTCCGAGGACGCTAAGTCGATGATCATCTCCTCGATTCCGCAGGGTGCCACCGTGTCCGTCGAGGGCATGGATCAGTCCATGACCGAGACGACCGCCAAGGTGAAGGCATCGCTGTCCAAGGGCGGCGAGCAGGAGTACACCGTCAAATTCGTGCGCTCCGACAACCATATCGGCTGGGCCGTTTCTTCGCTTGATATGGATTTCTCGGCTGCTGGCAACCAGTAGTGACCTTATGGGATTTAGCTTTGCCCGGCGCTTCACCGCAAGTGAGGCGCCGGGCTTGCGCTAGTATGATGAGCTAGTAGTTTTCCAGCAATCATCCAACACATCAGGAGTTGCGTTGTTTTCTTTGATGGATATGTTCTTCGGTAGCTATGCGGGCGATCTTGCCATCGACCTCGGCACCGCCAATACGCTTGTCTCCGTGCGCGGCAAGGGCATCGTCATTCGCGAGCCCTCTGTTGTCGCCATCGACAAGAACGACGAGCGCATCTTGGCGGTCGGTATCGAGGCAAAGCGCATGCTCGGCCGTACGCCCGGCAACATCGTGGCCGTTCGTCCCCTGAAGGACGGCGTCATCGCCGACTTCGATGTTACCGAGGCCATGCTTCGCTACTTTATCGACAAGGCGTCCGAGAAGCGCTATCCGTGGACTCCGCGTCCGCGTGTTGTCGTCTGCGTTCCCTCCGGTGTCACGTCGGTCGAGAAGCGTGCTGTCTTTGAGGCCACGATCCAGGCCGGTGCCCGCCAGGCCTATCTGATCGAAGAGCCCATGGCGGCTGCCATCGGCGCCGACCTGCCCGTCGAGGAACCCACCGGCTCCATGGTCATCGACATCGGTGGCGGTACCACCGAGGTTGCCGTTATCGCTATGGGCGGCATCGTCGTCTCGCAGTCCATCCGTATTGCCGGCGACGAGTTCGATCAGGCCATCCTCACGCACGTTCGTGATGCCTACAACCTGGCCATCGGCGAGCGTACGGCAGAGGACATCAAGATCAAGGTCGGCTCCGCCGTGCCGCTCAAGGACGAGCTCGACGTCGAGGTCAACGGCCGCGACGTGATCACCGGTCTGCCCAAGACCGTGCGCATCGAGAGCGAGGAGATTCGTCGCGCACTCAACAAGCCGCTCGACGAGATGGCCAAGGCCGTCAAGGACGCACTCGACGCTACGCCTCCCGATCTTGCCTCGGACCTTATGTACTATGGCATTTTGCTGACCGGTGGCGGCGCGCTGCTGCGCGGTCTCGATGTGCGCCTGCGCGATGAGACCGGCGTTTCGGTCAATGTTAGCCCCACGGCGCTCGATAACGTTGTTAACGGCTGTGCCCGCGTGCTCGAGGCCAATGCGTTTGATGGCGGCTTCGTCCAGACCAATGCTTAATTTCCAAAAGGTGGATTCCATTTGGCACGATCTTCGGGTTTCTCCACAAATCTGAATACCAAGCGACAATCAACGGGTATGCGCCCGTTGATTGTTTTCAGCCTGATTTCGGTGTTGCTGCTCACGTTTTACATCCGCGAGGGCGAGGCAGGACCGATTCATGCCGTGCGCTCGGGCGTGACGACGATTACCTCGCCGGTGCGCTTTGTGGGCTCGGCTGTGGCGGCTCCCTTCAATGCGATCGGTAACGTGTTCTCTAACCTTACGGCGTCGCAGGACACGCTTGACGAGCTTAAGAAGCAAAACGAGGAACTGACCTCTAAGGTTGCTGAGCTCTCCGAGGCTCAAAAGACCGCCGAGCGTCTGGAGGGGCTGGTCGGCCTGCAGTCGACCTATAACCTCAAATCGACCGCTGCTCGTATCGTTGGTGCCTCCGGCGATGCCTGGACCTCGACCGTTACCATCGACAAGGGCTCTGCCGACGGGCTTACCATCAACATGCCCGTGACGAGTTCTGCCGGTGTTATCGGCCAGATTATCGAGGTATCGGCCAAGACCTCTACCGTGCGCCTGATTGGCGACGAGAACTCCGGCGTATCCGCCATGGTGCAGGACACGCGCGCCCAGGGTATGCTGCAGGGTCAGGCTGACGGCACGCTGCGTCTTGAGTACGTGAGCGTCGACTCCGATGTTAAGGTTGGCGACATCATCGTGACCTCGGGCATTGGCGGTGTGTTCCCCAAGGGTCTACCGCTCGGCACCGTCTCGTCGGTTGAAAAATCCGCAAACGACGTGTACTACACCATTGTGGTGCGCGCCCAGACGACGGCCGAGAACAACGAGGAAGTGCTGGTCATCACCTCGCTGACCGACGAACAGTCGGCCTCGGATGAGGACGTGAGCACCGCTAATAGCACGCCGCAGGGAACGTCGCGCGATGCTGCGACCAAGACGAAGGACGAGAGCTCGGATGACGGTTCCGACACGTCCGAGACGACCGATTCCGGCTCGAGCGAATAGGGGGCATGTCCATGGATCTACACGAGCAGGGGATGAGCTCCCGTACGTTTGTAATCGCCGCCATCGTGTGCGTGCTGCTGCAGGCAGGCCTGGCACCGCAGATCTCCATTGCGGGCGGTCGCGTCAACTTTATGATTATCCTGGTGTGCATAAGCGTGTTCTCGGGCGACCCGACCCGTGCCGTCGTGTGCGGTTTTTGCAGCGGCTTGTTCTATGACCTTTCCGCTGCCGTGCCGGTGGGCGTTATGTCGCTCCTGCTGACCGTGGGTTCTTTTGCCCTGGTGCATAGCGCCGCCGGTCAGACGGGCGGTACCCCGAGTGCGCGCGGCATCACTGTGGGTGCCTTCGCGCTCGTCATTAATGTGATCTACAGCATCATCTTGCTGTTTATGGGTTTGGAGACGAGCTTTGTCGTGGCGGTCTTCGGCCATGCGCTGCCGTCTTCGATCCTGACGGGTTTGGTTGCCATTCCGTTTTTGATGTCCGGCGTCGTGCCGCAGTCCGGTTATGGATTCTCCGCACGTGGCGGACGCCAGACGGGCATGCGCTTTAAGCCCAAGACCCGTAAGCTCAAATAGGGGAGGCTCGTAGATGTCTTCCCAGATGACGGTTATTATCGCCGGTATCGTGCTGGTTGTGGCCATCGTGGTCGCGCTGGTCATCATGCGTCGCGGCGATTCCCGTTTTACCTACGATACGCAGCATGGAACGGCCCCGCGCGCCACCGAGGGCGAGGGCAATACCGCGGCGACCGCCTTTAAGGGCCGCTTCTCCATCCTCACCACGGGTGTGGGCGCGATGTTCGCGGCGCTTGCCGTCAAGCTGTGGGGCATGCAGATGGTCTCGTCGGACTATTACGAAAAGCAGGCTAATAGCAATCAGACGCGCACCGTTACCACACCCGCTGTGCGCGGCCGCATCCTCGACCGCAATGGCGTGGCACTTGTCCAGAACCGTCCCTCACTTGCTGTCGTGGCCTACCGTGACCTTGCCGAGGATGAGGTTCTGGTTCGCCATCTTGCCAACGTGCTCGGTATGCCCTACGTGGCGGTTCTGCGCAATATTCAGGACAATTCCGAGGGCGCCCAGAGCCTGCATACCATCGCGACGGACGTCCGTCGTTCCACGGTTGCCTATATCAAGGAGCACGCAGGCGAGTTCCCGGGCGTCAAGATTGCCGAGCGTACCGAGCGCCAGTACCCGTACGGCGAGACGGCCTGTCACATTTTGGGCTATACCGGCACCATTACCTCCGAGCAGCTCGAGGCCCAGAATAAGAAAACCTCTGGCGATGATGATGCTTCTGCTGGCAAGATTACGTACCAGTCGGGCGATATCGTGGGCCAGGCGGGTGTTGAGAGCTACTACGAAAACCTGCTGCAGGGTATTCGTGGCGAGCAGACCGTCAAGGTCGATGCCTCGGGCAATGTGACCGGTCAGGCCGGCGCCGTGCCCGCCAAGGCCGGCTCCGACATTAAGCTCACGCTCGACCTTAAGATCCAACAGGCCTGTGAGACGGCGCTGGCGAGCGCCATCGAGCTTGCCAAGACCACCGGCTACAGCAATGCCGGCAACGGCGCTGTGGTGTGCCTCGATCCCAACAATGGTGAGATCCTGGGCATGGCGAGCGAGCCCAAGTTCGATCCGTCCGTCTTTATCGGCGGCGTCTCAAATGACGTGTGGACCGAGCTCAATGATGACAAGGGTTCGCACCCGCTGCTCAACCGCGCCATTAGCGGACAGTATATGTCGGCCTCGACCATCAAGCCGCTCTCGGCACTGGCCGGTCTTGAGTTTGGAACCTACACTTCAACGCAGACAACCAACTGCACGGGCTATTGGACGGGCTTGGGCAAGGCTTGGGGCAAGCGCTGCTGGCTGACGTCTGGACACGGCACCATGACGCTGCAGTCGGGTATTGCCAACTCGTGCGACCCCGTCTTCTACGATATGGGCAAGGCGTTCTTTTATGACGAGCAACATTCCGAGGGCCTGCAGGAGGTCTTTCGTCGCTGGGGCCTAGGCAAGACCTGCGGTATCGATTTGCCGAGTGAGGGCGCGGGCCGTATTCCCGATGCCGAGTGGAAAGAGTCGTACTTTACCGACGCCTCTGCCGAGGACCGCAAGTGGAATGCCGGCGATATGACCAACATTGCCATCGGCCAGGGCGACATTTTGGTGACGCCTTTGCAGATGGCATGCGCCTACATGGGCCTTGCCAACGGCGGTAAGCAGTACGTGCCTCACGTGTTTTTGTCTGCCGTGTCGCGCGATGGCGACGGCGATGCCTATAAGTACAACGGCAAAGGCAAGAAGAAGCGCCTGGAGGCCAAGATCAACAGCGATTCGGATTTGGCTCTTGTTCGCAACGGCATGCACGACGTGATTTACACGGCATCGACGTCCCTGGCGGCTCACTTTGGCACCCTGACGCCGCAGGTATACGGCAAGTCGGGCACGGGCGAGAAAAGCGGCGAGGACGAATACGCGTGGTTCTGCGCCTATGCGCCGGCCGATGATCCCAAGTATGTCATCGCTACTGTCCTGGAGCAGGGCGGCGGTGGCTCAGATACCGCGATGCATGTCGTGCGCGACGTGCTCGGCGCGATTTATGACGAGCCCGATACCTCTTCGGCCTCGGGCGATTCTTCGGTTCGATAGGAGGTTGCGATGGATTTTTCTCCGGCGGATCTGTTCCGTTCAACCAAGACCGGCTCTCGCAGCAGCCTGGACCGCGTCAACAAGCAACTTTCGGCCTCGCGCGGTACGTTTCGCCAAAAGGTGCATATCGGTGTGCTGCTGGCTACCGTCGCGCTCGTTGCCTATGGCGCCATCATTATTTGGTCGGCGTCACAGTTTAAGGCCGACGCCTCATTCTCGCGCCACCTGCTGGGCATTGGCATTGGCGCGGTGCTTGCGGTGCTCGTCTGGCGTACCGATCTGCGCGGCATCTCTAACTTCTCGACGGCGCTGCTCGTCATTGACCTTATTGTGATCTTCTCGCCCAAGATTCCGGGCCTGTCCTATACGGGCGGTCTGGGCATGACGGGCTGGATCAAGATTCCCGGTATCGGCTTGACATTCCAGCCGGTTGAGCTTGCCAAGCTCATCACCATCTTCTTTATCGCCACGCTTGGCTCGCAGTATAACGGCCGCATCGATACCGTTCGCGACTACGTCAAGCTCTGCGGCATGCTGTCCATTCCGTTTTTGGCCGTCGTCGCCATGGGCGACCTGGGCTCGGGCCTGGTCGTGCTGGTCTCGGGCGCCATCGTCATCTGCATGAGCGGTGCACGCCGCGAATGGGTGCTGTCGACCCTGGCCCTGCTCGTGGGCCTGGTGGCCCTCGTCCTGGCGCTCGATTCGGTCTTTGATTCGTTGCTCGGCCACGATGTGCTCATCAAGCAGTATCAGATGAACCGTCTGACGGTCTTTATCGACCCCGATAATGCCGATTCGGACGATGCCTACAACCTGCAGCAGTCGCTTATCGCCGTTGGCTCGGGCGGCTTCTTTGGTAAGGGTTTGGGCCATGCGACGCAGTCGGCCGGCGGCTTTCTGCCTGAGTTCCACACCGACTTCGTCTTCGCCTTCCTGTCCGAGACCTTTGGCTTTTGCGGTTCCTTTTTGCTCCTGTGCCTCTACGTGCTGCTGATCTTTTCGACGATTCGCGTCGCCTTTAAGTGTGAGTCGCTGTTCTTGCGCCTATCGTGTGTGGGCATCGTTGGCATGTGGGCGTTCCAGACCTTCGAAAACATCGGCATGTGCATCGGCATGATGCCGATTACCGGTATTCCGCTACCGTTTATTAGCTTCGGTTCGTCTTCGATGATGATTCAGCTGCTGACGGTGGGTATCGTACAATCCATATGGCGGCATCGTTCGGGCGCCGCGTAACCGCTGGAGGGGTTTGCTATGAAAATTCCCGTAGATAAGCTGACCCGCGCTTTTAAGATGGGCGCGTCCGTTAAGAAGGATTCCGATACGCCGGTGCGCGTCTCGGTCTATTTGGATTCGTCCGCCTCGCGCTTTCTGGCCGAGACGGTGCGTGACGCCTTTGTACCGCAGACGACCTCGGGCATTGTGCGCGTCGAGCGTCTGGGGGAGGAGCGAATTGCTCCAAAGACCGATACCGATGTGGTGCTGGTGCTCTCGTGCGGCTCCGACCGCTTGGAGAGTGCCGTGCAGGAGCTCGTGATCGCCGGCGCGCCCGTGTGCGTGCTTGCCGAGTCTGCTGTGGAGGTGCCGTTTATCGAGGAGTCCACGCCTGTGCTCGGCGTGGTAGCGGCAACCGATAAGACGTATCTGCTCGAGACGCTTGCCCGCTGGATTCTCGATCGCACCGAAAAGGAAACGGCTTTTGCGGCGAACTTTGCCTTCATGCGCATCGCGGCGGCCAATCGTATCATCACCTCGTGCGCGCTCACCAATATGGCGACCGGTGCGCTGGTGTTTTTGCCGGGCGCCGATTATCCCGTTATGGCGCTGGCGCAGGTGGGCATGCTCTTTGAGCTCGCTGCCGTCTTTGGACGCGGCATTAAGCCTGAGCGCGGCTACGAGGTCGCGGGCGTGCTTGTCGGCGGTCTTGTGATCCGCGCGGTCACCCGCGCGCTCGTCAAGCAGACGCCGCATATTGGGTTTGCCGTCAAGGCGCTCACTGCTGCCGCGGGCACCTATGGCATGGGCCGTGCGCTCGTTTCGCTCTACGAGCGCGATGTCGACTACAGCCGTGCCAACGAGGTGGTTACTGCCACGTTCTCCCGCGTTCGCGATCTGGTGACCACGGTCGCGGGCGCTACCCGTCCTATGGCGTCCTATCAGGACGCATCCGATCTCGCTGCTTAGGGGTTTTCCGTTGCGCGTTCCGTATCAAGACTGTTTTCATTTAATTGAGCCGTTGCTCGCCAAGGTCGAAAAGCCGAGCCGCTATATCGATCACGAGTGGGGCACGCTTTCCAAGGCCGATGCCGACTACCGTTGCTGCCTGATCTACCCGGATGTGTACGAGGTTGGTCTGCCCAACCAGGGTATCGCCATCCTCTACAATATCCTTAACCAGGCCGAGGGCATCTCCTGCGAGCGTGGCTATGTGCCGTGGCCCGATATGGGTGACGCTATGCGCGAGGCAGGCATTCCGCTGCTCTCGCTCGAGGGTGCAGCGCCGGTCGCTTCGTTTGATATCGTCGGCCTGCATGTGCCGCACGAGATGGCTGTGACGAACTTCCTCGAAGCGCTCGATCTCGCCGGCATTCCGCTGTTGGCTGCCGACCGTACCGAGGACGATCCCATTATCGTCGCCGGCGGTCCTTCGGTGTATAACCCCGAGCCGTACGCGGCATTCTTCGATGCCATCCTCATTGGCGAGGGCGAGGAGTCGCTGCTCGAAATCTGTCAGCTGCATCGCCGCTTGCGCGACGAGGGCGTCTCGCGCGCTCAGATTGTCGAGCGGCTCGCGACGGTCGCCGGTACCTATGTGCCGTCCCTGTATGAGGTGCGCTATGACGAGCCCTGCTCGCCGCATGGCTACACCGTGCCGCGCGAGGGTAAGGACGTTCCGCCGGTAGTCTACAAGCGCGTCGTCGAGGACTTTGGTGCCACCAATCCGCTTTCTCAGTCGTGCGTGCCGTATGCGCAGCTCGTCCACGATCGCCTGTCTATCGAGATCTTGCGCGGCTGCGCCCGCGGCTGCCGTTTTTGCCAGGCAGGCATGACGTATCGTCCGGTACGCGAGCGCTCGGCCGACCAGATCGTGTCATCGGTGATCCAGGGCTTGGAAAAGACTGGCTATGACGAGGTGTCGCTTACCTCGCTTTCGACGACCGACCACTCCTGCATCCGCGACGTGCTCGGTAGGCTCAACCGTCGTCTGGAGGACACGGGCATTCGCGTGTCCATTCCGTCGCAGCGCTTGGATTCGTTTGGCGTTGATATGGCCGAGTCGGTCGCCGGCGAAAAGAAGGGCGGCCTGACGTTCGCGCCCGAGGCGGGCAGCCAGCGTATGCGCGACATCATTAACAAGAACGTGACCGAGGAGGACCTGGACCGTGCGGCCAAGGCGGCCTTCGAGGCCGGCTGGAACCGCATGAAACTCTACTTTATGATGGGCCTTCCCGGCGAGCGCGACGAGGACATCGTGGCTATCGCCAACCTGGCCGATCACGTGCTGGAGCTCGGCCGCTCCGTGGTGCCCAAGGCGCGCCGCGGGTCTATCTCGGTGTCTATCTCTGTTTCGGTGTTCATCCCCAAGGCGGCAACGCCCTTCCAGTGGTGCCCGCAGCTCGATTACGACGACGTCAAGCGCCGCCAGAAGCTGCTCATCACGAGCGTGCGCAACCGCGCCGTTCGCGTACACTACCACGATGCGGAGACCTCGCTTATCGAGGCAGCGCTCTCCCGTGCCGGTCGCGATATGACGCCGGTCATCATCGATGCCTGGCGTGCGGGCTCGCGCTTCGACGCCTGGGTGGAGCACTTCTCGCTCGACAACTGGAAGGAGGCCGCTGCCAAAAACGGAATCGACCTTAATGAGCTCGTGCACCTGCCCTACGAGTTGGACTGGCGCCTGCCGTGGGAGCACGTGAGCCCCGGCTGCACGCGCGGCTTCCTCGAGCGCGAGTACCGTCGCTCGCTCGAGGGCGTCACGACGCCCGACTGCACCCGCACGTCGTGCACCGGCTGCGGAATCTGCCCCACGCTCCATGCCAAGAACGTATTGATGGGTGATCGCGCATGAGTGAGCGCTTGACCGACAACCCCACGCTCTTTAGGCTGCGCGTTCGCTACGGCAAGCGCGATCGCCTTAAGTACCTGGGCCATCTGGAACTGATCCATACCATTGAGCGCATCGTGCGCCGTGCGGGCCTGCCCTATGCCGTCACGCAGGGCTTCTCTCCGCACATGCGCGTGGGCTTCTCTTCGGCGCTTCCGGTGGGTACGTCGTCGACCTGCGAGTGGTATGACCTGTTTATGACCGAGTTCGTGGCGCTCGACGAGGCCTTTGAGCGCCTGGCGGCGGCATCGCCTGCCGATCTGGCGCCTATCGAGGCTGCCTACATCGACGTGCGCACGCCGGCTCTGACGGCTCAGCTTACGCGTCTGTCGTACCGCATCGACTTGCACCTGGACCCCGAGGCCCCCGTGAGCGCCGAGGAGGTACGCGCCGCGATCGACACGTTGCGTGCAGGCCATGGCATCGACTATGCACGCGGTAGGAAGAGCAAGCGCTTAGACCTTGACCACACACTGGTGGGCTATGAGCTCACGGAGGGGGAGCGTCCGGACCATCTGGTGCTCATGCTCGACACCCATGCCGACAACGAGGGCTCCATGCGTCCGGAGATTTTGCTTTCTGCTGCTGATGTTTTGTTGCAGGGCTTGACCCCGGGCGTCGATGCACCTATTGTTTCCACCGGTATGCAAGACCTCGTGACCATCTGCTCCTACGATGTCGAGCGTCAGAATCAAGCATGCGAGGACGACGAGGGCCGACTCGTCAGCCCCATACCTGTGCGAACTTGTGGATTTGCTCCACATACTCGTTGACGGGGGTATTATCGCCTGCTACTATATTCGGCTGTTGCACTAACTGATGCATGAAGGGCAAGTAAACATGTACGCAATCGTTAACACGGGCGGCAAGCAGTACAAGGTCGCCACCGACGATGTCATCACCGTCGAGAAGATCGAGGGCAATGAGGGCGACAAGGTCACCCTGCCGGTCATCTTCCTCAACGATGGTAAGAAGATCGTCACCGATCCCGACAAGCTGGCCAAGGCCAAGGTTACCGCTCAGATCGTTGAGCAGTTCAAGGGCGAGAAGCAGCTGGTCTTCAAGTTCCACAAGCGTAAGCGCTATCGTCGTCTGAAGGGTCACCGTCAGCAGCTCACCAAGCTGAAGATCGTGAAGGTCCAGGCTACGTCCCGCGCCAAGAAGGCTGTCAAGGCAGAGGCCGAGGCTGTTGCCGAGGCTCCCGTCGCCGAGTAGATTACACTCGTAACGAAAGAGTAGGTATACACAATGGCACACAAAAAAGGACTCGGTTCCTCCCGTAATGGCCGTGACTCCCGCGGTCAGCGCCTTGGCACGAAGCGCTATGCCGGCCAGACGGTAACCACGGGCACGATTCTCGTCCGTCAGCACGGCACTCACATCCACCCGGGTGAGAACGTTGGCCGTGGCAAGGACGACACGCTGTTCGCGCTGGTCGACGGTACCGTTGAGTTCCACAAGGGTATCAAGCACAGGGTCAGCGTACGCCCGCTCGCGAACGCGTAATTCACCCTTCATAGAGCACATATGTGGGAGGCACTTGAGTTTTAGGATTCAAGGGTCTCCCTCTTTTTGTAGGAGGCGATTCTGTTGTCACAGTTCACCGATATCAGCCGCATTAACGTGTGCGGCGGCGACGGCGGTGCCGGATGCATGTCGTTTAGGCGCGAGGCCTTTGTCCCCAAGGGTGGCCCCGATGGCGGCGACGGCGGTCGTGGCGGCAATGTCGTCATCCAGGCCGATGCTCAGCTGTCTTCACTGATCGATTACCGCTTTAAGCATCATTTTCGTGCCGAGCGCGGAACGCACGGTCAGGGCGCCCGCCGCAACGGAAAGAGCGGCGAGGACCTTATCTTGAAGGTTCCCATGGGCACCGTGGTGCGCGAGCTCGACCCCGAGACGCAGACCCCGATGTTCGAGATTGCCGACTTGGTTCACGACGGTGAGCGCGTCGTCGTAGCACCCGGCGGCGCCGGCGGTCTGGGGAATACGCACTTTGTGACGTCGGTGCGGCGCGCGCCCGCGTTCGCCCAGCTTGGTGAGCCGGCCGAGGAGCACTGGATTGAGCTCGAGATGAAGCTCATGGCCGATGCCGCGCTCGTGGGCTTTCCCTCGGTCGGCAAGTCCTCGCTCATTGCGCGCATGAGTGCCGCCCGACCCAAGATCGCCGACTATCCGTTTAC
>UQPI01000020.1 GCA_900542945.1 uncultured Collinsella sp.
CGCCGGAGACGTCGAGGCCCTCGACGGACCAATTGACTACTTTATATTTGGAGGTGCTCGATATGTAACCATTGGAGTCAACAACATCGGCATAAATTTCGTATTCACCAGCTTGCGGCAAAGTCCAAACAACCGACGGGGCGGTCAAATCTTGACCGATCACGCCCCAGTTAGCGTCAGTCCAATCTGCCCCAGCCCTATGCCAAACAAACTTATATTTAAGTCCGTCGGTCTTGCCGGTAACATCCACTCCAACTTTAATCGAAGATCCAGCGCGCCCCAATTCTTCCGAAAAGGTAATTCCATCAATGGAATAAGGGTGCGGGAACTGCGCAATAATAGCAGCGGCATCAGCCTCGCCAAGACGACGACAGCCGTCATCGGAAAAGTAATTAGCGACATCGCCGGAATTCGAAATAAAGCCATGCTCAATTAAGATGCCAGGGATCCCCTGCTCGCGGGCGCATCGGATTACCGCAAACTCATCTCCCACTTGCATCTGGAATACGCCGCGGTACGTAAGACCCATAGCAGCAAGGTTATTCATAACCTTATTGGCAAGCTCAACAGAAACCTGTGTGTAATCGGTACCATTTGCAGTAGGAGCATAAACCTCAGCGCCATGAGCAGCAGGGAAACCAGAATTAATATGGAAGCTCACAAAAGCCTGAGCGCCTTGATCAATGCAACGCTGAACGCGATACAGAAAATCATCACCGGAATAATTGCCGTATTGCTCGCGAGCAAGAACAACCTTGAAACCATAAGCTTCAAGCCTATTCTTGCAGGCAGTCACAATCTTCCAGGTAAGATCGGCCTCACTTTTACCATTACCCTGCGCGCCGGGATCAGATCCACCGTGACCAGCATCGAGAGCGATTACACTAACGTTGCGTGCGGAACGAGCTGCATAAGTAGAGACACCATCCGGAGAATCGGCGCACTCCAACGCCTGCTGAATAGACTGAGCCTCAACAGCATTTCCGTCCCCATCTGCATAATAAACAGATGTGCCCTCGGAGTTCATAGAGCTATCTGCGACGGTGAATGAATAATCTCGATCAGAAAGATCAATCTTATGCTCAGCCTCATCTCCCTCTAGATAATACGAAATCGAAGTGAGGAAATAAGTATTGGCTTCGAGTTTTGAGCCAAAAGTAAAGGCGGCAGAATTATCAGCCGTAGCAGACGCGTCGACAGAGCCCTTTACGCCGTTGGCACTCACATAGCCAAGCGTAGCAGAGGAAAGGACTTCGCCGTCATTAGGAGTAGCAAAAGCAATGACTTGATTGGATCCAGAGGGAAGGCTTGGGTAGGCCAGGTAAACGTATTGAAAGTCCGACTCGACGGAATCGACCTGTTGCTCGGTCTTAGCATCGCTTTCAGCTGTGCCTTGGCTCAACGAGTCGATGGCCTCGATATCCTCTTCTACCGGAGGGTGGTCGACGGTGGCCTCGCTGCTTTCAGCATCGTCACCGCGTGCAGCCACTCCGTCATCACCTGCAGAAGCCACATCCGTCACAGCTTCAGCGGGCTGCGCCTCGTTCAACCCATAAGCAGCAACTACAGGACTCATCAATGACGAAAACGTCAGAAGGGCAGCCAAAGAAAACGTAGCCGCAGCACGTAAAACCTTTTTCATATCGAATCCCCAGTCAAAATGAATATCCATGTTGCAACATTATCCATCAATTATCTCTTCTTTTGAACAATTGTCATAGAAAGGAATCGTGTTGAATCAAGGTAGCAATATTCAACGCCTTCGAACGCGAACCAGCCAACATTTTTCATCTAGGAAAAGCTTCATAGCTTATATCTAATAAAGATCTCATCAAACTTAATTAAAAAGAACTAACGAACGGTTACTGGTCCCTTATCTCATGCGCAAACATGCCATTGTCTATTTCTATTATTTTTTCTCCGTATATCGGACTACAGAAAGTTTGAATATCAGCCTGCCACGAAAAGGGGTGTTCAGCGATGCTCACACATCTAACTATAAGCAGAACGGCGTTTTTTCTAAACGATCCAAACGAAGCATCGAATTTATAAGGCCCATCCCCCCAGAGTATTGCGACCGCACCGACATCCGCAGGTCGACCGCCAGTACGGTCGTAACCACCCCCCCCGACGAGAGCCTGGAAAGTTGTGTTTCATCAAAAGGATTTGAGCAGTCTGGGTATCGGAAGCGCGCACGCTTTTTGAGCGGCCAGCCCTCCTGCATGAGAACATGGCGGACGCGGTAGGACTCGCCGCGGAACTGGCTGGCCGCGCACAAGGTCATAAGGGATGTCCTTGACCGCCACGGCATAGCGGAATAGCCTTAGGCGCAGGGGGCGCTGACGCAGCCCTCCCTCTTACACCGCAAAAAATCGCGCGATCAAATTATCTTTCGAAATGCCCCCGTAGATATAGCAATCGCCAGCTCAGGAGTCTACTAGCACACGATTCAGCTGACAAATCGATTCAGCTGACAAATAATTGACTATACGGCACTATTTACGAATAACTAGCACTGTTCATCTACAGGAATGTCCAGTTTATTCGCCGCGCAAATGCAAAGCTCTTTATCCTCTTGAGACATCCTGCTCCCAAGAATAACTCGCAATGGCTTGCATGGGCGTTGTACATAATTCATCTCAAGCTCATCTAGCTCTGGTACAAGACGGGCACGATATTCGTTCTCCCACTCAAACGCACTGCCCTTTCTGTAAATTGCCCGCAGATCACTAAGCATGTCGTCGCTGCTCACATTAAGACCAAGCATCCTAGCAGCAGTCCAAGCAATTTGAGGGTCGCAATTAAATGGTTTGTCATCATATAAAATTGGCAATATTTCAGTACGCATTCCGTTAGCAATATTGCAATTGCGAATAGCTTCTCTGTCGTAAGCAAGAACGAAACCCGCTTGGCTTTCGGAATATACATTCCACATATTCGAATCGCTAGGATTGTCTGTTAGGCACAAAATGCGGCAAGAATTTCGACAGCTATTCTGATGAACTGGAACGACAAATCCTCCAACAAATAAACGCAAGTTTTTAACAGCCGAGCGAAAAAGACTAACTCTCCCCTCATCGGATAGCATCTCGAACTCATCAATTCTTGCTGGATTTAAAGGAACCCCCAGAGCCCCTAATACAAACGCAAGTCGTCTAAAATCAATTTGATTTATTTTCTCTAACGCTTGTTCATCATCATTGAGATAACTTTCGATTTCATCTATACCATTCCAGTTATAGATCGGCACCGAGTCGCGCTGATCGCTGAAAACCCTTGGATGAGAAAATGTAACAGTTGCGTTTTCTAGGTCGGCAAAAGCGTATTCAGTTGGAGGTCGATAGCGGTAAAGCACTCGTGGGACGAGAAAAGTCGATAGAGCTTCCAGCTCCTTCCGCGCGGAAACAATGGAAGCGCCATCATTTTGCTTGGCAACGAGATTAGCTAGCGTCTCCCGATATGTTTCTTTCTGCGTCAAGCTTAGCACCATGCAATATCGCTTCCCAATCTAGCTAAATTAGATGCAGTTGATTTTATCCAGTGCAAAAAACTGAATGCACACACGAAGCAGAAATCATGGCTATAAACTACCAAAAAATGATTCCGATTGGAACGTACCGAAAATCATAAAAGCTGCAAACAATATCTATAATATTCTGAGATGACTGGAGATGAAAACATATAGCTATCAAGCAATCTTATCCTCCGATGAAGACGCCAACTATGACATCGAATTCCCCTCTCTGTCAGGTACTTTACCAATGACAGAGCGCCGCAGAGACTGCAGAAGCAGTCGAGTATGCAGAAAAGATTAATATGTGCGCGTCAATTAAAAAAGTCTCTGTTAAAGAAAGTTAATCCAACGATATTGCCGCCCCTTCCAGCAACCCCAGTACAACTGCAAGGTACCCTAGGTCATCTCGCACATTCTTGTGGGTTCCGTCCGAAACTGCACCTCGAACGCGTCGCACCTATGACTGTCGGTGTGCCTTGTCAGCCCGGTCAACGAGAACCATTTGAGGAAGCGGTCAAGCATGCGCGAGCTCACCGCGCAGAACGGATTCCGATTCAGGCACACTCGCCTACACGGACTCCCCGCCCGAGCCAACAACGGCATCGACCGGATAAACTACAAGGTCAGGCAAAGGGTGAGATTCATCAGCACCTTCATCGATGGAAACTCGGCCCCATGCTCGTCACAGCAAGGTTCGTGCGCACCGTTGAGCACGATCGGATTAAGAGGAGGTATCTGGAAATGACAAAGTCGGAAGAGATCGACGAACTGAAGACAAGAATAAGGGCTAGGGCATCTGACAGTGCGAGACCGGCTCAATCAATTATCGAAAGAGTCTTGGCGGCACCTACAACCACTCGGAGAATGAAAGCATTTGAAAGATCACATTAATTTGAGCAAATGCAGTCATCAGGTCAGAAAAGTAACGTAGTAGCAATGCGCGCGCTGAATATGCAAGGAGCGAATCAAAATTGAAAGATAAAAACACCACAATCCCCTTTGGAGCCGATGAAATTATGAACTCATTCCTCAAATCAAACGGTGCCCCCTTAACAGACAGCGAATTGAAAAGGATAAAACATACTGAATCACTGAAGGATTTAATGGCCCTTGGCTATATTCGACATGAGCACTCAAACGTTTTCCTGACATTGCAAGGCAGAATGGCTCTTCGACAATTTGACGAAGAACATAAGAGTAAATCTAACAAAGAATCCGCAAACGTTTTCAGTATTATCGTTAGTGTGCTGGCAATTTTAGTATCTATACTAAACACAGTTGCGGGATTAGTTAAAAACGACGCAACCGTCAATTATGCCTCGATCAATTCATTCACTTATATGCTCAGCGCACTTGAAGCAATACTAATCGGATTTTTTGTCTCTGAAATTATATTGCCCTCGGTAAAGTACTTTAGATTCCACCCTGTAGTTCGAGTCTTATTTGGAACAATGGCAGCGGTACTATTGTATTTTTATTTTACAACGCTTTAGATAGCAGATGGTACCCCATCCACCCTAAGCTGCGAAAGGCTTTCACGGACCTCAGCGCATGGTACATCGCTTTTAGTGGTCGGGTCCAACCTCTCGTGGACCCTGTTGACCCGGACAAGGTGAACGTACCAGTCGAGGTAGGCCTGCAGTTACTTGGGAAACATTCTCGTAAAGCACCATGGGGAGTGTCTCAGCTACGAGCAGAGAGCTTTTCCATCTCCATGCGCTTCTATCCCCATGCGCTTCAGGCACAGGGTCGGCGACGTCGTGCATATGTGTGTGGCTGCCGAGTCCTCACTCCCTGATTAGCACATTGCGCACGCGTTCATATACCCAACGAGCTTGGACCCGCTCTTTGAATATGGAGATGCTAATAATTATTTGCTAACTAATTTTTGTTTGAGGGAGGAGGTGGTCAATTTGGGGATATTCATTTCCAAACTAATGTACCATCGCGTGGAGTCGACAGCATTTCCGCCAAAGGCGTGATGGGTTTCGTTTGCCGCGAATAATAAGTAAATCGGCGCTCTTAGGAGCGTGCCCCCACTTCCTCTCAAGGAGAAAACATAATAATTGGGACGATTTCACAGGCGACAGACAACTAAGCCGTATCACAATTTGGTGACACGCATAAGAGTTACCGATATTATCAAACTAAAAATTGCCTCGATACCTAAGCAGATGAAGTAAATGATCGACTATCGAAAGCAATATACCCCTAGAGTTGAAACTATGCCCAAATACTTGGCTGGACGAGGCGAAATACCGCTATCAGCAGAACTCAAGTTGAAGGCATTATCCGAAGGATATCAAACCCAACCCATGACGTTCTATGGATTGCTAGAAGTGGGTAGAACCGTTCTTCTTAATGCAATCGAATCCATTGCCGCAGATAATGGCGTGCTTATGCGCCGTGTTGAAGTCGAAGAGAATAAGGGGCTCATCGGACCTCTTGCATCAACGTGCGGCTCGCTCACTCGATCTTTAAGCACTCGAGAACTCATAAAGATAAGGCTAGTGAATGGCCGACGCAAAATAGCCGACGCAGCAAGCATCAAAGTGCTTACAAGGAGAGAACAACGATGCGCCCCGTTTTTATCGATTGCTGCCGCGCAACGAGACAAGCTAGTTTCAGCGACCCAAAAAACAAAACGATATAAACAGCACCACGGGAAAACGCTGCATTCA
Organism: uncultured Collinsella sp.; assembly: GCA_900542945.1. Taxonomy (GTDB): domain Bacteria; phylum Actinomycetota; class Coriobacteriia; order Coriobacteriales; family Coriobacteriaceae; genus Collinsella. Next base: position 6,196 of record UQPI01000020.1, read on the forward strand.
ACCTAGGAGATCGACGTGTTGACGATTCATTATGGGGACATGGATAACGTGATTTACAACACATCGGTCTATTTCTATAACGTATACTCCCCAGCGGTTTGAAGATTCCTTTGCCCAATGTGTCATTAAATCTTTCGACAAGGGCACTGTCGTCGGGCCCATGCCATAGACACTAAAATCTTGGGAATCATCCCGCCTAAAAGCTATCGAGTGGCACCAAAACACTGCTCCCCATGTACTTTATGCCTCAAAACGTCTATAACGCCTCAAACTGTGGCGACAACTGCGCATATTGGATTCTGCGAATCGCAGCGCACCACGACCTGACGATCAACCTTTACAATCTGATGGATTTTGGCAACGGCAAATTTACAGTGACCATCGCGAACACGGGAGATGTCGTCCATACGATGTGCGCTCTTGTTCCCATAGCAGGAAAATGCCTAAGGGAGAACTCCTAATGCGTGGTTCATTCAACGTAATCGTTCAAAACAATCGTGTCAGTTCAAACATACCATCAGTCGAAATCTCACTATTATCCAAGGTAGCATCGCAACAGGAAAAACAATGTTACTGGGTATGGCCGCTGCTCATGAAAATCTTGGACCGCAAAGCGGTGTAACCGTGAGCTGTAAGGCCCAAGCAAGACTTTGGCAGGAAAAAACTGGCAAAGAAACCTACAGGAGATCGACAACAGCATCGTATTCATCAACGAGGGCAATGCTTTTATCCGTACAGAGTCTTTCGCCCATAAAGCCAAACACAGCTCAAACTATTGCATAATCTAACAGTTTAGATAACGGGTGATGCCGTACCTACCCCAAGCCGCGGTAAGTCGCGTCGGCCGTCAGGATATGGCGCACCACTCTTGCAGTCGGGCCCCATCTGTCCCGGACCTGGTTGACCTTGAAGAGGCAGACGTACCAGTCGAGGTAGGCCTGCGGGTTCCTGGGCGACACCTGTGTTTCGTCAAGAGGATTTAAGCAAAAAGAGCATCGGAATAGCGCACGCTTTTTGAGCGGCTAGCCCTCCTGCATGAGGGCATGGCGGACGCGGTAGGACTCACCGCGGAACTGGGCGAGCCTCCCGTGGTGGACGATGCGGTCGATCAGGGCGGCGGCCATCTGGTCGTCCCCGAACACCGACCCACATCTGCTGAACTCCAGGTTCGCGGTGAATACCACCAACTGCCTCTCGTATGCGTCGGCGAAGACCTGGAAGAGCAGTCTCACCCCGTCCGCGTCGAGCGGGAGAAACCCGAACTCGTCGATGACGAGCAGGCGGGCCTTGCCGATGAGCGCGACCTCCCGGTCGAGTCTCCCGGAACTGTCCACATCAGTGTAGCCAATCCAGACGCGTACGTAGCCCATTGGAACACGAGGCGAAGGCGGGCTCAACTGAAAGGACTAACCCCGGAGGAGTTCTGGAGCCAGTCCCTTGCGGCGTAGTTCTTATTTAAGCCGTCAAAGTTTTGGGGTGCAGTTCACGGAAGGGGCCGCGGTGACGTTCGGCTAACTGCGGGAACAACCTATTCGCTCAACATGTTCGGCTGAGATCGGAAATCGACCCTTGACCTACAGCCAGCACAAAACATATGCTTCCATCTGAGCGAGCTCAAACTACCGTTCATCTTTGACCCATTACCGGAACATAATTTATCAAGTTTTCGCCAATTAAATTCATGAAATCATCGAATGTTTTACCTCTTGAAAAATCAAGGGTTTTAATTGTTCCCGAGCAAAAATATTGGGACTCAATATTCATTACCCATTGATAAAAGCCAGAATCGCCAAGGTAACCGGAGACGGATTTTAAAACGGGATAGACGGCCATGGGAGAAAGAAGCCTTCCGGACCCAATCCAATCTAAGACATCATTTGTTTTCATTCTGAACAAAGCACAATTGATAGAATCATAATCGCTATCGAATAAATCAATCGCTTCCTCGTTAACAAGCGAAGGCGCAAATAACATGAAAGAGTGCTGACTATGCGGCCTTAAATAGGTTGAGGGGAATGCCTTTCTTCCATCTAGAATCCATCCATTGGCACATCTTCTAATACCTTTAGGTAATTTAGAACTAAAGGAATAATTTTCTTTGCCAACAGAAAGAACGTATAGATAGCAATAATTTATTTCTTCACATTTTGGCGGAAGGCGGACACTGCGGTTTAAAACATGCTCACTTAGTAAATTAACATCTACGGAAGAGTCCCCGCTGGATAAATCAACTATATTAATTGCCTCATCTTTAACAACAGAAAAGAACAGGGCATGACAAAGGGAGTCTGTTAAATCCAGCCATCTTGTTTGGATTCCATAATGCTGCAAAAGAGGCTCCACACAATAGGATTCCAATTTAATTGCAATCGCCGAATGGTTAGTAATTGGTTTTTCAGAAGACAATATTGGCTTAAATTTAGAGATATCGAAGGCTTCGTTATTCCAACGTCCCGAAACACTTAGATAGTTCTCAACTGTCCTTAAACGAGAGTCAGAAGAAGCAGAACTCCTGCATAAGCTAGGTCTTGGAACATAGGGGTTGTACAAGCTCGACTGTCCTCTATATAAAACAGGACCATCAGAAATGTAAGAAAGGTAACCGACAGCCTGAATTAATGCTTCAAGCGTATCGACAGAAATAACAGGGCAAGATAGACCGTTACAACAGATATCATTTTCAACATGCAGTTCATCCGCTCGATGCGATGCTATTTTTTCAGCAGACCACCGTTTCATAAATTCCTCGCTAAAGAAGCAGACGGCTAGAACGCTGCGTCACCTGCACATTCCTATGCCATCAAAGATTTGTTTTATGGCGCCGATCAGCAAAACTGCAGGCGGACGCCATCTAGTATCTATAAAGAGTACCAGGCCACCATGGGCACGTTTTTTAAGTTGATCTCAATACCTCCAGAGAGTCTCTCCCCACCCCCCCCAGATACTCGTTCATACTCGCCGACAAAGTGAGCGAGTTTGCCGACGAGGACGCCATCACGACGCTGCTCAGCGTGAAGGAGGGCGAGTCCAGGCCCCTCTGCTGCGACCCAGGCAGAGCCAGCAGAAAGGCGCGCGCAAGAGAAGAACCACATGGAAATATAATAGCTGCCGAAGAGCACCGGGACAGGTTAGACCGGATGACGGCGGAGGCTGCACGCCGCTCAAGTCGCAGGTGAACACCGAGCCAAGAGGGGCACTCGGGCTCCTGATGTCGCTCGGCGAAAAGGTCCTAATCGCCATTCCGCGTTGCACTAGCTGCGGAGATGCGGGGCTGGGTCGGGGTACTGAGCTGAGATCGATCATCAACCCAAAGGGCTTAAAAGCGCTAATGTATCGATCCCTAAATCGTCGTTAGCGTCTTAGGGACAATTATATTGTCTAGTAAGTCGCCGCAAGCCAAGTCGCTAAATCAACGGCAGCAGCCTCAAGCAGGCTAGCTAAGACTTGCTTTTTCGCCATGGCATTTGAATCAAATATAGGATACTCCCTATTCGCGTGAACACCATCGCATCGCAATATGTACGCGTAGCGGCACACCAACAGAGCAACTCTTCTAACATGAATCTTGTCGCTTTTGGCATCGGGCAATAGTTCATTTATCTTTGTTTTGAAAAAACTCTTACCTTGGTAATCGGCGCAACCTCTATCACGCATGCAAATAAGGGACTCTTTATCGATACATCCTAATCTCTTATTTTTTTCATCCACTACATTCTTTTTATCTTTATCCGTAATATGCAATGATCTTGAACGTGTGCCAGTCAACAATTTCCAACTAACGAAGTCCTTATAGCTCCCCTCATTAAAAATATCCTCAAATTTTGTTATAGAGCGGACTAGTACATCCCGCTCAATGAAGAGTTGATTAACATCGTCCAGCATCTGGGCATCCCTCGTCACGCTAGAAGAGTTCGTCGCCTCAGCATAACCGCGATACAGAGCATTAAAGGCGCCCCAGATAAGCTTAAGCCTTTCTTCCGGATAACCGGCTCCCGACGCAGCCCATGAGTAACTAATTGCTATATGTAGAGACTTTGCAACCGCATCGCTTCGAAGGCTACGTCCTATAACACCATCTGGATACCTAGTTCCGTTAAATGTAGAGAGAGCATTGTTGAGTTCGTGCGGAACTTCGAGTTCAATACCCCCTTTCTTGTCAACCGAGCACGACACGGCAGCAATGCAAGGCGACTGCTCCATTCCGTCCATACAAGTCAAAGAGAGAAGAAGCCATCCCAGATAGTCAACCCTAGTTTTACAGAGATACTGTGCCTTGGAATAACCCCGCGCGCGTTCAAACGAAATCACAACAGCATTCTTGTTAATTGTGACACTGTCGATTGGGCTGTTAAGCTTAATTGGATTCTCGAATACGAGTGAGATTTCAATCTGGATCCTTTGCTTTCTTTCCTCTGAATTAGCCACCACTTCACCGTCCATTTAGTAAAAAGCGAACCCCACAAGACAACCATCAAAATTCAATCAAAGTATACGATTAATGTCGTTTTGCATGACATCGCAGCCTTCTCAAATAGAAACTCGAATTTGTAAATCAATTCGCATCGAGAAGAACTGATTAAAAACTCAGCGGCTATTCTTAATTTATAAATGATCGCGTCCGATCGATCGATTTTGACGTATGTTACCCGCGCAGTCCTTTGGGCTGTAAGTCAAAAGGAGCAAAGACAATGGCACAAAGAGCTCGAGGGTAATTTTGGGCATGTTTTATGCAGAGTTCCGCAGCCGACCAACGAAACGATTTTCGTTGCTTCTACGCTAACGCAACGAAAATCGTTGCTAAAGTAATTAGTTATAATTTTCTCAAATCGCCTAGAGAAAGTGTTTGAATGCTGACCGTAATCGTGCCTACTTACAATGCCGAGCCGTATCTTTCTCAGGCTATAGGCAGCCTATTAAACGAAAAGAATATCGAACTGGAAATCCTCGCCATCAACGACGGATCCACCGACAACTCGCTCGCCATTATGCAAGATTTCGCTGCGCGCGACTCACGCGTTCGAGTGATCGATAAGGCAAACCAGGGTTACGGCGCAACCTGCAATCTGGGCATTCGCGAGGCAAAGGGCGATTGGATTGCCATTCTCGAGCCCGATGACTGGATCGAGCCCGGAATGTACTCCGACATGCTTTCCTTTGCCAAACGCAAATTTGGCGATCCGAACAAGCTCGATATTATTGAGACCCCGTATTGGATTATTCGCAACCCCGATACGCCTCAAGAAGTCAAACTACATTGCGCATATCGCGGTCGCATCAATCCGCCCCAACAACCGTTTACCATCCACGACGCACCCCACTTGTTGGCGCACCATCCATCCATTTGGTCGGCAATCTATCGCCGCGATTTCCTGATTCAAAACAATATCTGGTTTAAAGAAATCCCTGGTGCAGGCTGGGCCGATAATCCATTCCTTGTCGAAACGCTATGCCAGGCAAAAGCAATTGCCTACTGGCCCAAACCATATTACTGCTACCGCGAGGAAACGCCCGAAAAGGCAGCCGCTCTTGCCAAGCGCGACCCCTTGATGCCGTTTAATCGCTGGAACGACATGGTCGATATTCTCGAAAGACTCAATGTTAGCGATCCGGCCGTATGGATACCTCAAATCACGCGCGGCTTTAACTACATGGGCATCATGATTGAGCACACCGGAATTGAGGGGCACCCCGAAATCAAGCAGGCCATCCACAAGATGTTCGAACGCATGCCACAAGAGCTGGTATTTGCCAATCCTCGCGTTACCCCTGCGGCCAAAAAGCTCTATGCCGAGTATATGGGCATCGCCAATCCTAAAATCAGCTACTGCGCATACGCCAAAGACCTCGTGGGCGAGGGCTTGTATAACGTATGGAACAAAGGGCCCAAGCAAACTCTAAAAATGATCACATCGCACTTTGGTTCGTACAACGCACGCGCTGGAAAATAGTCTGATGGGCAGCAAAGCAAGCAGAAATACCTCCATCGAGGCGCTGCGCTTGGTCGCGGTCGCCGGGATTGCGATATTCCACACGTTTCAATGGACCTTCCAAGCCGTCTGCACCGGCGTGCCGGAATATGCGCCGCTCGCTGTCTTCCCTTACTCCGGCGCGCTCGGCTTTATCAACCTGCTGGGCTGCTGGGCCAACGAGGTCTTTTTTATGATCTCGGGATACTTCCTTATTCCCTCGGCGGTACACGCCCTCCAAAACGGGTCATCCGCGCGGGGCCTCGTTTATAAATCGTTTACACGGTTAAAGAAAATCGTCTTACCCACGCTCTTTTATTGCACCGCGTGCCTGTTTGTTTCAATGTACTTCTATCCCCTACCCGAAATCTCGCTGCACGAGATTGGCTGGCTTACGCTGGGCATCGAGTTTATCTGGGTCTACGCGGCATCTGTATAACTCGTCCCGGTTATTGCGTTGTTACGACAGCAAATCGGCAGCATAAGGGCCCCGTTTGTCGTAGCACTCCTCGTGCTCACAACATTTGGAATCAACTGCTACATCGCGGCGACGGCAAACAAAGCGGCCGGCATCGTTTTGTGGCGCAAGCTCATGAGCGCCGTTACTTACCTGGTCGCGTTTATTGCAGCCGGAGAAATGCGCTTTGTCCTCGAATGCCACGGCAACGCATCCGGCGCTCAAAAATCCAAGATCGCACTCATCGGACTCGTTGCCGTCACCATCGCGCTCGAGCTTCTGCTATCGGCAAACAGCCAATACGACGCGCTCTGGAAGCTCTCCTACAAGTCCACTTCCGTCATATCCTTTATCTTGGCCGCCGCATCCGTTGCCGCCGCAGCGCTCCATCAGCCGCGCCACGAAGTCTCAGCTGCAGACAAGACAATCATGTCCCTCGCCGCAGGAACGCTCGCTTTCTACGCCGTACAGTCGTTTACCTGCAATGTCTGGCGACCCATCTTTGACAAAGCAATCTACACCATGGCGACAGGCATCCAAACGGGAGAGCCTCATCCAGCCGGCGCCATTTTGCTCGGAATCCTTATGAGCCTTTGCCTCGCGCTTGCCCTGCTCCTCATGGATATCGTACGCAGAGCCGTAGTCGAGGCCATCAAGGCCCATATGAACAGCTAGACGTCCTTCTGACCCTGCAGGCCACGAAGCGCGCTAACACCCGAAGCAAATAACATCGCAAAGATAATCGCCCAGTTCTTGCAGCCAAATACCGGAATATGGACGATCGCATGGTCATGCATAACAACGAAATAACCCAGAACAACAGCCAGAGGCAATACCATGAGCAGCGACTGGATCAACGCCTTGCAGCGACGACCGTCTTGCGCTCCGCCCCGTACCGAGCAAACGAGAACGGCAATCCAAACCGCCAATACGACAGCAAACGAAACAAGACAAACGACGTTCGAGATCATCGCATAACCAGCTGTTGAGCAGATGGCGAACAGCTGCGGGCTCATGCAATAAAACTCCTTCAAAATCTGAGGCCAGTCAGCTTGGGGCAACAGTGACGACGCCCCGTGCGCAGACCAAAGGCCCATCTCGCCCAGAACGTTCGAAAAGACCTCGTCCCAGCCCAGCACAAATGCCGCGACAAGCCATTTCATCGCCCAGGTAAACACAAACGAAAGCCCAAACCCAAAGAGCGCCTGCAGCATCGTGACGACGCAGCGCTTGGGGCGCTCACCCTCGGGGAGCGCAATGAAGGCGAAAAAACAATGCAGGGCGACAACTGCGGCAGGAATCGTAAGGAAGTCCAAAAACGAAAATGCCGCGCCGGTCGCTATGGACCACAGGACAAGGCGGCTCGTGAACGCACGCTCACTCGATGCAGAACTCAAACGAAGGCTCATGCAAGACATCATGATGAGCGCCACAAAGAACGAGATGCACAGCAGTAGATCACCGATATAATTGAAAAACAGATTGGTCGAGAACAACAGGATTGCAAGGAAACCCAACGTCACTGACATTGAAAACCGCTTCCGCAAGGCAACGTAAGCGCAAGCGGAGCCGGCAATCGCCAGGGCAGCCGCGGGCACCATGACAACATCGATACCGCCAATAAACAGGCAGACATTCGTAAGTAGCTGCCATCCATGCCAATACCGGTAGTACTGCTGATGCGTAATCTCGCCGGCTTTCGTAACGTCATCAATCTCGGCAACAGCCATCGTCTTAAACGGAGAACCTTGGTCCTTTTGCCGTGCGACTTCAATGATAAAGCGATTGTTATCAAAGCAAACAGGACCAGCTGCAACACGGTGGTCGTAGACATACATGTCAGACAACAGAGCCGAGGACTCCGAACCCTGCGCATGCGACTCGATAACGGGCCTCGGCAGGCAATTCGCCGCGGTATTGTTCAGGACAAAGACAAGTTGAAATGCCACGAACAGCAGCAAGGATTTGGCGGGTAGGGTGTCGGCAAAGGAGGCTAAACGAGTTTTATTCACAGGGCATCCAAACAGAAAGATCGCGTCCACAGGAATCGGCACCTATGTAATACCACAATGCGCGCTTGCAACCTCGCCACGCTCACACGTCAACCAAGCTTGTAGCAAACGTTCTTGGTGATTAGCGGAACATTACCCGCGGGCGCCCGCCTACGCTTACAATAGTCGTGTCCCATGGGACACGTTGTTTATTCCGCAGGGCCGATATGCTGCCCACGCGAAAGGATAATCTCGTTCATGACTTCCACCCTTCCCGCTCCCATCGATAAGCTCGCCATCGTCGTCGTTACGTACAAGCGCCAGGAACTCCTGGCCAACTTGTTCGACTCTATGACCGAGCTCACGGCAACGCCCTGGCGCATCGTGATTGTCGATAACGAGAATTCGCGCGAGACCGAGGCCATGTGCACCGCATTCAACGAGCGCCTGGCCAACCTGTGGGGCATCGACACCGAGCAGCCCGACGCGCAGGGCGGCACCGACCGTGTCATCTACGCCCCTCAGCTCGAAAACGGCGGCGGTGCGGGCGGCTTCTCCGCCGGCACTAAATGCGCCTACGACCTGGGCGCCCAGTGGTTCTGGGTAATGGACGATGACGTGCTCGTCATCGCCGAAGGCATCGAGCGCTTGGCCAAGTGGACCGACCGCTACGATGTCATCCAGGGTTCGCGCCTGGACTTTGACGGCGGCGCCTTCTTTTGGCAGTACCAGCTCATCCTTTCGCTTGGTATCCCCAACCCCATCGCAAAGTGGGACCTGGGCCCCAAGGGCTACCGCACTATGAACCAGCTGTGCTTTGAGGGCGGAATGTTCTCGCGCCGCGTGGTCGACAAGATTGGCCTGCCCGACGCGCGCTTCTTTATCTACGGCGACGATGCCTGCTATGGCTACGTGGCCAGCCAGCACTTCCCCGCCGCCGTTGTTGCCGACGTGGTGCTTAAGCGCGCCCGCGCCGTCTCTAACTGGGATATCGCCGGCAAGCGCCAGCTCAACTCCACGAGCGACACCAACCGCTACTACATCATGCGCAACCGCGGTTATCTGGCACGCTACATGCAGATCTACGGCGACTACCACCCTATGCTGTTCCGTCTGGGCAACGCCGCGACCTTCTGCAAGGAATTCATTCGCCTGGCTGCCGTTGACAAGTGCTTTAAGACCGGTATTCCGGCGCTGCGACGCGGCATGAAGGACGCCCGCAAGATCATCAAGGATCCCAACTGGAAGCCCATGCCGCCCATGAAGGACACCGAGTAACGGAAGCCGGAAACACCTCGGCGCTTAAAGCCGCTGGCACACCGTAGCCACATGCTGTCCATCAAACCCAAACCCCCAGCGCATGCGACCAACGCCGGGTCGCGGCACACGGATTTCGTCGATGCCGTCGCGCTCTATGTCGAGCAGCGCCTGCACGGCCAGCAATTCCAGGCCCAGCGCATCCACACCGGGGTCATACATCATGTTGATCGTTATCAGCGGACGTTCATCGAGCATACCGATCGTATCGGCCATGTCGAACACGGCGCCCGTGGGAAAAACCTGGATGTCCCAGCGATCCGCGCCACACTTTCGCCTCGAAGCAGGATTGGCATAGCCCGGCAATCCAAAGCAGAGTCCTTGCAAGAGTAGGTGATATGGCAGCGGAGCATCTGGGTCGGTCGCACCGATTCCCGCATCTCCCAAGATGCGGCTTAGCGCCCACCTCACGGTATCCTCGTTCCCATGGCACAGCCCGTCGCGAAACGCATCGACGTCTCGAATGTCTTCTGCAGCGCACTCAAACCACTCAATAATCACTAGACGCAAGGCCTGGCGAAGCTCGTTATTGGGCAATCGCAAAGCACGGAGGCGATCGCCATGCTCTGGCTCCTCAGTCATATCCGTCGTGAGAAAACCGGACAGATACAGCGCTGTCCACATGCCATCGTCAGGCGAGACATCTGGCTCTGCAGTGCCCAAACAAAGCGGGACCTCAGCGCACCCATGGGCCTCGAGCAAATCAAACAAGACCGAAAGGCGGTCGAGATTCCACCCGGCAACTACCCTACTCAGGCAATCGGCATATCCATACAGATCGGCACGCACAGGCGCCGTGCAGCCTCGGCCCAGAAAACCGATCACACGCTCTGGACTCGAGCAATAGGCCCTGCCAAACCGATACCCCTCGAGCCATTCACGCGCATCATCCAGGTATTCCTCGCGCCCAGCATGATTCAAAAGAGCCTGGACCTCGGCATCCGAAAAACCGAACCAACGATCACACCACGCCGACAGCGGCGTCGTCAGGCAATACGAGCAGCCGCGCGAAGAAAGCGCCGCTTCGGCAGGACCGGGACACTCCCCCATCAGACACGTCAGCCGCAACGAATCGCGCGCAGTGGCAAAGGCGTCAAACAACACACGGTCAAGTAGTTCTGCCAGATCGGCGCCGGAAGCGCCCCTCGCGCTCGCACGGCCCACCCACGCCGCGTCGTACCCATCAACGAGCAATACAACCTGCTCATCGCAGGCCATCTCCAGCAGCTCTATGAGCACACCGAGCACCGAGGCGACCTCGTCCTCGCTCGCCGCGCCACGCGCAACACGTTCGATGTGACGCACCTTATCTCGAGCTAAGTCCGGAGCCTCCAAGAGCGCCAACAAGCGAGCGCACTCGCCCGAAAGGGCATCGCGCACGACGCCGGCAACAGCGGGGCCACGCCTCGCAGCGCCAGAAAAGTCCAGCGATATCACCGGATAGCAAGCGCACTCATCCCGATAGCGCCCACCGTCCGCATCCCAAATCTGAGCATCGGCAAACGGAATCCGACCGGCGCGACCGACCGCCGGACGCTCCAGAAAAGCCCTGAGCATCGACAAGTTCATGCTCTTGCCAAAACCCTCGGGTCGACAGCACACCACAACGGACGCGTCGCAGTCCAACACATCGGCAATAAACATGGTCTTGTCAACCAGCATGCAGCAACCAAGGGCCTCCGCATAGTCGTGCATGCCAATGGGCAAAACCGCATCGTCGGCACAGCCGATCAAGCGCACGCCAAAGCCAGCAGCACAATCAACATTTGCCTGTTCAGATACCAAAACGTTCCCCCTAAATCGCTGCACGATGCCAATTGTAATGACCGCCTCGCGCGTACCGACGACGCCGCGCGAACATATCGGGCAACGGTAGCAACAAGAGGTGTGAGGGGGCACAACTAATCGTTGCACAACAAAACGGGGCCCGATGCATTCGCACCGGGCCCCGTCCCGACTATTTAGTTATCTGGCAACTGAGAGCCTAATCCTTCGAGTCGTCCTCCCCAGAAGCTTTCTTCTGCTGATCGAGCTTATGCTTACCGCTTACGATAGACGTAGCGCCCAGTGTGGCCAAGCTCGCGCTGGCAAGGCTCGCCATCACAATCAGATCGCCCGTCTTGGGCATGTTGCCGCCCGAGGACTTGTTTGTTGTAGTCGTCGTTGGAGTCACCTTTTTGGAGTCATTTTGCTCCTGGTTCCGGTTGTCAGTGTTGCCTTTACCGTTGTCCTCGCCCTGCTGCTTTCCGTCCTTGGTCTTGCCCTTGCTCTCGTCCTTCTCCTCAGATTCAGACTTCTTATCCTCGTCCTTCTTCTGTTCGGACTCGTCGCCCTTCTCCTCAGAGCTAGAACCCTTATCAGATTCGTTCTTCTCGGAAGCCTTGCCCTTGGAGTCGCCCTTTGCGGCCTCGGTCTTTTCCGTGGAAACCTGATCAGAGTTGTCCTTGTTCTGGGTCGAGCCGTTATTGACGCCAGCCATCAGCGAAGAGCCCAGCGTAGAACCAAGCTGCACGGAGAAAGAAGGCTTCTTGTCCGGCGAAGCAACGGGAGCGTCCGGCGCCTTATTCGAGTCGTCCTTGGAAGCATCGGAATCAGGGGTCGTGTCAGAGCCGGAGCCGTTGTTAGAGCCGGTGCCAACGGACGAATCGCTCGAGCCGGTAGATGAGTTAGAGGTGTCAGCGTCGGTCGAACCAGAAGCGTCGCTGTCCGTATTGCCGACAGAGCTTGAAGACGAATCGCCCGCAGCAGAGCCGTTCAAGGTAGAGCCGTCGTTGGTAGTGCCGCCAGCAGAGCCATTACCGTCAGCATCGGTCGAGGGCGCATCCATCCTGTCATCGTTGACATCGTCACTCGAGCCGTCATTCGAATCAGGTGTCGGCGAGGGCGCCGGCGTAGGCTCGGGCTGCTCGGGCTTGTTGTCCTTCGCAGCGGCAGCCTCGTCCTCGGCGATATAGACCAGGCAGTCCTTTAGCTCGTTGCGGTAACGGTTCTTCCAGCCCTCGTGGTACTGGGGCTGGCTTGCATACTTGGTCGCCACGTTATTGACCACGCTGTTGGAAAGCGCCGTCACAAACTCGCGGTCGGACATATCGTTGGAAAGATTCGCCCAGCGGAAAAAGTCCCTGCAACCACCGGTGCCGCACATGTTGGTGATGCTCCACACCATGCCCTTAACGCAATCGGCACGGCCCGAAATATCAATGCCCAGGCCGCTCTTGAGCCACGCCTCGGTCACCGCATAGTACGAGTTGTACGCATACGCATCTTGCAGAGCCGAAAACTCAGCAGGGTCGGTGTTATAAGCGCCCTGGAAGGCCTCCTGCGCAATACGGCCCAGCTCAGTGAGCTGGGCGTTCTCGTACATGGCATTGCTCGTGTTAGAAATCTCGCTGCCGCGATCAATCGCATCCTTAAGCATGCTGTATTTCTCGGGATTGTAGTTGTAGACCTGCTTCATAAACGGAATGAGCGACCAACGACGGTCGAACTGGTAATAACCCAGCGCGTTATAGCCATCGCCATACGAAAAGCCCTGGTTATAGTTGCCATGGCTCTCGTACTTGGTAAAGTACTTCATCTCGGGGGTCACGTTAACAAACGAAACGCCCTGGACCGACCTCAGCACGCCCGAGAAGGACTGCTGGGTGTAGAGACCCTTATCGATATCGGTGGCATCCGAGGCAACGCCCGGCGTGGGCTCCTCGGCAGCGGCGGGTGCCGGCACGGAAACGGCGCCAAACGAAAGCACCAGCGTCAGGCCCGCGACAATAGCAGAATGCTTGCGCTGCATAAGATCCTCCCTGCATTGGTGTAGTTAAAGTGCAGTTTGCAAAGATAAGAGTAAGTATTGCAGCTCGCCCGTTGTTGCACAACAACCCCTCGGTAAATGGCAACAACCCTCCGCGAAATCCGCGAAATCTAAAGGAATTAAACAAACTGGTCGTCGGGCACCAGAAGAAGATCGCCGTAGCGTCCCATCAGCCCGTCTCTCAACTGACAGAAAGCGGGGATATAGACGTTTAAGATACGCTGAATCAAATCTTGAGCGAGCTTGTTGTCATAGATATGGACGTTCGTATTGCGGTCTCTGAGCATATCTAGCCATGCCGCCTCATCAATAAAGTCGTAGAATCGGTAGGCTTCCTTCAAGATGGCACGAGGAGACCCCGATGCAGCAAGCGTGGCGCCCTCATACTCGAGCAGACGTTTAAGGAGCTTCCAGCTCAGTTCAAACTGAAGGTTGAACTTATTAATCAATCCACTCTGAACAAAATCATTGCTAAGATCCTGATTGGGTGCATCCTCAAGATTCGCCAAGGCGCTGGCAAAGTTCTCATATTTTTTCATACAGAATCACACCATCCCTGGCAATTTCATCGAGCAATTGCTGCGATAAGGACTCATCCAGATTGACGACGTCTATATCTAAAAGAGTATCAAGACGCTCCTCTATCAGATATGAGAAACGGTCGAAATCCCGGCAACCTGCTACAGCAATATCAATATCGCTCTTAGGCAAGTTGTCACCGCGGGCACGAGAACCAAACAGCACAACCCTCTCGGCGTCACATTCCCGAGCAAAAATCTCAATTTGCTTGTACACCTTGTCGAGAGATACCATCTGCAGCCCTACAGCTTAATGTCGAAGTTGATCTCGGGGACGGCGGCCAGGTCGGCCAACGTCACGCCGTCGACGTACTTTTCGATCACGTCGTCCAGACCGCGCCAGAACTTGACGGTCGAGCACAAATCGCTGCGGGTGCAGCTGTTGTCGATGCCGTCGCACGCCACGGGCGCCGTGCTGCCCTCGACAGCGCGCAGGATGTCGCCAGCACGCACCTCGGCGGGGTCCTTGGCCATCATGTAGCCACCGCCTTTGCCGCGCACGCTCTTAAGCAGGCCCGCCTTCATAAGCGGACGAACCAGCTGCTCCAAATACTTTTGCGAGATATGCTCACGGTCGGCAACCTCGCGCAGAGCAATCTTGCCCTCGACGTCACCAAGCGCTGCGATATAGATCATCAGACGGAGGGCATAGCGGCCCTTGGAAGAAATGAGCATACCTACCCTTCCATCGCATCTGGGACAACATAACCAGGTGTGTTTGTCCCAAATCTTAAGTAAGTGGGACAAACACAACAGGTTATTTTGTCCCAGAATTTGAAAAGTCGAGTGGATTAGTCGGGTTTTCCCTTGACTAACGCCGAACCCATAGTAACTTTATTCCGAGAAGATTCCTAGGGTTTAGTACACCTATGAGTACACCATATACAGAGAGGGACAGCATGAGCACAAATCCGCTGCTTTCCATCGAAGGTCTCACCGCCTCCGTGGACGAGAAGACCATCCTCCACAATGTCAACCTCAACGTCGCCGCCGGCGAGACCCACGTGCTGATGGGCCCCAACGGCGCCGGCAAGTCCACCCTCGGCCACCTGGTCATGGGCGACCCCGTCTACACGGTCAACGACGGCCGTATCGTCTTTGACGGCCAGGACATCACCGAGCTCACCACCGACAAGCGTTCGCGCGCCGGCCTGTTCCTGAGCTTCCAGGCTCCGGTCGAGATCCCCGGCGTGCCGCTGTCGAGCTTTTTGCGCGCCAGCATCGCCGGCCGCCCCGGCCTGGAGATGAAGGGTAAGGAGTTCCGCCGCCGCGTGAAGGAGCTCGCGGCCGAGCTCAACATGGATACCGCCTACCTCAACCGCGAGCTAGGCGTGGGCTTCTCGGGCGGCGAGAAGAAGAAGGTCGAGATGCTCCAGCTCCTGTTGCTGCAGCCCAAGCTCGCCATCCTCGACGAGACCGACTCGGGCCTGGACGTCGACGCGCTTTCCACCGTCAGCCACGGCATGGACGCCTACCGCAAGAGCTGCGACGGCTCCATGCTCATCATCACGCATAACACGCGCATCTTGGAGCACCTGGATGTAGACCGTGTCCACGTTATGGTCAAGGGCCACATCGTGCGCGAGGACGACGCCTCGCTCATCCCCTGGATCGACAAGAACGGTTTTGAGACCTTCGAGCGCGAGGCCGCCGAGCAGCGCGCCCAGGCCGAGGCCGCCACTGCCGGGCAGCAGGCGTAAAGGGGCGACGCAATGACCAAGAACCGCACCGAGGTCGCGGACATCGACCGCAGCCTCTACGACTTCACCTACGGCGAGGAGGGATTCGAGCGCCTCGACGCCGGCATCACGCCCGACATCGTACGCGAGATCAGCGCCAAGAAGGACGAGCCGCAGTGGATGCTCGACCTGCGCCTCAAGTCCCTCGAGATCTTCAACCGCTTCCCGGATCCGACGTGGGGCCCCTCCATCGAGGGCCTGGACATGGACAACATCGTCACCTACGTCAAGCCCAACACCGACCAAAAGCACGACTGGGAGTCGGTGCCCGACGACATCAAGAACACCTTTGAGCGCTTGGGCATCCCCGAGGCCGAGCGCAGCTATCTGGCGGGCGTCGGCGCGCAGTACGACTCCGAGCTGGTCTACCACAACATGCAGGACACGGCGTCCAAGATGGGCATCGTGTACTCCGGTATTGAGGAAGCCCTGCACGATCCGCAGTGGGAGCCGCTCATCCACGAGAAGTTTATGACGCTCATCCCGCCCACCGACCACAAGTTTGCGGCCCTGCACGGCGCCGTGTGGTCGGGCGGCTCGTTTGTCTACGTGCCCAAGGGCACCAAGCTCGACTTCCCGCTGCAGAGCTACTTCCGCCTCAATGCCAAGGGTGCCGGCCAGTTTGAGCACACGCTCATCATTGTCGAGGACGATGCCGACCTGCACTTTATCGAGGGCTGTTCCGCGCCCAAGTACAACGTGGCCAACCTCCACGCCGGCGCCGTCGAGCTCTTTGTGGGCAAGCGTGCGCACCTGCGCTACTCGACCATCGAGAACTGGTCCAAGAACATGTACAACCTCAACACCAAGCGTGCGCGCGTGGACGAGGACGGCGACATCGAGTGGATCAGCGGCTCCTTCGGCAGCCACGTGGGCTACCTCTACCCCATGAGCGTGCTCAACGGCCGCCGCGCCCGGTCGAGCTTTACCGGCATCACCTTTGCCGGCGCCGGTCAGAACCTCGATACCGGCTGCAAGGTCGTGCTCAACGCGCCCGATACCTCGGCAACCGTCGAGACCAAGGGCATCTCCAAGAGCGGTGGCATCCAGACCTTCCGCAGCTCCATCGTGGCCACGCCTAAGGCCGAGGGATCTAAGGCAACCGTAAGCTGCCAGTCGCTCATGCTCGACGACCAAAGCCGCTCCGACACCATCCCCGCCATGGACATCCGCGCCAAGAACGTCGACATCGGCCACGAGGCCACCATCGGCCGTATCGGCGACGATAAGGTGTTCTACCTGATGAGCCGCGGCATCTCGGAGGAAGAGGCCCGCACCATGATCGTCAACGGCTTTGCCAACCCGGTCTCCAAGGAGCTGCCGCTTGAGTACGCCGTCGAGATGAACAACCTGATCAAGCTCGAGATGGAAGGAGCGATCGGATAATGAAACAGACCACGAACACCGCTGCTACCACCCTTGAGCAGGTCAATGCGATGCCGGCTGCCACTTGGGGTTGGCTCAAGATGAACCAGACCAAGCTCGAGCTCTCTGACGAGCTTGCCGCCGCTCCCGCCGAGACCATTGAGGTCGAGGGCTTGGACGAGCAGTTTGCTGGCGTGGCAGACGCCTTCGACGCCGCCATGGACGCCATGGCCGAGCGCTTCCCCGAGCGCCGCGCCTCCGCCCCCGGCGGCGCTGCCGACCGTGCCCGTATCACGCCCGAGACCGAGCTCGACGTGCCCGCCACCTCCGTCTACCAGGCCGGTGCCATTAAGCTGGAGGAGGAGCTCTCCCCCGCTGAGGCCTTCGAAACCGGCATGGGCGAGGCCGCCTACGCCTACTTGGCCGAGCACGCCACCAAGCGCGTCGTCATCGATGTGCCCGCATACAAGCACGCGACGGTTGCCGTGCGTGTGAGCGGTGTCGATGCCGCCGCGGCCATCGCCGCCATCGACGTCGTCGCCCGTCCCCAGTCGACGCTCGACCTGCAGATCGCCCACGACTCCCCCGTTGCCGGCGAGGGCGTCGTGGGTTCCGTGCTACGCGTGTGCGCCCACGAGTACGCCACCGTCAACGTGGCCTGCACGCAGACGCTCAACGATAGCTGGATCGCGCTCGACGACACCGGCCTGTTCCTGGACGAGGGCGCGCGCGTCAACGTGCAGCACACCGTCTTGGGTGCTGGCGCCAGCGCCACCGGCCTTGCCGGCGACCTGCTGGGCGATACCGCCAAGGTCACCATCGATACCGATTACCTGGGCGCCCGCGAGCAGGTGCGCGACTTTAACTACGAGCTGCGCCACCGCGGTCGCAAGACCGAGTGCGAGATCGACGCCAACGGCGTGCTGACCGGCACGTCCAAGAAGGTCTACCGCGGCACCATCGACCTCGTGCACGGCTGCAAGGGTGCAACCGGCACCGAGCGCGAAACGGTGCTTTTGGCCAACAAGGGCGTCGACAACAAGACCGTTCCCGTCATTCTCTGCGACGAGGACGACGTCGCCGGCAACCACGGCGCCACCATCGGTCACGTCCGCGACGAGCAGCTGTTCTACCTCGCTTGCCGCGGCCTTGACCAAAACGCCGCCGAGGACCTGTTCATCCGCGCCAAGCTGGAGGACGCCGCGCTTTCCGCCACCGACGAGCGCACCCGCGCCGCCGTCGTCCGCCTGGGCAACAACCTGATCGACAACTTTGAAGAGGAGCTCGCATGATCGACACCGAGCACGTTAAATGCGACACCTGCACTGCCCCCGAGCCCATGGAGCTCGACGCCAGCGACGAGGCTTCGCGCGGCTGGCCCACCGTAGACATCGAGACCAACCCCTACAAGGCGCAGTTCCCGCTGTTTCAGCAGCACCCCGAGATCGCCTTCCTCGATAGTGCCGCCACCGCGCAACGCCCTGCCTGCGTGCTCGACGCCGAGCGCGACTTCTATCAGCGCATGAACGCAAACCCCCTGCGCGGCCTGTACTCGCTGTCCGTCGAGGCCACCGAGGCCATCGCGAAGGTCCGCCAGCAGATCGCCGACCTCATCGGCGCCTCACAGGCCAACGAGGTCGTCTTCACCCGCAACACGAGCGAGTCGCTCAACCTGGTCGCCAAGAGCTTTGCGCCCACAGTGCTCGAACCGGGCGACGAGGTCGTCATCACCATCATGGAGCACCACTCCAACCTGATTCCGTGGCAGCAGGTCTGCCGCGAGACCGGCGCCAAGCTCGTCTACCTCTACCCCACCAAGACCGGCCAGCTCACGACCGAGGAGGTTCTGGCCAAGGTGGGTCCCAAGACCAAGATTCTGGCTGTGGGTCAGGTCTCCAACGTGCTGGGCGTCGAGAACCCGGTCAAGAACCTCGGCAAGCTCGTGCACAAGTACGGCGGCTACCTGGTCGTCGACGGTGCGCAGTCGCTACCGCACATGCCGG
The DNA here is from genome assembly GCA_900542945.1 of uncultured Collinsella sp. Taxonomy (GTDB): domain Bacteria; phylum Actinomycetota; class Coriobacteriia; order Coriobacteriales; family Coriobacteriaceae; genus Collinsella. The sequence goes on from UQPI01000020.1 coordinate 25,420, forward strand.
TCGATGTGGCCGACCTGGGCGCCGACTTCTTTGCCTTTAGCGCGCACAAGGCCATGGGCCCCATGGGCATCGGCGTGCTGTGGGGCAAAATGGACCTGCTCAACGCCATGCCGCCCATGCTCACCGGCGGCGAGATGATCGACTCGGTCACCGAGCAGGACGCCATCTGGGCGCCCGTTCCCGAGAAATTCGAGGCCGGCACGCAGGACGCCGCCGGCATCTTCGCCACGGGTGCGGCACTCGACTATCTGATCAACACGGTGGGTTACGAGAACATCCAGGCACGCGAGCAGGCACTCGTCCACTACCTGATGGGCGAACTCATGCAGCTCGACTTTGTCCAAATCATCGGCTCCATCTATTGGGACAACCACCACGGCGTTGTGAGCTTTAACGTCAAGGGTATCCACCCCCACGATGTCGCGAGCATCATGGACATGGACGGCGTCTGCATCCGCGCCGGTCACCACTGCGCGCAGCCGCTGCTCACCTGGCTGGGCGTCGAGAACCTTGCCTGCTGCCGCGCCAGCGTAGCCTTCTACAACGACAAGGCCGACATCGACAAGTTCATCGCCGGCCTGCATCACGTTTGGAGCACGTTCAATGGGTAATCTGTACACCTCCACCACATTTATGGAGCACAACTCGCACCCCGACTACAAGTACGAGATGGACGCCCCCACGCACGAGCACAACGGCATCAACCCCAGCTGCGGAGACGAGCTCACCTTGCAGTTGCGCGTCGAGAACGGCGTGATCGAGGAGGCCTCCTTTACCGGCCACGGCTGCGCCATCAGCCAGGCCAGTGCCGACATCATGGCCGACCTCATCACCGGCGAGACCGTCGAGGAGGCACGTCGCTTGGCGGGACTCTTCCTCGCCATGATCCGCGGCGAGAAGCTCTCCGAGGAGGACTTGGAAGACCTGGACGAAGCCGCCCAGCTTCAGGACATCTCGCACATGCCCGCCCGCGTCAAATGCGCCGAGCTCGCCTGGCGCACCCTCGACGGCATGCTCGAGGGGCAAGCAAACCAGTAGCGTATGCCCCGAATCCAAGGTTTTTGATTGCCGAGCCGCCCGATACGGGCGGCTCTGTTTTTTCTAATGAGCGCGAACGCACAAAGTCCGCGCGTCCGGCACCCCGTCTGTCATTTACCACACAGCCAGACGCGAACACGGGCGTTTTCCACAGCACCAAAGGCCTGCGGCAGGGCCACGAGCACGCCTAGCATCGTCCCATGCCCCATCCAGCTGGGCTCCGATTCGCTTCGCGCCTGCTGCAGACGGGTCCCATAGGGAGCGGCGTGCATTTTTGCGAGTATTCAGCACGCCAAGCTGTGTGTATACGCATCGAAAGCGTTAATCAACGTCTCCAGGCGCATATATAGTGCGTTTTAGAACAAGCATCGTGGTCTCAGGGGCGCAAACATGAGCTTCGGGAGTGCATCGGCAGTCATAAATAGTTTCGGGGCCCGTATGTTGCAAAATTGCGACGGTAGTGGCAGTACCGCGATGCTGAAAACTCCGTTTTTTGCACGGCGCAGATGGGGGTAGGCACGGGCAAACCCGGACTGAGCCCTTATTTTATGCAAGATGGCGATTGTTCTATGCATATTAAGAAGTGCAGTTACCGCACCAAGCTTTTGAACGCTTGTTGCGGCGTATGGACGACCCCATCTGCGGTGCACAGGCGACCCTACATCACGTTTCCGCCAGTCCGCATCGCCGTCCGCGCGCGGGCACGCACAATACGAGAGACGGTACTTTTGCCAATCCCGGTATAGCGCTCAATCTGGCGCACCGTGAAACCGGCATCGTGTAATCCAACAATAACGGTATCGCGCCACGCCGGCGGTGCGGCTTTAACCCCGCGGAGCGGAACCCCGAGGCTCTTCGCCAACTTGTCGGCAAAGGCGTGGCGTTCCCACTCCGTCTCTTTCATATCGCCCAGCGTTGGCTCGCCGCCCTCGGGCGTCGAAAGCGAATAGGCAGCAAAGGCCTCGGCAGAACCAAAAAGCTCAAGCATGCAAGAAGGATCGGAAAATCCCCTCGTGGCATCTGCCGCATCACTGTCGTAAGCGCGCAGATGCTCCGCAAAGCTGCTCCAGGGATAACGCTCGATTAGGCCAACGCCCGCCTCCTGTGGATCGGCGTGTACGGAGCGAATAGCCTCCATCACCTGCCAGTCGGTATCGAGCGAGCGCCGGTCAAAACGGTTCTGGAACAGATGCCCCGTGCGCCCCGTGCGTTTATTGAACCGCCGCGCGTACGTCAAAAGCAGCCGGTGCATCGCCGCGCTCATCGCGTCCTCGTAATCTGCAAGCACCAGATGCACGTGATTGCCCATAAGGCACCAGGCGATAACCGTCACGCCCGCCTCGCGGCAGCACTCGCGCATCAGCTCCAAAAACTCCCACCGGTCTTCATCGCCCTCAAAGATGAGCTGCTTGCCCGTACCGCGGGCACAGACATGGTAAAAGCCGGTAACCGTTCTCCAAACGCGCTGCATGGCGCTCCCTTCGCCGGGATCTGATTGCCATCCAATACAGCACGATTGAAGCGTGCCATCAAAACATTCACGCAAAACAATACACTCGCGCGGCCAAAGGCAGTAAACGGGCGGCGAACGGCACCGTTGCAACAGGTCAGACCCCGCAACGCATACAAGAGCTGACCAAAAGCTTGCCCAAGACGAACCCCCTCTACGGCAGTTCGCGACCACAGAACATATAGTTAAACCGTTTCAATTAAAACTTCCGGACTTCTCGCTACGAAAACTGAGCCGTTCGCCGAATATTCCGTGCATTTCGCGGTATTATAGGGGCTGCATGTCATGTCCCTTTCGAAGGGTCGCCCGGCAATCGCCAGCCACGACCCCCAGACGGGACGCCAACACGATAGAGAGGAGAGGCATGCAGTACTCACAGGAAGTGGAGAACATGTGCCCCGTTGCCAAGGGTGCATACCACGGCCCCGCACCCATCCCCGAGGAGGGCAAGTGGGTCCAGGCTAAGGAGATTTCCGACATCTCCGGTCTTACGCACGGTGTGGGTTGGTGCGCACCTCAGCAGGGCGCCTGCAAGCTCACGCTGAACGTCAAGGACGGCATCATCGAGGAGGCCCTCGTTGAGACCATCGGTTGCTCGGGCATGACCCACTCTGCCGCCATGGCTTCCGAGATCCTTCCCGGTAAGACCATCCTCGAGGCCCTCAACACCGACCTCGTCTGCGACGCCATCAACGTTGCTATGCGCGAGATCTTCCTGCAGATCGTTTACGGCCGCAGCCAGACCGCGTTCTCCGAGGGCGGCCTGCCCGTGGGCGCCTCCCTCGACGACCTCGGCAAGGGCCTTCGCTCTCAGGTCGGCACCATGTTCGGCACCAAGGCCAAGGGCGCTCGTTACCTCGAGCTCGCTCAGGGCTACGTCACCCGCATGGCTCTCAACGACAAGAACGAGATCATCGCATTCGAGTTCCTGAACCTCGGTAAGTTCACCGACGCTGTCAAGGCCGGCAAGACCCCCGAGGAGGCCATCGCTGGCGCTATGGGCCACTATGGTCAGTGGGACAACGCTGCCAAGTACATCGACCCGCGCACCGACGAGGAGACTCACTCCGTCGCCAGCGTGTTCCCGGTTCACGAGTAGAAAGGGAGGGAAATAACTATGACTGTTACGTTCGAAGGTTACGAGCGCCGCGCTGACAAGATCAACAAGTGCCTCGCCGACAACGGCATCGCCTCCCTCGAGGAAGCTCTGCAGATCTGCACCGACAAGGGCTTCAACCCGCGTGAGATCGTCAACAACACCCAGTCCATCGCCTTCCAGAACGCCGAGTGGGCCTACACCCTCGGTTGCGCTCTCGCTGTCAAGCGTGGCGCCAAGACCGCTTCTGAGGCTGCTGCCATCATCGGCGAGGGCATCCAGGCCTTCACCGTTCCCGGCTCCGTCGCCGAGGACCGCAAGGTCGGTCTGGGCCACGGCAACCTGGGCGCTATGCTGCTCTCCGACGACACCGAGTGCTTCGCCTTCCTGGCTGGCCACGAGTCCTTCGCTGCCGCTGAGGGCGCTATCGGCCTGGCTCTGAACGCCAACAAGGCTCGCAAGAAGCCGCTGCGCGTCATCCTCAACGGTCTGGGCAAGGACGCTGCTCAGATCATCGCCCGCATCAACGGCTTCACCTACGTGAAGACCCAGTTCGACTACTACACGGGCGAGCTCAAGGTCGTCGAGACCATCCCCTACTCCGATGGTCCCCGCGCTGCCGTTAACTGCTACGGCTCCGACGACGTCCGCGAGGGCGTTGCCATCATGTGGCACGAGAACGTCGACATCTCGATCACCGGTAACTCCACCAACCCCACGCGCTTCCAGCACCCCGTCGCTGGCACCTACAAGAAGGAGCGCCTCGAGGCTGGCAAGAAGTACTTCTCCGTCGCTTCTGGTGGCGGCACTGGCCGTACCCTGCACCCGGACAACATGGGCGCCGGCCCCGCCTCTTACGGCATGACCGACACCATGGGCCGTATGCACTCCGACGCCCAGTTCGCTGGTTCTTCCTCCGTGCCTGCGCACGTCGACATGATGGGTCTCATCGGCATGGGCAACAACCCCATGGTCGGTGCCACCGTCGCTTGCGCTGTCGCCGTCGAGGAGGCCCTCAAGGCCTAATCGCGCCCGCGCGATGCTCATATAGTTGAGCTTTAGAGCCGCTACCTTTTAAGGTGGCGGCTCTTTTTGTTTGCACTGTCGCAGGGTAGCTAATGCCGATATATCAGTTGGGGCGATATACGAGATGTGATGAGATGGAGCATCAGAACGCCCATGACGCCCACCTGCCATATTTGCCCTTTACCGATTTGCCGAGTCTTTGCGGCCCCATTGCCGATCACCCGTGCGACAATGCGCCGGACGAGAAAGGAATCCGATGGAATCGACTGATGTACTGGTAATTGGATCTGGCATTGCGGGCCTTTGCGCCGCCATAGAAGCAGCACGCGCGGGCGCAACCGTTGCCAACGCAAGCGCTGGCAAGACTATGAGTGGATCGAGCTTCTTCCCGGGCACCTGGGGCTTGGGGCTTATCGGACCCGTTAATGAAGACGACGAACAAGACCTCATCGATACCATCCAAACCGTCGGCGGCGGTGTCGCCGACCCAGAACTCGTCCAGACGTTTGTGCACGGCATTCCCCAGACAATTGAATGGCTCGAGCAAGACCTGGGCGTTGAGCTCCAGCGTCCGCAAAGCGCTGAGAGCGCTCAGCAAAAGCAGTTTATACCCTGCTTTGACCACAAGACGCGCATGTGGCGCGGCCTCACCCGCAAGCCCCTTGAGGACGCTCTGACGACCCAGATCGATTCGCTCGGCATTCGCCTGCTCCCCCGCCATGAGCTTATCGACCTTGTTGAGGACACGAATGGAAAGATTGTCGGCGCCGTGCTCTACGACCACGCAAGCGAGCATCTCGTGCCTATGGTAGCCAGGGCCATTATCATCGCTGCGGGCGGCACGGGTGGCCTATTCGAGCGCAGCCTCACTTCCGCCGACGTGCTCAGCTCATCACAGGCCATCGCGCTGGCGCACGGTGCGTCCCTTACTAATATAGAGTTCATGCAGATGATGCCCGGCTTCATCGAGCCCAAACGAAACCTTGTCTTTAACGAAAAGACCTGGCGTTATGTCACGTTTGATCAACCGGTCGATATTGCTGACGAAAAGTTGGACGATCTGCTCGAGCAACGCTCTGGATATGGTCCATTCACCTCGCGCTTGGCCTCCCGCGCCATCGATCTTGCCATCGATCAAGCAGGTCCCGAAGGCCTGGCACTCCACTACGACTTCCCCCGCGAGGATGTCCCAGAGTTTGTGCAGACCTTTGCTACCTGGCTGCAAGACGAGCACGCCATCGCGCCGACCGATGAGATGCGCGTGGCGATGTATGCCCACGCCGCTAATGGCGGTATCAAGATTGATAAGACGGCTGCGACCAGCGTTGCGGGTCTCTATGCCTGCGGCGAGGCTACAGGCGGCATGCACGGCGCCGACCGCATCGGCGGTCTATCGAGCGCCAACGGCATCGTGTTTGGACGCATCGCAGGCGCGTCGGCAGCCAAAGCAGCACAGAAAGAGCCTGCGGCAGCCCTGAAGACGGACATCCCCCTCCCCCGGTTCGGCATTGCCACAACAGATGCCGAACGCCTGACACACAGCCTTAAGCACACGATGAGCACCTATTGCATGATCAAGCGCACCGAGACGGGTCTATCCAAGGCACTACACGAGCTTGAGGGCTTGAAGACGGAGGCAACGACCTTGAGCACGCAGAAAGCCCAGGACAGCGAAGTCGCAGCCCTCGCCCGCCTGCAATCGCAGATTCAGCTGGCAACGGAGATGGCCAAAGCTATGCGCAAGCGGACTGAAAGCTTAGGTTCGCACTATCGAGCGGACTAAGCTGAGCACCCCTCTAGAGCAGAACACAACTTCTCGATATTAATGGATCCCGTAAGCTCAAGGCGACACGGGGCCCATTCGTGCCCACACGGCAGCGTATCCTTATTCCGAATACGGAGTCGGCATAGTCTACGTAGACAAACGAACAGAAAGGAAGAGATATGGACAGCAGGGGTATCGAGAAATGGCGTGTCGAACTTGACAGCTACGCCCATGTAGAAGACGGCGTTGAGTATTGGCTCGCACGCGATTTAATGGAGCCCCTCGGATACACCCAATGGCGTAATTTTGAGACTGCGGTTAAGAGATCCATGGCATCGCGTGACACCAATAAAATGCCTGTTGCCGCCCATTTTGCTGAGGCCAGCAAAATGGTAGATGCCGGCATCGCCAAACGAGCCGTAAAAGACTACAAGCTGACACGCTACGCATGCTATTTAATCGCCCAAAACGGAGACCCAAACAAGCCGGAGATCGCGCTCGCACAGGCGTACTTTGCCGTGCAGACGCGCCGCCAAGAGCTCATAGAGCAGCGCTTCGCAAAGATTCAGCGCTTGCAGGCGCGCCACTCGCTATCCGATTCAGAGAAACAGCTCTCGGGCATTGCGTTCAAACGCGGCGTGGACTCCAAAGGATTCACGATCATCAAGTCGAAGGGCGATGAAGCGTTATTCGCCGGCAGAAGCACGGCGGAAATGAAGCAGCAGCTCGGCGTACCCAAGAGCGCGGCATTGGCGGACAGGTTAGCCGATGTCCTCATCAAAGCAAAGGACCTTACGAACTCGATGACGGCCTTCAACGCCGAGGAACACGACCTGTACGGTCTGGACCAGATCAAACAAGAGCACGTCGAGAACAACACAAGCGTGCGTGGCAGCCTCATCGACCGCGGAATTGTCCCCGAGAACCTACCACCTGCCGAAGATACAAAAAAGCTCGAGCGTCGCGTGAAGGCAGACGAGAAGAAACTCAAGGAGGGTACTGACGGTTTTACCGATCCCCAAGGTAGACTTGATTTGTGAAAGCGGCCGCGCCCTTGCGGGTTCGACCCCATGCGAGGCAACAAAAAAGCGACCAGCCGAAGCCAGTCGCTTTAACATACTTTGGGTGGGCCGTCAGGGGGTCGAACCCTGGACCTTGGGATTAAGAGCCGCACCTCGTTTGATTTAACGCTTGGCCAGTGATACCGTACACCCACTCTGACCTGCGGTTTCGTTCGACTAGACGGACTGCACAGCCTGAGCGGGTTTATTCAACACGGGTACTCCGCGCGGTACGCAGCGGGTACGCACCGCGATTGTGGGGTATCGATGAAGCCAAAGTGCTACTACACCTCGTCCTGTCTCCTTCCATACCGCAACGGCGGATGGCGCGGACGCCTGAAGTTTAAGAAGCAGGACGGGACATACGGGCAGGTCAGCAAGGTCATGGCCGCCAAATCGAAACGTGCAGCTCAGGCCGAGCTGAAGGAATGGCGCGAGGAGATGGAGGATCTTGCGCAGAAGAAGCTCAAGCTCGGCAGCATGGCACATAAGACCGTAAAAGACCTGCTAGACGGCTATATCGACATGCTCAGTGCATCCGGCTCAATTGAGTCCTCGACCGTCTACGACTACCGCGGTGCCGCGCGACTTGTTGAGCGCAGAATCGGCGGCATCGAATTCGACTCGTTAGACGTAACCGCAGCTCAGAACTGGATTAACTGGGCCGTTGAGGAGGGCTACAAGCCATCCACCATTCGCAAAAGCGTGACGCTACTCAAGGCCGCATACCGCGACGCCGTTGGCAGGCTCCGCGTGATCGACTACTCCCCCGTGGACTGCGTGCGCGTGCCTAAAGCCCGTCACCGTGAGCCCAACGCACTGGACGAACGAGAGCGAGGGCGGCTGCTCACGTTCCTCTCAATCGCCCGAGATTGTCCCGAAAACGTTGGCATCTACCTCGCACTGCTCACGGGTATGCGGCGTGGCGAGCTGCTTGCGCTCAGGTGGCGCAACGTTGATTTCGGACAAAAGCTGCTGCACGTCAAAGCTTCCATCGGGTTTGGAGAAAACGGGCATTACGAGAAGGAACCCAAGAACGGCGGAAGTCGCAGGAGCATTCCCATGCCCGATGAAGTCGCGGGGATCCTTACTCGCCGCCTGACCGCCGCGCGAGCCGAGTGCTTTAAGGCGGGCGTGCCGTTCGAGCAGTCGATGTTCGTGTTGGGCGGTCCTGACGGAGAGTTCATGGCCCCTGAGCGCCTGTCGCGTCACTGGGCCGTCACGGTTCGACAGCTGGGGCTGGTAGGCTCGGAGGGCGAGCCGCCCAAGTTCCACGACCTGCGCCACACGTTCGCTACCGCAGCGATCCTCGCGGGGACGGACATCAAGTCCGTCTCCTCGCTCCTGGGTCACGCCAACGCCGCAATGACGCTGAACATCTACACGGGCGTAAACGCCCAGGCGAAGCGAACGGCAATGGATGCAGTGGCGGCAACGATGACGGCGACACCGCCCACGGCTGAAATCCTGGAACTGCGGGCGAGCGGTGAATAGGCCCCTGCGGTCCTCAGATACCGATTTTCGGCCCGTAAATACAGCGGCCGCCCATCGGGCTCCGACCGCTTTTTTCAGAGCCGCAAATCGACTCTAATTCAGACAAAAGACCAGCTAGACAGCTGTTTTCTTTTAAGACTATTCGGACTATCGGGACAATGAAACGGAGGTGAACCATGCTCGAATTCAGGATAAGCGGCGAAACCGCTAAGGCCAGCTGCTTGGCGGACCAGTTGGAAAGGGCAGGCTATGTTGTCAGGCGTTCGAAGCCCTATCGCAACAGGGACGAAGAAGGTTGTCGAATCTATCTCGAACTGGATGAGGACAAGGTCATGGGATGGATGCTTGCCAACCTTGAAAAAGCATACCTAGACAATCCCTCATAAGGCCCGCCTTTCGGCGAAGGCGAAAGGCGGGCCCGAGCACGGAAACCCACCGTTTTAAGCGGGACATACGAAGTCGGGCGAAATGGCCGTAAGGGTAGTTTTTCGAAATACGCAAGTGTCGTACGCTGCCGTACAAAACTGCGTTTTGCCCGTCCGCGTACACGCCGAAACCTACGGTTCGGCGCTTGTTAGGGCTCTGCCCTAAAACCCGGCGCCCTGCGGGGCGAAACCCACGTTCCCGAAAGCGTGGTTAGGGAGAGCGGAATACCCTGCCACCGAAATTATCACCGTTTGTCACCCCGTGTCACCAAATGGGTGCGCACGGACGTAATAGCCGATTTAGTCTAATTCCAGCGGCGAAAGTCGCCCAGTCTTGTCGGCCCAGAGTGGGCTAGAAAGGAGCGCAGCTATGCGTAAATCAGAACAGGCAATTGTTGAGCGGTTCCGAGCAGGAGACTATTCCTCGCTCCCGTTGCTTATCACCCCCAGTACGGCAGAAGCCGCTGTTGGCATCAGCGCCAAGCACCTCATCCGCATGGTCGAACGCAATGATATTCGCGGCGTCCAAATCGGTCGCTGTTGGAAAATCAATCGCGACGACCTGCTCGCAGTCTGCGGGTTGCGGGACAAGGGCGCAGCATAATGGGCCGCTCAATAAGCGAGGACGAGGCTATCGAGGCCGCATGGAATGTGCAGCTACCGACGCTGCGGCTCGATATGCCATTGTCGAGCAACAACGGCTTCAAACAGCTGCAAGCCGAGCGCGGCGATAAGGCATACGCCGACATGGGCGTATGGCTTCAGCTCTGTTCGCTCGCCACGAGTTACAAGGGCCATGCCCTCCCGCTCGACTATGCGCAGCTGGCAGAGTGGTTGTTTGCAAGTCGAGGTAAGTCGACCATCGCTGCCAACCACATCAACGCGCTCATAGCAGCTGAGCTGGCCTTTGTCGGCACCGACGGGCTGCTCTACCTACCAGCTGTTGAGATTGAGTACATACGGCATGGAAAGATGATTGTGGGCGGAACCCGTGGCGGGCGCCCCAAAAAGAAACGGAGGCATTAACCGTGGATGAGAACCCGCCCCAAAAAGAGACGCCGCCGGAAGTAGCGATTCCGTCGGCGTCAAGCACCGTGAAAGGTGCGATTCGTATTGAAAATACTATATCACGCGAACGGTATGCACAGCTCAGCGGCTCCGAACCGCCACAACTAAGCGCCGTGGCAAGCGGGGCCGAACTATCCGCAAAATCGCGACTTCGCGCGGACAAGAGCAATCGATGGTTATACCTTGCAGCGAGTGGCAAGCTTGAACTTGAGCTCATGCTCGAGATATTGCGCTACGAACGTATCGGCGTCCGCAAGGGGTACTCCATTTGCGGACTAAAGAAATCCAACCAGGATTTGGCCCAGTTCTTCGGCGTTGGATGCGACAGCATGTCACGAACGAAAAATGCACTATTGCGACGCGGCCTAATTGACACGGTAGATGGTGTCCTGCAGCTGCGATACGCCGCCGTTCTCAAGGCTGCCGAGGCCAAGGGCTGGAATTAATAAATCAAAGACCGCGACAGGGCAGGGGCCCCGCTCATTAAGGGCGGGGCCCCTTTTAAATAACGAGCATCCAATTGCCATGCGACAGCCCACTAGATAGGCGGGCATGGATCATACCAAGTCGGCAACATATGGCAGGGTATCGCGAGCTGAGCGCAGGAGCGCACCAAGCAGCACGAAGATCCCGGCAGCCCTATAAAGATATGTCCTCTTCCCAAAGTATTCCGGCCGGACTATCAGGAGCAATGCGAAGTAAAGACGGCCGAATAGCGATAATGCATGGAACAATTTCGGGCCTGGTTTCAAATAGCCAGTCCATCTATCCGCTTTGGGCCTATTTCGTGGCGCCGCAGCCGGAGCAGCGGTAGCCGATGAGGACCTGCTTGGTTCCGGTCTGCACCTGATATGTCTCCTGATGCGTCACTGCTTCATGGTGAACGGTTTTGTAGTCATCAACCGGTTGCCGTCTTGACGATTATGTATCTTTACATTACCTTCTGAAACATATGGCGCACCTTGTCCAGGCGGCTGTTTGGACGGCGGGGCTGG
>UQPI01000021.1 GCA_900542945.1 uncultured Collinsella sp.
GAGCCGCAAGTACACGTTCGAGGCGCAGCGTGAGAGCGCCTCGACCGCATGGCCCAAGGTGCCCTTTACCGAGCAGATGCGCGAGGAGGGTTACACCATCCTGTGCCCGCAGATGGCGCCGATCCACTTTGACCTGGTCAAAGAGGTGTTCCGCGGTGCCGGCTACAACCTGGAGCTGCTGCCCTCGACTGACCACGATGCCGTCGAGGCCGGTCTGCGCTATGTGAACAACGACATCTGCTATCCGTCGATCCTGGTGACGGGTCAGATCATGGAGGCCATCGAGAGCGGTCGGTACGACCTGTCCAAGACGGCCGTGGTCATCAGCCAGACCGGCGGCGGCTGCCGTGCCACCAACTACATCGCGCTCATCCGCAAGGCCCTGCGCGAGAGCGGTCACCCCGAGATCCCCGTGATCTCGCTTTCGGCCGTGGCGCTTGGCGAGGACAACCCCGGCTTTAAGCTGACGCCGGCGCTGCTTAAGCAGGCGGTCTACGCGGTGCTCTTTGGAGACGTGATGATGCAGATGCTCTACCGCTGCCGCCCGTATGAGGCCACGCCCGGCGCCGCCAACGCGCTCTACGAGGAGTACATGGCGCGCGCTCGCAAGCTGGCACCCAAGTTCAACAGGCATAACTACACCAAGCTGTGCCGCGAGGCCATCCGCGCGTTCGACACCATGCCGCTTGTGGGCGAGGGCACCAAGCCGCGCGTGGGCGTGGTCGGTGAGATCCTGGTCAAGTTCCACCCCACGGCCAACAACCACGTGGTCGACGTGATCGAGCGCGAAGGCTGCGAGGCCGTGGTGCCGGGTCTGCTCGACTTCTTCCTGTACTCCATGAGCAACGCCGAGCTGCAAAAGGACGAGCTGGGTAGCTCTGCAACGACGCGTGCGGGCATGCAGGCGCTCATCAAGCTTGTGGACTGGATGCGCACGCCGGTGGAGGAGATGCTCGAGAAGTCCCGCCGCTTCGAGGCGCCCGAGCGCATCGGCACCATGGCCGACAAGGCCCGCACGGTGCTTTCGGTGTGCAATAACATGGGCGAGGGCTGGCTGCTCACGGCCGAGATGCTCGACCTGATCGACCATGGCGCCCCCAACATCATCTGCACGCAGCCCTTCGCCTGCCTGCCCAACCACGTGGTGGGCAAGGCCGTGATCAAGGAGCTGCGCCGTCAGCACCCCGAGAGCAACATCGTCGCGGTGGACTACGACCCCGGTGCGTCCGAGGTCAACCAGCTCAACCGCATTAAGCTCATGATCAGCGTGGCCAAGGAGAACATGCGCGCCGGTAAGGGCTTTAAGCTCGAGAAGGTGGCGCCGCTCGCGATGGACGAGGTCACCGGCCAGATGCGTGCCCACGATGGCTGCGTGAGCTGCGGGCCGGCCAGCGAGGAGGCCGTTGCATCGGTCGCCAAGCGTCTGGGACGTGGCATTAAGAAGTAACTGGCCTGCTTTGGGCTAGATATGAGACAAACGGGTGGTAGCCGTACCGGCTACCACCCGTTTTTGCTGGACATCTGTTGCGTAAACGCCCTAACTATCACCCTTTGCGAACTTAGATTTCGGAAGTATGCGGCAAAATCTGAATAGGCCGAGCACATCGGATATATCCAAGCTCTGTACCTGCGGTTTTATTGGCGAAAAACCAGGATGTGCTCAAGAGTTCCGGAATTTGCCGCATACTTCCGAAAACGACGTCTCGGTGGCACCAAAAACTGCCCTCGGAACCCTGAGTTAATGAACAGGTGTAGCCGTTCGCCGCAAATTACTGTCCGTTTATGGAACCCACCCCCAGTGCGCGTCATCCTTACGGTTGAATAAATACACATCTATGGAATTACGTAAGAGAGGACCGTTCCATGAGCTACAAGACCGTTTGTGTTGCCGGTGGCGGCGTGTTGGGAAGCCAGATTGCCTTTCAGGCCGCCTACTGCGGCTTTGATGTGACGATTTGGCTGCGCAGCGAGGGCAGCATCGGTCGCACCCAGCCCAAGATCGATCATGTACGCGAGGAGTACATCGCGGCTATTGAGGGCATGGCGGGCGGCACGGGCGAGTGGTGCGCCGGTATTGCCGATAGCGGCCAGCCCTTCGACAAGGAGGCGGCGCTCGCTGCCGTCGAGCGTGCCTACTCCACACTCAAGCTGGAGCTCGATCTTGCCAAGGCCGTGGCCGACGCCGACCTGGTCATCGAATCTATGGCCGAGGACACCCAGGCAAAGATTGACTTCTACAAGAAGCTCGCCCCGGTTCTGCCGCAAAAGACCGTCATCGTGACCAATTCCTCCACACTGCTGCCGAGTACCTTTGCCAAGTACACCGGCCGCCCCGAGAAGTACCTGTCGCTGCACTTTGCCAATTCCATCTGGAAGAACAACATGACCGAGGTCATGGCTCAGGACCAGACCGACAAGCGCTACTTCGATGAGCTCGTCGACTTTGCCAACGACATCCGCATGCTTGCCCTGCCCGTCAACAAGGAAAAGAACGGCTACCTGCTCAATTCCATGTTGGTGCCGTGGCTGCTTTCGGGCCTTGACCTGTATGTCTCGGGTGTGAGTGACCCCAAGAGCATCGACCTCGCGTGGACGCGCGGCACCGGCGCTCCCAAGGGCCCGTTCCGTGTATTCGACACGGTGGGTATCCAGACGGCCTACAACATCGTCATGCAGTATCAGAAGGTTCCGGGCCTGGTGAGCCCGCTGCTCAAAAAGATGATGATGCCCTACAACTTTAAGGCCATGGCCTCCGTCCTCAAGAAAATGCTCGACGAAGGTAAGCTGGGCGAAAGCTCGGGCGAGGGCTTCTTTACGTACTAAAAATGATTTCTTGGGGGGTGGAAGCGTTGGGGATCTACGGTAGTATGCGACAAGATCTGAATAGGTCGAGCAAGAGCTGTAGTGCGCGTTGACGTTTGGCCAATGGAGCGCAAAAACGCACCGTTCGCCGATACGCCTCTCGCGAGTGGTTGCCATATGGTTTGATGTTGGAAACATATGATTGCCGGCAGGCCGTAGGTGGCGTTTGCGCTGATATCGGAGGTTCCAAGTATGTTTCGTGCTCCGCTAAACAAGTACCGGGCTGGCTAACATGAGCCGCCGTTTTGTCTCGATAACCCTTGCGGTGGTTTGCCTGGCTGTGCTCCTGGGCGTTGCAGGGCAGTTTGCTATAAATCGAGAAACATCCTATATGCAGGAATGCGTTTCCGAAGGCTTTGCCATTGATGGTTACTATCGGGATGACAAAACAAGTCTGGAAACTCTGGCCTTTCTTGAGGAGGATAACCATCGGTGGCAACTGGTCGGCAAGGGCGGCAACTGCGTTGATGGACAGTTCGAGCGTACGGATGACCCCAACATCCTGATATTAAAGAAGGAAAACGGCGAAGAATTCGGTACGGTCCACGTGGCGTATATTTCGCGCCGACGCGATCAGGGCTTGCTCTACCTATTTAGAGATACCAGGGTGACCCGTTTTTATCTGGTGAGTACCGGTCCGGCGTTTACAGTGGAGTCTGGCGATGTCGATGCGGACAGCTGATTCACGGCAATAAATCAGCGAGCGGAGCGCGGCCATGGACCGCGTCCCGCTATTTGCTCGTGGCCCGCGTCACGTCTGCGCCATGTCGTGACTCGCGGCTGCGCGCATCCATCCCACGTCGCGTATTACTGCACATCAAACTCCACGCGATCGAGCTCGGGCACATTGAGGTCGATGAGCTTGCGGGCTACACGGCGGTCGTGTGCCCCAAGCGCCTCGCTTGTCGTCACATGGGCGACAGTCTCGCGCTCGACGATACCCTCCTCCCTGCCTTCGGTGGCCGAGGTCTCGACGGCAACGGTGTAATCCTTAAAGCCCGGCAGCACCGCGGCAAGCTCGCGCGTGGTTTCGGTGACGCCATAGCCGTCCTGCACGCCGGCCTGCGCCGAGCCAATGGATCCCGCGGTCATAACGATGCAGGGGATGGCAAAGATCACCGTGCCCACGATGATGCGGCGGCGCACCTTGTGTGACAGCTCATCGACCTCGGCGTTTTCCTCGGCGGTCACAATGCCGTCGCCGTTGAGGTCGCGCTTGAGCGGCACGCGCAAAAGAAGCAGCACGGCTTCGGCAGCCAGTGCGATAAAGACCACGTTGATGCCAAACTCGTAGAGGGCTGAAAGAAACAGCGACCCGCTTGCGATGGCGATGCCATAGCCCGCCGCGCACAGGGGCGGCATGAGCGCGGTCGCCACGGCCACGCCGGCGATGAGCGTGGCGGGTTCCTGGTCGCGCGAGTTGCCCAGGCCACCCGCAAAGCCGCCCGCGAGCGCGACGGCAAGGTCCCACACAGTCGGTGTCGAGTTGTCGATGATGGCGGCCGTGGTGGTGCCAAGGGGCGAGAGCTTAAAGTACAGCGTGGACGTGATTAGACAAAAGACCATCTGCAGCGCGAGGCCGGCAATTGCCTCGACGGCAATCTCGCGGTCGAGCGTGGCAATGCCGTATGCCATGGCAAGGACCGAGCCCATGAGCGGGCAGATGAGCATGGCACCGACAATGGCGATATCCGAGTCGATATCGAGGCCGATACTCGCGATCAACATGGCAATGATCAGGATGCATAAGTGCGAGCCAGTCAGGCGCGCCCCGTTTACAAAGCGCTTGCGAATCACGTGATAGGGCGCGCGTCCCTCGCGTATGTTGAACGCCTGCTTAAGGAAACGGGTAGCATTCTCCATGGCCTCGCTGTGTGCGGGGCGTATACCGTGACGACGATGATGACGCTCGCGCAGCCGCTTGATCTGTTGTTTGTCGAGTTCCATGCTTACCTCGTTTAGCTTCTGAGCCGCTTCTTGCATCTGTCGTCTTTACCCTACACCGCGTTAGGCGAGGTGTCAGACAAGGTTTGTTGACCTGGAAGTCAGGACAATCGACATGGCTAAAACGCCGTGAGGATCATGAGAGTCAAATAGACAAAAAAGCGCGGGGCCGGTTTGATTCCGACCCCGCGCTCTGCGCTGGTGCGTTGTTGTTCGGCCTACCCCAGCAGGCTCAGACCAACAGAGACAAACGCCAGGATAACGCCGACGATGGACTCGCCGCCGAGCAGGCCGCTGGCGACGACCAGGCCCTGCTCCTGGAAGGCGGCATCCTTGGAGGCCTTCTCCTCGTCCGAAAGACCGGCAGCGGCGTCGCGGCGTGCGGCCCACTTGTCGTAGGCGAGCTTGACGCAGGAGCCCAAGAAGGCCGTGAGCGACATGTAGAACGGCAGATACACGCCTAGGCCGATCATCATGGCCGGAATGCCGAGCCAGTACATGACGATGCCGGCGATAAAGCCGCCTGCGAACCACGGCACGCTCGGGATGCCCGAGACCATGGTGGCGACGACGCTTGCCTGCGCGGCCACAAAGCTCTTGTCGGGGCCGAAAGCATCCGGACCATAGGCGGTGACGAGCGCGACCATGACGGCAGCGGCGACCAGGGCGCCCACGATGCCGCCGATGGCCTGGCCGATCCACTGCGCACGCGGATTGGTGCCCAGCACGGCGCCGGCCTTAAAGTCGTTCATGACGTCGCCCGCAAGGCCGCATGCCACGGCCACGATGCCGGCGATAAAGAACAGCTTGACCTGGGCGATCTGTGCGAAGGCAGCCACGATGAGCATGACGATGAGGCCGAAGATCTCCATGGGGTCGATGCCCGTCTGGCCGCAGCTCTGCGCGCTCATGATAGTGGTGACAAAGGTGAACAGCGTGACGATGACGGCCGGGACGGGGCCAAGGTCGAGCGCGATGGCGACGATCACGGCGATGGCGGCAGTACCCAGGCCGATGATGCCGGCGTCGAGCTTAAGCGAGCCCGAGATGAGCGACTGCTCGTCGGTGTCGCTGGAGCTGTCGGCGGCGAGGCCGCGGGCGATGCCGGTGACCTGCGGCAGGATGTCCTTGAGGACGACAGCGACGCCAAAGCCCATCATGAGGCCCATGCCGAGCGATTTGACGATGCCCTGCGCAGTCACAATGTCGAATAGACCGGCAGCGGTGCCGCCCACGATGATGCCAAAGTTACCTAGCAGCGCGCCGGCAAACCAGAAGGCAACCGGGGCGAAGCCAACCAAAAAGCCGATGGAGAGCAGCATGGGCGAGTTATAGATGGCAAAGGTCACGCCGGGGATATTGAGCGTGCACAGCATGCTGGGCACCACGCCCAGAGCGTCGCGAAGCACGCTGTAGATGCCTGCGATGGCCATGGAGCCAAAGAGCTGCTTGCCGGTCTTGCCGCCGGCCTCGGTCGCGCGCAGGGTCTGAGCTGCGGCGTTGCCAGTGGGGAACTCAAGCGCGGCGTCCACGATAAAGTGACGGTGGATGAGTGCCGTGGCCAGCAAGCCCAGGATGGTGCCGGCGAGTGCCACGATAAACATGTCGAGCCAGCTGATCTGGTCGGCATAGCCCAGCATCCAGGCGCCCGGGATGGTAAACGCCAGACCGCCGGCGACCATGGCGCCTGCGGACATGATGGTGTGGGTGACGTTTGCCTCGTTGAGGCTAGCGTTGCCCATGAGCTTAAGGAAGAACAGCGAGATGACGGCAGCGAAGACGATCGGCCAGGGGAGTGCGCCCATCTTGAGGGCAGTGTAGGCCGAGCTTGCCGTGATGATCACGCAGCCAAGGACGCCGATGACGACTCCGCGCAGCGTGAGTTGCCCGCGCATCGAAGCGCGGTTCGAGGGATTGCTCATATAAAACTCCTTTGCGTATATCCGCTTCCCCCGGGAGCGCCGTTACGGATACGGCGCGGGAAGTCGGGTTACCAAGGGCCGCCGCGTGAGCTCGCAAACGACCGCGCACCAGTATAGCCGCAAGGTAGTCATTTTGGGATGACTGGTTTAGGTAGGCGATATACTGCTGGGCAGACGAAAGGAGCGCCGACGATGCTTAATGGGTGCGCATATATATTGACGGTCGACGTGGGTAACACGTTCATTCGATTTGGTCTGTTTGCCGAGGATTCGGCCGCGGCGCAGGAGCGCCCGCTCGCGACGTGCGAGATCACGACGCCGGCCCGTATTACGGCCGACGAAGTGCGTATGCGTCTCGCTCAAGTCATGGCCGCGCTTGCCGCCGATGCGGGCATGCCGGGCGCGCTCGTTCCCGCGGCCGCCGTGCTGAGCTGCGTGGTGCCGGCGCTCGAGCGCCCGTGGAAGGCGGCACTTTCCCGCACCTGCACGGGACGCGTGCTCACCGTGGGGCCGGGCCTCAAGACCGGCATGCCCGTACACTACGACGATCCGGCCGAGATCGGCCCCGACCGCATCGCCGACGCTGCGGCGGCACGCGCCGTCTACGGCTCTCCCTGCATCGTGATCGACTTGGGTACCACGACCAATATCGAGGTCATCGACGCGCGCGGTACCTTTGTGGGCGGCGTCATCGCGCCGGGTCTGGCGCTTGGCGCTCGCTCGCTTTCGGCTGCTGCGGCGCGTCTGCCGCAGGTCGAGCCCTCGGCACCCACGCATGTGATCGGCCGCAACACGCGCGAGGCCATGCGTTCGGGCGTGGTTCTGGGCGAGGTAGCCCGCATCGACGGCATGCTCGACATGGTGCTCGCCGAGATGCGCGCGACCAAGGCCGCGGGGGAGGGCGACGTGCCCATCGTCATTACCGGCGACGACGCCGAGGCGCTCGCGTCGCTGGTCGGTCACAGTCTGACGGTCGACGACGCGCTGACGTTGCGGGGTCTCGCCGAGCTCTACCGCATCAACCAAAAGCCCCGCCGCGTGTAAAAGTGAGGGCGCCGGTGGGACAAACGCCCCCACCTTTCACCTGCTACAATGGGTCAAACTATTGCGATTACGGAGGTGTCTGCCATGTCGGACGATCTTCATCAAACTTCGTCAGGCAAGCGCCTGGACGTCATTAGCTGGGACGAGTTCTTTATGAGCGTGGCCATCGCCGCACAGCGCCGCAGCAAGGACCCCAACACGCAGGTGGGTGCGTGCATCGCCAGCACCAACCACCGTATCCTTTCGGTGGGCTACAACGGTACGCCCTCGGCGCTCAACGACGACTTTTTCCCGTGGGGTACGAGCGACGACCCGCTGCAGGACAAGCACAACTACGTGGTCCATGCCGAGGCCAACGCCGTGCTCAACTACCGTGGCTCGCTCAAGGACCTCGAGGGTTCCACGGTCTACGTCACGCTGTTCCCGTGCCACGACTGCGCCAAGATTTTGGCGCAGGTGGGTGTGGGCGAGGTTGTCTACCTGGACAACAAGTACGCCGACACCGACGACGGCCGCATCAGCCGCCGCATCCTCGACTCCTGTGGCATCAGCTACCGCCAAGTTATCGTCGATGTACACATTGGCACCGGGGAACAGGCTCAGCAGTAGCAGCAGCCTGTGTTAGCGTCGGGCGCCGGCAAAAGCAGCTAAAAGAGCCCCGTCCCAAATTGACTGCTCGTGAAAGTCGTGTCCGCGCGCATGGATGGCTCGTGAGCGGGTACATGGCTGTAGTAACATAGCCCCTGTCCGCGGGCGCGCCCGCGTAATTGTGAGAAAGGAGCCCCTGTGGCTGTTAACGAAGAGCTGCTTAAGAAGGTTCTTGAAGAGATTCGCCCCAACCTGCAGGCCGACGGCGGCG
Source organism: uncultured Collinsella sp. (assembly GCA_900542945.1). GTDB lineage: Bacteria > Actinomycetota > Coriobacteriia > Coriobacteriales > Coriobacteriaceae > Collinsella. The sequence goes on from UQPI01000021.1 coordinate 8,632, forward strand.
ATATGGAGTATGTGGGCGTTGACGACGAAGGCGTCGTCAAGCTGGAGCTGCAGGGCGCTTGCGCCGGCTGCCCCATGAGCTCGCTGACCCTGTCCATGGGTATTGAGCGCATCCTCAAGGAGCACGTACCCGGCGTTACCCGCGTCGAGCAGGTCAATGCCTCCGGCGAGACCGACGACCTGTACGACGAGTACGCGCCGTTCTAAGATGCGAAAGCTGCGGACGGCATACTCCGCATAGACGTTACGCCCAAATATGCGGCTGCGAGCGCAAGGCCCGCGGCCGCATTTGTATGTAGGGAGTAGGAGGGTCGACATGCTCAACGACTTCTACCATATGCTTGATCCCGTCGCGATTTCGGCGGGGCCCATCACGATTTACTGGTATGGTCTGGCCTATGTGGTCGGCGCCCTGCTCACGGCGGTCGTCATGTACCGCACGCAGCGTCACTGGGGCTTTAACATCACGATTGACGACCTGACGAGTGTCGTGGTCGGCGTGGTCTTTGGCCTCATTATCGGTGCGCGCCTGTTCTACGTCGTCTTTTACGGTGATGGCTACTACTGGGCGCACCCGCTCGAGATCTTTGCCACCAACGAAGGCGGCATGAGTTTCCATGGCGGCCTGGTGGGCGGCATCATCGGTGGCGTGCTCGTGTGCCGTATGTACAAGCTCGATGCGTGGACTTTGGCCGATCTTGCCGTCATTGGCGCTCCGCTAGCCCTGTGCCTGGGGCGCTGCGCCAACTTTGTCAACGGCGAGCTGTGGGGCAAGCCGACCGATCTGCCATGGGGCGTGGTCTTTGGCGGGACTGCGGGCGATATGCCGCGTCACCCCTCCCAGCTCTACGAGGCATTTCTTGAGGGTATCGTGCTCTTTTGCATTCTGCAGGTGCTCAGCCGCAAAAAGCCGCTGCTGCCCCAGGGTACGTTTATGGGCGTGTTCGTGATGGGCTACGGTATCGTCCGCTTCCTCGTCGAGTTTGTGCGCGTGCCCGATGCGCAGCTGGGCTATCTGCTGGGTGGCGTTATCACCATGGGCCAGCTGCTGAGCCTGCCGCTCGTGATCGCCGGCCTGGCGCTCGTCATCTTTGCCCTCCGCCGCAACCGTCCCCAGCGCATCTACCTCGACTCCTAACCACCACAAAGGGGACAGGCACTTTTGTGGTGGTTTGCTGGGCAACGATGACAGAACCGTAACGTTTCCCCAGATAAAACCTGCCAAAATAAACCTGTCCCTTTTTGGCAGGTTTCTAGAAAGGCTTTCGGACTGTGAAGGATTCCGATCTCTCCACAACGGCTGCGCGCGACGCGGCCCGCATCGTCTGGTTTAAGCGCTACCCCGCCAAGCAGACGCTCATCGCATTTCTGCTCGCGCTGTTGGCGACCACGGCGTTTTCCATCGATCCCGCCCCGGTGTCGAGCAACGCAGTCTTGGCGATTGACCCCAAAGCCTCGGGCATGCTGTACGTGTGCTACGAGGTGCTCCTCTCGTTTGCCGGCCATACCGACGCGGTCATGCTGCTTGCGCTTGCCTGCCTGCTCACGCTGCCGTTTCGCTACGTGTTCTTTGGCCGTGGCGACACCTGGCGTCCATCGATCATTCTGCCGTCGCTGTTTTTCGCCATCTGCATGGTGTTCGGCCGTAGCTACGACCTCATCGACTCGGCCGAGATTGTTCTTGGCGACAAGGCCCGCATCATCTGCGCCTGGATTGGCGGCGCGGGCTGGATGCTCCTAGCGATCGTGGCCTTCTATCTGGCTTTTGAGTGTCTGGATTGGCTGAGCTCCCGACGCATCCCGTTTTCCGAGGCGCACTTTGGCCGCATATGGCGTGTGGCTCACGCCGTGCTCTCGGTCCATCCCTTTGCCGGGCCCTTCCTGGTGCTTATGATCGCCTGGGCGCCCACGCTCATCGCTTCGCTGCCCGGCCTTTTTATGGGAGATACGGGTGCGCAGATTCGCCAGTGGTTCAACTATCCCAACGGCACGAGCGACTACCTGCGCCTACTCAACCCCAACGTGCTGCTCAACGGGCATCATCCCGTAGTGCACACGGCCATTATCGGCTCGTGCGTTCAGCTGGGGCTTTCGCTGTTCAACAGCGCTAACGCGGGCCTCATCATCTATACCTGCGCTCAATTTGTCATCACGGCTGCCTGCATGGCCTATTCCATTTCGTCGCTGCGCAAACTGGGCGTGAGCCTGCCGGTTTGCGGTACGATCCTGCTGTTCTTTGCGTTTATGCCGATGTTCTCTAACTACGCGGCGTTGCTCACCAAAGACGTGCTCTTTGCCGACGCGTTTTTGGTGCTGCTGGTACAGACCGTCAAGCTCGTGGCATGTGGCTTGCCCCGTCGTGATGCCAATGCCGAGCGTGCGGGCGAACAGAGGCCCGTGCTCTTTGCGCGCCACGACTGGCTGTTGCTTGCGCTGGCTGCCATGGGTTCCACGTTTTTGCGCAATGGCGGTCTGGTCTTTCCGTTGGCGGCCTGCGTGATTGCGGCGGCGTTTTGCGCATGGGACGCGCATGCGGCTCGTCGTGCAGCCAAGCAGGCTGGTGCTACGCCTTCGGGCGCCATCCCACGTTTCCGCTGGGTTGGCGTTCTCGCGGTGCTTGCACTCTGCCTTGCCTCTAATATGTACTTCACCAAGGTGTTTATGCCGGCGCACGACATTACGCCTGGTTCCAAGCGCGAAATCCTCTCGATTCCGTTCCAGCAGACGGCTCGTTTCGTCCAAAAGCACGACGGCCTCAACTCGGGCGTCAACCCCACGGTTAAGGAGGACGGCACCATCGTGGAGGCTCCTTGCGACGGTTCGGTGACCGACGAAGAGCGTGCCGTGATCGATCGCGTACTCAAGTACGAGAACCTGGGCCGCCGCTACAACCCCGACAAGTCCGATGCCGTCAAGAACTGCTTTAATGAGTACGCCTCACAGGAGGACATCAAGGCCTATTTTGAGGTGTGGGCCCAGATGTTTAAGAAGGATCCCGAGTGCTATATTTCGGCGCTTATCAATAACTACTATGGTTATTTTTATCCGAGCGCGCGCGATGCCTGGGTCTACAGCACGGCGCGCAGTACCGAGATCATGGCGCGTCCCGACAACCTCAAGTACTTCGACTTCCATCCGGTTGACAGCAACGTGGTGCGCTGGTGTGACCACCTGATCAATCTGTACCGTGTGGCGGTGCAGCGCATCCCGTTTATTTCGCTCACCATGAGCTCGGCCACCTATGTGTGGATCATGATCGCCGTGGTGGTCTACCTGCTGCGTCGTCATTCATGGCGTGCGCTGGCGATCTGGGTGCCGCTGTTGGGCGTGCTCGCCGTGTGCCTGATTGGTCCGTGCAACGGCTCGACCTACATGCGCTACCTGTATCCGGTCATCGCCTGCATGCCCTTCGCCATCGGCGCCACCGTCACCCGCAGCGACTTCCTCTGGTCCTAACTTGGTGCATTGGGGTCAGGTTTCTTTGCACCAAAGGGGACATCATCACGACGCCTTCATTTTGGGGTTTATCTCGCAGGCTAGTAGGTATATCATAACGACGTTTGTTTATATTGCCCGAGCATCTGCGCTGGGCTTTAGGTCGAAACCGATAGGAGACACGTATGTCCGGACACTCTAAGTGGGCCACAACCAAGCATCGTAAGGGCGCGCAGGACGCCAAGCGTTCCGCCCTCTTCTCCAAGCTCAGCCGCAACATCACCGTTGCTGCCCGTCTCGGCGGTGACCCGCTGCCCGAGAACAACGCCAGCCTCGCCGCTGCCGTTGCCAAGGCCAAGGCTCAGTCCATGCCTAAGGACAAGATCAAGTCCGCTATTGACAAGGCTTTTGGTTCGGGTGCTGACGCCGCCGTCTACGAGAACATCGTGTACGAGGGCTACGGTCCCGCCGGTGTCGCCGTCTACGTCGACTGCCTGACCGACAACCGCAACCGTACCGCCGCTGATGTCCGTTCCGCCTTCTCCCACGCTGGTGGCAACCTGGGCACCTCCGGCTCCGTCGCCTTCCAGTTTGAGCGTAAGGGCCAGATCGTCGTCGCCAAGGAGATCCTGGACGAGAACGCCAAGAAGGAGACCATGATCGCCAACGGTGCTGCCGGTGACGAGGATGAGTTCATGATGGCCATCGCCGAGGCCGGTGGCGAGGACTACGAGGACGCCGGCGAGGAGTGGATCGTCTGGACTACTGCCAACGAGGTCATGGCTGTCTCCAAGGCGCTCGAGGAGCAGGGCGTCCAGGTCAAGGGCTCCGAGACCACCATGGTCCCGACCACCCCGACCGAGGTCTCCGGCGCCGACGCCAAGAAGGTTCAGCGCCTCATCGACCGTCTTGAGGAGCTCGACGACGTCCAGGACGTCTACAGCACCATGGACATGACCGACGAGGTCATCGCTGCCCTCGAGGAGGAGTAGCGCTCGCACGGGTTAAGCCGTGCATATCTGGGCATAATGAAGCGAGCATGCAAGCCTCGTGGAATAGATGAGCCGGATCCGCGTGCGTAGAGCACCGGACCCGGCTCTTTTATAATGATGCGAACCGTTTTGCATTTCGAGAGCCGAAATTTGAAGGGAGCGCCGCGTGCGCGTACTCAAACGAGCCCTAGCGATCGTGTATCTTGCCGCCACCATCGTGGCGCTGGGTACGCTTGTCTGCCAGTTTTGGGGGCCGTATACGTATCGCTTTATGCTGCTGATGCGCGACCCCATGCCGCGCATCGTCGTCACGGCGTGCGCCGGCGTCGTGGCGATCGGCGTGCTGATAAGCTTCTTCCGCCTGATGTTCGCCCGTCGCGAGCCGTCCTGCGTGCATCCGGCGGGGGAGCGCAATATCGAGGTTACCCTTGCGGCGCTTTCTTCGTGCGCCAGGGCTGCTGCCGAGCGCGACGACCGCGTGATGGTTGAGCATGTCGAGGCTCGCGTACAAGGCCCCGACGATTCGCACGTCCGTTTTAAGGTCGAGGCTATCGCGCTTGACGATAAGGACGTGGCATCTCTGGCTACCGCGATGCAGCAGCGCATCGAAGAAGCCTGCGATACCATGCTCGGCGCGCCGGGTACGACCGCGCGCGTCCGTTTTTTGCCGTCCAAGACTACCGTCCAGACCGTGGAGGTTTCCGGTGAGTGATACCAATCAAGATAAGACCGCTCGTACGCCGCGCCTGACGATTGACCAGAGCGCTACGCCGGCGAGCGAACCTGTTGATTCCAAAGTAGAGGCAACCGAGTTACAAGACGCGGCAGCCGCGGATTTTGACGAGGCTATGGGTCTCATCAAGGGTACGGGCGCTGCCATCTGGAGCTATGCGGTGCGTCATCCCAACACCACGCTCGGTGCCGTCGCTGGCTTTATCCTCGCCGTTTTGGTGCTCACGCTCGGCCTGTGGGATACGCTCGTCATTGCATTCTTCGTGCTGATCGGCGCTGTGATCGGCCAAATTCGCGACGGCGAGAACGGGATCGTCAACTTCTTCGGCCGTTTGTTTAGCGGCCGCTAATATGTATTCGACTGTCGCATCCGCGGCAGGCATAAGGAGGAACCATGGCTTTTAATACGAAGGTCGATGTAGCCGATACCGAGCTCGAGGAGAACGAGGCGGTCGTCGCCGAAGCTGAGGATGTGACGCTCGAGGACGAGGCTCTCGTCGAGGCCGAGTCCGATACGGATGAGGACGACGAGGAAGCAGACGAGTCCGAGGACTCGCTGACCTATTCCAACGGCGTGATCGAGAAAATCGTCGCCATGGCCACCCGCGAGGTGCCGCACGTTCTGGGCATGAAGGGTAACCTCATGCACTTTGTGCAGGAGCAGTTTGGTGCCGAGAACCTGACCAAGGGCGTGACGGTCGAGGTCACCGACGACAACCGCGTGGTCGTCAACATCTCGGTCATCATCGAGTACGGCGCCTATGCGCCTGCGATCTTTGACGACGTTAAGGCGCGCGTCACCGAGCGTCTTGCCGCGATGACCGGCCTTGAGGTGGCAGGCGTCAACCTGCGCATCGAGGATGTCATCACTCCCGAGGAGTACGAGCACCACGCCAGCCAGCACGAATAACCTTCCAAAAAGGGACAGGTTTGTTTTGGCAGGTTTTATCTGCGAAAACGTTAAACGGCCGACCGCGCAAGCAAAAGCGTAGCCGGCCGTTTTTGTACGCTCCCGATGTAGTCATACCGCTCGTCTAACTAGGGGTTGCAATCCCCACGTTCCGCGTTACTCTAATGGGCGCATTGTTTCCAAATTGTTAACGAGGGGTTGCCGTAATGGCCGACGAGCACGAAACAGAAAGCAAGGCATGGGCAATTGAGGCCGCTGCGGCAGAGGCGGCGTCGCGTGCTGCCGAGGAGGTGCATCGTCCTCCCGTAGTGCCGATGGAGCGCGTGGTCGATCGCGATGTTATCGAGCGGGGCGAGCGCGCTGGTCGCAAGCGCAGCCAGGAGCCGGGCTTTCCGCGCTTTTTTGCCGAGCTCAATTTGGGCCTGATCCTCACGGCCTTTGCCATCGTCGCGTTTAAAACCCCTAATCACTTTGCTTTTGGCGGCACCTCGGGCGTGTCGGTCATTCTGTCCACGCTGTTCCCGACCCTGCCCGTCGGCGTCTTTATGTGGATTATCAATGCGGTCCTGGTCGTTCTGGGCTTTATCTTTTTGGAGCGCAAGGCAATCCTGTGGAGTGTCTTTGCCTCGTTTGCGCTGTCCGCCTATGTTTCGCTGTTTGAGCTCTTTATTCCGACCGATGTCTCGATGACGGGCGATATGTGGCTCGACCTGTGCTTTGCCGTGATTCTGCCGGCGCTCGGCAGCGCCATCGTCTTTGATATTGGTGCCTCGACGGGCGGCACGGACATCCTCGCCATGATTCTCAAACGCCGCACGACGCTTGAGATCGGCCGTGCGCTGCTGCTGGTCGATATCGGCATCGTGACCATCGCGGCCTTCTTGTACGGCCCGCGCGTCGGTCTGTACTGCGTGCTCGGCCTGTTTGCCAAGACGCTCGTGGTCGACAAGGCCATCGAGAGCATTCACCTGCGCAAAGTCTGCACAGTCATTTGTTCCGAGCCCCTTAAGGTCGAGGAGTTTATCGTCAAGCATCTCAACCGTACGGCGACTATCAGCCGCGGCTACGGTGCTTTCTCGGGCAAGTGCGTGACGGTGATCATGAGCGTGCTAAGCCGTCGCGAGGCCGTGCAACTGCGTCGCTACGCGCGCGAGATCGATCCGGGTGCCTTTATCACGATTGTCGACAGCTCCGAGATCGTCGGCAAGGGTTTCCGCGGAACGAACTAACGCGGTCGAGCTTATCAAACAATCGAATAGCGCCCTGCGCATTGCAAATGCGTCATGTTGGAGTATTTGTCCCCACATTGGGTGATAATGATGCCAAAGACATCGTTTGCGATCCAGATGATTCGCTCAAGATACGAAGGGATGATCTCGATGTTCTGTTCGCAGTGTGGTGCCCCCATGGGCGACAACGATAAGTTCTGTGGTGCGTGTGGTGCCCCCAATGCCGGTGCCGCAGCCTCTGCCCCTCAGGGTCAGCCCCAGCAGTTTGTTCCGCAACCGCCCGTGGCGAATGCGTCCAAGGGCTGTGTGGCTCAGGCGTTTGAGGACATGACCAAGACGCCGGGCGTGCTGCAGCGCGTGTGCCAGATCGCCTTTTTGCCGGCGCTGATTTGTGTTGTGTCGGTGCTCGTGCTGTTCATTCCCGTTATCGGCGGTATCGCGGCTGCCATCGGCTTTTTGGCAGCTTGCATTGCGAGCGTGTGTGGTTCCGGCTTTGGTATTGAGTGGGGTCGCGATCTGTCGCTCAAGGTTGATGACGGTATGGATCGTCCACTCATGCGTTCCACGTCGTTTGGCCTCGGAGTCTTTTCGAGCGTTATCTCGGTCGTGCTCGAGGTTATCGCTGCCATTCCCGTTATCGGTGTAGTGCTTTCGCTGGTGGAGAGCGTGGTAATTGGCGCCGCGGGCTCGTATTCGTATTACGGCTCTTATGCACTCGAGGCAGCGCTGTTCGGCTCGCTTGGCCTGCTTGTCCTGGCTATGATTGCCACGGCGGTCTTGGGGGTCTTCTTTAAGATGTTCGCCGACATTGCCGTGATGCACTTTGCGGTGACCGGTCGTGTCGAGAGCGCGTTTTCGCTCGATAAGGTCTGGGCGGCCTTTAAGCACAACAAGACCAAACTGTTCTGCGCTTCGTTCCTTCCCGAGTTTTTGACGGGCCTGGTCGCCAACGTTGTCACCTGGATCCTGACGTTCGTCTTTGGCACCATTGCCTCTGTCGGTATGTATAGCTACTACTACCGTCCTACGGCTATTGAGGCGCTTGTTACCGGCGGTGGCATCACGCTCGTATTGTTCTTGGTGCTGACGGCGTTTGTCACGGTATTCCTCACGGTCTTTGGCAAGATGCTCAAGCACCGTGCCGTTGGCTATTGGGTTGCGCGCTACGCAAGCGAGTGGGCCGACGAGGACAAGGACGACGTCCTGACTTTTGTGCTGCCGTTTGAGAAGAAGTCTGCTCCGGCTGGTTTTAGCGCCGACGCAGCGCCCGTATCCGATTCCGCTGCGGCGCCGGCGCCTGCGCCCGAGCCCGAGCCCGAGCCTGAGCCTGAGCCTGAGCCTGAGCCCGCGCCCGTGCCTGAGCCCGAGCCCGCGCCCATGCCGGAACCGGAGCCCGAGCCTGCGCCTGAGCCCGAGCCTGCGCCAAGCTCCGACGAGGACCCGCAGGACGAGTAACCCTGCCACCTGCCATTTGGGGACGGGGTAGAAACGGTAGAAATAGCGCTTGACAAATAAGCGGGGACGGACGTGCCGAAGCGTCCGCCCCCGCTTTGATATCGCGATGCGGCTATGACTGCGAGATGGTCGTGGATCGACTACTCGTCGTGTTTCTCCTCGCGGCGAGCGGCGGCACGTGCATCGTGGATGCCCTTGATCGCGGCATGACGAGCCGTGCGGGCATCATGGATAGCATCGCGAGCTTCGGCGGACGTGGCCTTGGCAGAGCGCAACTTGGCGGCCAAGTCGGGGTTGGTTTCGGCGACCGCGGTGATCGCGGGGCCGTCGAGCTCCTCTTGGGTGGGCTCGGCCAAAAAGTCGATGGCATACTGGGCGGCCACCATGGAGCCCTTTGCCAGCACAGTCTCGTCGATCTTGTAGAAGCAGGAATGTTGGGCGTACGTGGCGCCAATCTTGGGGTTGCGCGTACCTACAAAGGCGAGCACGCCCGGTACGCGGCGCAGGTACTCCGAAAAATCCTCGCCCGAAAGCGTGCCGCGGTAATGGCCTTGGCCGGTGGGGCCCAAGCATTTGATTACTGCCTGGCGGCAGCGCTCGCTCGAGGCGGCATCGTTTTCGACCTTGTAGTTGGCGATGGTGTAGTCGGTGAGCTTTGCCTCGGCGCCCAAGGCGGCCGCGGTATGCTCCACGATGCGGCGCATGAGCTCCGGCATTTCCTCGTGGGTCGAATCGCCGTAGGTGCGCACCGTGCCGGCGAGGTAGGCCGTGCCGGCGATAACGTTGCGCGCGGTTCCGCCGTGCAGCTCGCCGACGGTAATGACGGCCGGCTCGTAGGGACTGATCTCGCGCGAAACGATGGTCTGCAGAGCGTTGACGATCTCGGCGGCAACCATAACGGCGTCGTGACCGCGCTGGGGCATGGCACCGTGGCACGAGGTGCCGCGGACGTCGATGCGGAACCAGTCGGTATTGGCCATGCGCGGTCCGGGCTCGCAGCTCACGGTGCCGGCGTCGACCTCACTCCAGATGTGCGCGGCGTAGGCGCCATCGACGCCGTCGAGCACGCCCGTGCCGATCATGAGCTTGGCACCCTGGCCGTTTTCCTCGCTGGGCTGGAACACGATGCGGACCTCGCCGTGAATGTCATCGGTCATGTGGCGCAGAATCTGCAACGTGCCGAGCATCATGGCGATATGGCAGTCGTGGCCGCAGGCATGCATGCAGCCCTCGTTGACGCTGGCGAACTCCTCGCCGGTCTGCTCGGTGACGGGCAGGGCGTCGATATCGGCGCGCAGCAGGATGCGGCGGCGCGGCGTGCCGTCCTCGCGGTAGGCATCCGGCGCGGTACCGCGAAGCGTCGCCACCAGGCCCGTCTTGAGTGGACGCTCGTAGGGGATATTCATGGCGTCGAGCTGGTTGGCGATGTCGGAGGTCGTGCGCTCCTCGGCAAGGCTCAGCTCCGGGTGCTTATGGAAGTGCCGGCGCTGCTTGATGATATAGGGCTCAAACTCGGCGGCGATATCTTGGATGGCCGCGGTGACGTCGTCTGCCGCGCGAACCTCGGTTGCTGCCATAATCTGCTGTGCCTTGGTTTTCGTCATGGTCGATTTGCTCCTTGCTGGGTTGATCGCAAAATCGTACAGGCTCTCTCCAGTATGCCACCTGCCGCTAGGGCTGGTAAAGTTGCCGTTTGCCGCTTGGAGTTTTGTTGCAAGGGCGGGGGAGTACACTCGGGGGTGTTGAATTTCCTGCCAGAGATGGGGATGCCCATGCAACATATCGATCGGATTATCCGCTCCAAGAACGTTTTTACCGCCCAAGACGGTATCGATACCGCCCGCGAGCTGGCGATTGCCATTGCGGGCGATCGCATCGTCGCAGTCGGTGCGCCCGATGACGTGATTGCCGCCGCGCCTGCCGCCACGCCGGTTATCGACTACGGCGAGCAGTTTGTCTGCCCCGGTTTCCACGATGCGCACCTGCATTTCTTCCATACTTCGGTTGGCTCCTCGCCGTACATGCTCATGGATATGGGCACGTCCGAGGCAGCATTGGTGCAGCATGCGCTCGAGTTTTCCAAAGGCTTGCCAGATGACGCCTGGGTCGTGACCCAGGGTTGGCGCGATTACCGCTGGGATCCGCCCGAGCACCCTACCAAGGCCTCCCTCGATGCGGCATTTCCCGATCGTCCCTGCGTTATGTACTCGGGCGACGGGCACACGCTGTGGCTCAACAGCCGCGCACTCGAGGCGCTCGGCGTTACGCGCGACAGCGAGCCTCCGGCGGGTGGCAGTTACGACAAAGATGCAAATGGCGAGCTTACGGGTATCGCCCACGAGGCGGCTGCTATGCAGCTGCTGCCGCGCTGCCTGGAGTGGCTGGGCGAGGACCGCATCGCGAGCGCTTACGCCGACCAGATGAAGCGTATGGCCGAGCAAGGCATCACCTCAATCTGCGATATGTCGCTCATGCCCATGCCGGGCTGCGACTTTATTCGCGACGACGTCTACGACAAACTGCAGGCAGCCGACAAGTTGGGCATCCGAGCCCATCTGTTCCCCACGCTGCTGGATGACCAGTCGCGCTTGGAAGAGCTGCAGGCACGTTACGCGAACAATGTGCTGCTCTCGGCACCGGGCTTTAAGCAGTTCTTCGACGGCGTGTCGAGCGAACACACGGCGTATCTCACCGAGCCCTATACCAATCCGCGCTTCCCGGGCGACCAAGGTCGCCTGACGGTTCCCGTCGAGCGCATGCGCAAGCTGGTTCTGGCTGCTGCGGAGCGCGGGCACACCGTGCGCATCCACGTCATCGGCGACGGTGCCATCCATGCCGCGCTCGATATCTTTGAGGAGGCGGCAGAGCTCTACGGCCTGCCCCAACACGGCCATAATACGCTTGAGCATCTGGAGAATCTCCTGCCCCAGGACATCGATCGCCTGCGCAAGCTCAACGTGATTGCCTCGAGCCAGCCCTGTCACATTACGCTCGACCCGGGCGGCCCAGAGCGCGACCTTGGCCTGGAGCGAAGCCGAATCATGTGGCCGTTCGCAACCTATAAGCAGCGCGGCATCCGCCAAGCCTTCGGTACTGACAGCCCTATCACGCCCGTTACCAGCATGAACGTGCTCTACACGGCCATCACGCGCCAGGACCCCAAAAGCCACTGGCCCGAGGGCGGCTGGTTGCCGAGCGAGCGCATCGATGCGGCAACGGCTCTGCGCAACTACACTCTGGGCAGCGCCTATGCAGCGGGCGACGAGCAAAACCTCGGCAGCCTGGAACCCGGCAAATACGCCGACCTGGTAGTCCTGGACCAAAACCCACTCACCATCGACCCCCAAGAACTCCAAACCACCAAGGTTCAGGCCACCTACCTGGCAGGCAACTTAATCTACGAGCGCTAATCCCACATCCCACCCCCCAGTTGCGGTGAAATAGTCCCTAAAATCGGCCTTCAAGCCCAAAAACAGGAACTATTCCACCGCAACTTAAAAGAGCGCGTCCCAACAACGTGCCCCTATCTTGTGCATTCCATCCGCATCGCCATTTTGCTGCACTGACTTTTCTGAATGCCGGGACCGAATTAGTTAACCTGGCTCCCGTGTGGCTCCGGAGGGGCGGGGCATAAGGTTTATCGTGAGTTCCGCACGAGCCGAAGGCCACTTAATGTGGCCTTCGTGCGAGCAGGACTGCCCGAGCAGGAAACCTTATGCCCCGCCCCTCCGGAGCCACACGGGAGGCATCGCTAAGTTATCCCCCGGCATTCAGAAAATCTAAGTGCCAAAAAATAAGATTTTTTGACTCCGTGTTGTATAACCCGCCATTCGTGGGTACCATTCAACGCGTACGCAAACAAAAAGGGTTAACCCGCGCGGCATGACCGCGCGGCCCACAAAGGAGGAAACAAGCATGTCGTCTTTGAAGCCGCTTGTAGATCGCGTCCTGGTCAAGCCCGACGAGGCCGAGCAGAAGACCGCTTCTGGTCTGTATATCGCCAGCAACGCTCAGGAGAAGCCGCAGCGCGGCACCATCGTTGCCGTTGGCGCCGGTAAGGTCAACGACAAGGGCGAGCGCATCCCTATGGACGTTCAGGTCGGCGACGTTGTCATCTACGGTAAGTTCGGCGGCAACGAGGTCAAGGTCGACGGCGAGAAGTATCTGCTGATGCGCGCCGACGACATCTACGCCGTCGTCGAGGCCTAGTCTCGTCAGAATCTCTGATTCGTCTTTGAGCGCGCTCGCCGCATAGGACTCGGAAGCGGCGACGCGAGTCACATTTCTTTTGGAGGATTACCTACCATGGCAAAGAACATTACGTTCAACACCGATGCCCGCGCTAAGCTTGCCAAGGGCGTCAACACTCTGGCCGACGCCGTTACCGTCACCATGGGCCCCAAGGGCCGCTACGTTGCGCTGCAGCGCACGTTCGGTGCTCCGACCATCACCAACGACGGCGTTTCTGTCGCCAAGGAGATCGAGCTCGAGGACAACATCGAGAACATGGGCGCTCAGCTGGTGAAGGAGGTCGCCACCAAGACCAACGACACCGTGGGTGACGGCACCACCACCGCAACCCTGCTCGCTCAAGCCATCGTCAACGACGGTCTGCGCAACGTCGCCGCTGGCGCCAACCCGCTGGCCATCCGTCGCGGCATCGACAAGGCCGTCAACGCCGCCGTCGCCGAGATGAAGAAGCAGGCCAAGCCGGTCGAGACCAAGGAGCAGATTGCTTCCGTCGGTACCATCTCCGCCGGTGACCCCGAGGTCGGCGAGAAGATCGCCGAGGCCATGGAGGTCGTGGGCAAGGACGGCGTCATCACCGTCGAGGATTCCCAGACGTTCGACATCACCATCGACACCGTCGAGGGCATGCAGTTCGACAAGGGCTATGTCTCCGCTTACTTCGTCACGGATAACGACCGCATGGAGGCCGTGATGAAGGATCCGTACATCCTCATCACCGACCAGAAGATCTCCAGCGTCCAGGACATCATGCCTGTTCTCGAGGCTGTCCAGCGCGCTGGCCGTGGCCTGCTCATCATCGCTGAGGACATCGATGGCGAGGCTCTGCCGACCCTCGTCCTCAACAAGATCCGTGGCGCCCTCAACGTCTGCGCCGTCAAGGCCCCGGGCTACGGCGATCGCCGCAAGCGCATCCTCGAGGACATCGCCGTCCTCACCGGTGGCCAGGCTGCTCTGGACGAGCTGGGCGTGAAGGTCGCTGACATCACCGCCGATATGCTCGGTACCGCTAAGTCCGTCACTATCTCCAAGGACAACACCGTCGTCGTCGGCGGCGCTGGCTCCAAGGAGGCCATCGACGCCCGCATCGCTCAGATCAAGGGCGAGATGGAGAACACCACCTCTGACTTCGACCGCGAGAAGCTCCAGGAGCGCCTGGCCAAGCTCTCCGGTGGCGTTGCCGTCATCAAGGTCGGCGCTGCTACCGAGTCCGAGCTCAAGGAGATCAAGCATCGCGTCGAGGACGCTCTGCAGGCTACCCGCGCTGCTGTCGAGGAGGGCATTGTCGCCGGTGGCGGCGTCGCCTTCATGGACGCTGCTCCTGCACTCGACGCCGTTGAGCTTGACGACCCTGAGGAGAAGATCGGTGTCGACATCGTCAAGAAGGCTCTGACTGCTCCGGTCGCTACCATCGCCAAGAACGCTGGTTTTGAGGGCGCTGTCGTGGTCGACAAGGTTGCCGAGCTGCCCGCCGGCCAGGGTCTCAACTCTGCCAACGGCGAGTGGGGCGACATGATTGAGATGGGCGTCCTCGACCCCGTCAAGGTCAGCCGCGTCACCCTGCAGAACGCTGCTTCTGTCGCCAGCCTGATCCTCATCACCGAGGCTACCGTCTCCGATGTGCCCAAGAACACTCAGCTTGAGGACGCTATCGCTGCTGCTACCGCTGGTCAGCAGGGCGGCGGTATGTACTAAGGCCGACAAGGTCTAGAACTCCCACCGGGAATCCGGGGGCGTGACGGGGGCTTCTCTCCGGAACGTCCTCGGTTAGATTGGGGCCCCTTGTCCTGCTCCTTTGGAGCCGCGGGCAAGGGGTCCTTTTTGTGCTGATGTCTTTATTTAATGAGGCGCTTTCCGCTTTGTTTGAATGGTGATGTAAGAGGTAGGGCGCCGAGGAATCAGAGCAGCCCTTTTGCTCGCTCGTTGTAGATTATATTGAGCTCCGATTGCATATACTCTTCTTTGAGCTTAGCAATGAAACGCGCGTCCGAGAACAGTCGGTAGACGAGTATCGCTGCGCCTCCGAGGTCGAGGCACTTGGGATTCTCTTTGATTAACGCCCGTATGACGCTGCTTGAAGTTGCGATGGTATCGGACAGGAGGATGATTTTCTTGGTACGTGCTTGGTACATCTCGGTGCAGTAATCTGATCCGTCGTCCTTGAATATCAGTGAGCACCCGTGAAGTGCCGCTATCAACCAGTTGATAAGCGCGGCCATACCTGCCTGCGCGCCGACCTTCAGCACATCGCCGGTGCTGACGTATTTGGTAAGCACCTCGGTATGTGTTTTGTCGAGGATGAGATTGGCGAATGGGATCTGTATCCCGCACGGTGTGTACAGGTCTGTGCCGATGTGGATCAGCTGCTTGATTAGAGCAGCCGCGGCGGCATCCGGCTCGCTCACGACGCGTCTTCCCGCCGCAACCAGCATCTCTACAGTCCCAGCGGGCGCCCCGATCTGTGGATTTTTCCCAAAGGCGTCATAGGAGACCGAGTAGGTTGCGGGAATTCGTGCACCAATACCAAAAACATTGGTGTCTTTAACGCAGGTGATGCTGTTGGTCATGATGTTAGATGTTCCGAACACGAGACCGAGCACTGGGTCGTGGCCGAGGGTCGCGAACCGGTGGTTTGCGCCCTTGAAGAGTCCGACGTTTTCTGTCTCGTAGCGTGTCGCGTCGTAGGGCACTCCACGTGAATTAAGAATATGATGTTTTGAGGCGAACAGATGGTTCGATTCCCGTGGCATCCTGTCATCGAAACCAGAGAAGACACGACTTTGGAAGTCGTGCAGAGCATGTTCTTTTACGTTGCCCGCTCCGGCACACTCGACCTCCGTCAGTGAGTTGATGATAAGAATGCGGGCGACTTGGAGCATGGTTGCGGCTACGACGAAGGCCGCGTCGGCATCCTGCAGTCGCGTCCGCTCCTTGAACTCCCGGTCGATGTGCTGAAGGTTCTCGCCATACTCGCGGACGGACTTTTCGACTGCCTGCTCGGCCCGGCTCTCGTCAACGGCCATGCATGCCACCCTCGCCGCCATATAGTCGGCAAAGAGCCTGCAGGCATGCTCCTCTTCTTCTGTTACCTGACCGTCTGCCGCCGCGGCGACTTGCAACTGCTCGGCTATGGAGTCCAGCGACACGATGCTAACGTTGTCCAAACAGTCCTTGACTTGGTCGAAGGACAAACCCTCGTCATCCGCGATAACCTGCACCTTCGTCTTGACGTTATTTGGGAGGCCGCCGTCCAGCTTGAGGTAATCGAGACCCTCCTCGAGCCACTTCTGCTCCTCTTGGGAAAAGTCACCGTCGCAGCGCATCAGGAAGCAAAGCGTTGCCACATATGCGTAGATGAAATTGTGTCGCTTCTCTCCCGCAAGGTAGGCGCCCTGCTTGATTCCGTCACGGAAACCCTTGATACGTGCCCTGCGGAGTCGCGCGGAGAATGAGTTCTCCTTGATGGCATTGATCCCGCCCTCCACGGTCGACGCCGCGTCGGACGCAAGGGACGATGCTCCTTGGGCCAGATCTACGGCGGCACCGATGGCAATTCCGCCTACCGCGTTCGCGGCCCCTATAATCGTTTTGCCTGCATCGGACGATGCAATTTGCTCGCCGGCACTCGACATACCTTCCGCAACCGAGCACATGGCGCTGCCGATGGCCTCGGATGCCGAGGTGGCCGTATCGACGATAACGTTTCCCGCGCCCTCAGCTGCATTCGTGGCGCCTTTGGCGGCGGACTCGATGGCCGCCGATGCGTCTTTTGCCATCTCACCGGCGGCTTGGGACAGAGCTTTTCCGAGATCAAGTTTTACTGCCAATTTGTTCTCCTGACATACGCGGGTTGCGCAGCGACCTCCTTCATACTACTGCGCGGTGCGAAGCATTGGGTGCGTTGGTGGATTGATGATTACGGAAAATGGGACGCATCTCCATTCCGTTTCTCCCGCGACAAATTACCCTCGGCATACTTGCGCGAGCGATTGCTCGTGCTACACTTGCAAGTGCTGTTTCAGGGCGGGGTGGAATTCCCCACTGGCGGTAAATTGGGCGGTGCCAAAGGGGTACTGTGGCGCAGGCGAGGCGTCTGCGACCGAGCCGATGAGTCCGCGACCCGTGTGTGCGTTGGTTCGCATGCCGGCTGAACTGGTGAGATTCCAGTACCAACGGTTAGAGTCCGGATGAAAGAGGCAGGTGATCTTATGTCTGAACAGTCGCAGCATATCCATTTTGAGAACACGAATAGGTGGAGCACCAAACAGCTTGTTACCATGGCGCTGATGTGCGCCCTGGGCGCCCTGTTTATGTACGTGCAGCTGCCCATCCTTCCTTCGGCGCCGTTTTTGACGTATGACCCGTCGCTGGTGCCGGCGATGGTGTGCGGTTTTGCGTATGGTCCTGGCGCCGGCACTGCTGTTGCCGCCATGGTGATTGTTATCCATGCGCTTACCACGGGCGATTGGGTCGGCGCACTTATGAACCTGGTGGCTACGCTGGGCTACATTCTGCCCGCGGCTATCGTGTACCAGAAGATGCACACCTATAAGGGTGCTGTGATTGGCCTGGTGCTCGGCGTCATTGCCGCTACGGCGTTGTCTATGGTCGCAAACCTTACCATTGGCGTTTGGTTCTGGTATGGCTCGGTCGATGTGATCGCCCCGCTCATGATTCCCGCCGTGCTGCCGTTCAACCTTATCAAGACCGTGCTTAACTCGGTGTTGACGCTGGCGGTGTACAAGGCGGTCTCTAATCTCATCACGCCCAAGAAGGACCAGGTCAAAGGCCGCGCATGATTGAGTGTCGGGGCGTTTCCTTTAGTTATGACGGTGCCACACCGGCGCTCGATGGCATCGATCTGAACATCGAGGACGGGGAGTTTTTCTGCATCCTCGGTGGCAATGGGTCGGGTAAGTCGACGTTTGCCAAGCATCTGAATGCACTGTTGCAGCCCGATGCGGGCACGGTACGCATCAACGGCATGGACGCGTCCGACCCCGAGCTGGTTTACGACATTCGTTCGACCGCGGGCATGGTGTTCCAGAATCCCGACGACCAGCTGGTGGCAACGCTTGTCGAAGATGACGTTGCGTTTGGTCCCGAAAACCTTGGCGTGCCATCGGCACAAATTGCGCAGCGTGTACGCGAGGCGCTGAAGGGCGTGGGGCTGGTGGGCTTTGAGCGCCATGAGACCCATGCACTTTCGGGTGGTCAAAAGCAGCGCGTGGCGCTTGCCGGTGTGCTCGCCATGGAACCGCGCGTGCTCATCTTGGACGAGGCTTCTTCGATGCTCGATCCGCGTGGACGCAAGGGCCTCATGAAGGCTTGCCGCGCGTTGCACGATCGCGGCATGACCATAGTGATGATTACGCACTTTATGGAAGAGGCCGCCGAGGCCGATCGTGTCGCGGTGTTTCGGGCGGGGCGCGTTGCCATGCTCGGTACGCCCGAGGAGATTCTGACGCGGGCAGATGGGCTCGTGGGGCTCAACCTGGATATGCCGGCGTCGTGCTGCTTGGGCACGGCGCTTCGTGCGAAGGGCGTGCCCGTTCATGCGCAGGTGCGCGAGGTGGATATGGTCGCCGAGATTGCGCAGACATATGCCGACCGGAGTGGGGAAGACACCGCAGGGCGGCCTTCTGCATCCGATTCTCGTGTGCTCGACAACGCCTCCTCTGCAACCGACGGGACAGCCGCGTCGGAGCCCGTCATCGAGATTTCGCACCTCTCGCATAGTTACTCGCTGAGCGCCCGCGAGCGCCGCCGCTGGCATAAGCGCTCGGCCGTTGCGGGCAAATCGAGCAAACAGGCTCTCTGGGGAAACGACCCCAGCAGCCCGTGGGCGCTGCGCGATGTATCGCTGACGGTGCGTCGCGGCGAGTTCCTGGGCTTAGCAGGTCATACCGGTTCGGGTAAGTCGACGCTGGTCCAGCATCTCAACGGTTTGATTCGCCCCCAGGAGGGTTCCGTTTACGCGTTGGGGCTCGACCTGGCAAACAAGAAAGATGCCGCCGCGGTTAAGGCCAAGGTCGGCGTGGTGTTTCAATATCCCGAGCGTCAGCTGTTTGCCGAAACCGTGACGCAGGACGTGGCGTTTGGCCCGCACAACCTTGGCTTGCCGCAAGATGAAGTCGACCGTCGCGTCGAGTCGTCGCTCTCGCGCGTGGGCCTCGACCTTTCCACGGTCGGCGACAAGAGTCCCTTCGAGCTTTCGGGCGGTCAGCAACGGCGCGTGGCATTCGCCGGTGTGCTCGCCATGGAGCCCGAAGTCCTGGTGCTCGATGAACCCATGGCGGGGCTCGATCCGGCTGCGCGCAGGGATTTCCTTGAGCTTATCGATCGACTTCACCGCGATGGCCTGACCGTTGTCATGGTTTCGCATAGTATGGATGACCTGGCCAACTGCTGCGACCGCATCGTCGTGATGAACGAAGGTGCGGTGTTTGCCGAGGGAACCCCCGCGCAGGTGTTTGCGCATGCCGATGAGCTCAAGTCGATCGGCTTGGGCGTTCCCGCCGCCCAGCGCATGGCGTTGGCGCTCGCGGAAGCGGGCGTGCCGCTGCGTTGCGGCGGGCTCTATACGGTTGAGTCGCTGGCCGATGAGCTCGCCAGGTTGCTGCTGGGCTGCGCGGACAGGCCTTCGGACGCCGCGCATCAGGCTGGTTCCAAGGCGGCCATGCGAGAGGAGGGCTGCTAATGGAGGCGTTTTCGTTTGGCAGCTACTATCCCGGGGATAGTGCGGTCCATCGCCTGGACCCGCGAACCAAGCTGCTCCTGGGTTTCGCATTTCTGATCACTACGCTCACCGTCGGCAGTTTCCGAGGACTGGTCCCGGTCGCAATCTTCGTTGTCCTGATCTATACCGTGTCCCGGGTGCCGGTTCGTCGCGTCCTGTCATCGATGGTGCCGCTGCTGGCGATCGTCGCGGTGGTCGCGGTGCTCAACTTGTTTACCGACCAAAGCGGGCGCATCCTGTGGCAGCTCGGCTTTCTGCAGATAAGCGAGGGCTCACTGCGTTCTGCCGCCTTTATGGCGTGTCGCCTGACCCTGATGATGGCCGGCATGAGCGCCATTACGCTCACCACACCGACGCTCGACCTCACCGCGGGCTTTGAGCGTCTGCTCGCACCGTTTGCGCGCGTGGGGCTTCCGGCGCATGAGCTCGGCATGATCATGGGCATCGCGTTGCGCTTTATGCCGCAGTTCGCCACCGAGATGAAGCAGACGGCGGACGCGCAGGCAAGCCGCGGTGCACGCGTAACGGGTGGCCCGCTCGGCGGCGTGCGTATGCTCGGCAGTGTGGCGATTCCACTGTTCACGGGCGTGTTCCGTCATGCCGAGACGCTGTCTGCCGCCATGGATGCACGCTGCTATCACGGCGAGCAGGGCCGCACGCGTCTGCATGCGCTTGCATTTCGCCGCGGGGATGCGCTGGCTGCGGTGGTGACGATGCTGCTGTTTGCGTGTGTCATCGTCGTCAACCTTCAACTTGTTTAGGCGCGATTCGAGCGCAAGAAAGGGGTCCCTATGACCGACAACGACCGCACAGCTCAGCTTGAGCGCGCCTGCTCGTATCTCAGGCGCATTCCGGCGTGGTATCTGGCCACGACCGATGTGGCCGACGGGCATCAGCCTCGCGTGAGGCCGTTTTCGTTTGCCATGGTCGATGAAGGTAAGCTGTGGTTTTGCACGTCGCGCGACAAGGATGTGTGGGCGGAGCTGAGTGCGAATCCCAAGTTTGAGCTCTCGGGCTGGAAGCCGGGGGAATGCTGGATCGTATTGACCGGCGAAGCCGCACTTGAGGACGACGCAGTTGCGAGCGACAAGGTGCGTCAAGCGGGTTTTAAGCACATGGTGGGCATTGGCGAGGAACACGAGAGTGCCAACGACGGCCGCCTTGCTTTCTTTTCGGTCCGCAACATTGCCGCGCGCTTCTGTGATATCGACGGCAGCGAGGAGCGCCTGGAGCTCTAGCGCGTCTCAAATTAACTACCCGTTCCGAATTAGCTAGCGCCAGGAGGACACATGGACGGATTGAATACGGTGTTGGAGTATCTGACGTCGGTGCCGGCATGGTATTTGGCGACGAGCGTTGACGGACAGCCTCATGTGCGTCCGTTTTCGTTTGCGCAGATCCAGGATGGCAAGCTGTGGTTTGTAACAGCGCGCACCAAAGATGTGTGGCAAGAGCTGCTGCAAAACCAGCGCTTTGAGGCCACGAGTTGGTGGCCGGGCCATGGCTGGCTCATCTTGCGCGGGCGTGCCGGCTTGGATGACCGGGCTTTAGGCGAAATGCGCGAAGCCGGGTGGAAGCATCTAGAGCGCCTGGGCGAGCACTATGAGGGGCCTAACGACCCCACGCTCGTCTTCTTTAGCGTGGAGGAACCCGAGGCCTTTATCTGCAACCATGACGAATGGGTGCCGGTCGAGCTCTAAACGAGTCTCTCAGCAAGTTTCGACAATTCAAATTCTCGCATGTAGCGGGCCCCACATTGCAACGTCACCGTAAGGTGCACTGGGCAATATGGGGCTCGTATTTATTTGTCAATTCCTTTGAGTGAATGTGTCGGGACTGTTTCAATGCATGAATATGCAAAAGATTTGCGTATATATGCATCTTTTGGTGCTAAAGTTTCAACCCACTTCATAACGACGGCTGCAGGATGCGTATTGGTGCATAACTGCAGACAAGGAGTCTGATATGTCATTAAAGGTTGGAATCGTTGGTGCGGCTGGATATGCCGGAGCCGAGCTCATTCGCCTCGTCCTCGGTCATCCCGAGTTTGAACTTGCTGCCATTACGTCCAACGCCGATGCCGGCCAGCCGTTGTCTGCGGTGCACCCGAGCTTCACCGGCGTAAGCGATCTTGTCTTTACGACGCATGATGCCCCTGAGCTCAAGAACTGCGACGCGGTCTTTTTGGCCGTGCCGCACACGGCTGCCATGGCACAGGTGCCCGCGCTGCTTGCATCGGGCGTCTCCTGCTTTGATCTTTCGGCCGACTACCGTCTGAACGACGCGTCCGTTTTTGAGGCTTGGTATGCCGCCGAGCATACGAGCCCCGAGCTGCTCAAGACCCGTGCCTTCGGTCTGCCCGAGCTGTTCTGCCAGGACTTGGAGACCGCCGCATCCGACCATGCCGACGGCAAACCCGTGCTGGTCGCCTGCGCCGGTTGCTATCCCACCGCAACGAGCCTTGCCGCCGCGCCCGCCGTGCGCGCGGGCTGGGTGGCCGAGAACGGTCCCGTGATTGTCGATGCCATTAGCGGCGTGACGGGCGCCGGTAAGTCCTGCAACGCCCGCACCCATTTTTGCAGCGCCGACGAGAACTTGGAGGCCTACGGCGTGGGCAAGCATCGCCACACGCCCGAGATTGAGCAAATCCTTGGCCTGACCGATCGCGTCGTCTTTACCCCGCACCTGGCACCGCTCAAGCGTGGTCTGCTCTCCACGGTGACGATGCCGCTCGCGCTGCAGGCCATCGACTCCTTGGCTCTTGAGGACGTTGTCGACTATTACAAGCAGTTCTATGCCGGTCGCACCTTCGTGCGCGTGCTCGATGCCGGCCAGCAGCCCAAGACGGCTTCGGTCGTCGGCACCAACGCTGCCCAGATTGGCCTCGCGCTCAACAAGCGCGCGGGCGTGCTGGTGGCGACGGGCGCCATCGACAATCTGTGCAAGGGTGCAGCAGGCCAGGCGGTCCAGTGCGCCAATATCGTCTTTGGTTTTGACGAGCGACGAGGCTTGCCCACAGTGGCGTGCCCGGTGTAGCACATTCGATTGTTATCGATTTGGTAGTCGGGCATCGAGTGGGGCGTCACTCTTAAGCTGGTCTCATGATCACGACTGGCATGGCGCACCAACCGATGTCCGTTTTTTTGTTTGACATAAGGAGTCATAAAGACGATGAATACCGAGCTGTTTGATATCAAGATTCGCGCCGTCGAGGGTGGCGTTACGGCTGCGGCTGGTTTTAAAGCCGCAGGCATCCACGCTGGGTTCCGCAAGAATCCCGAGCGCCTGGATTACGCCCTCGTCGTGCCCGATAAACCCTGTCCCGGTGCCGGTGTGTTTACCACCAACCGCTTTTGCGCGGCGCCCGTGCAGGTGAGCCGTGCCAACCTGGGCGGTGCCGACAAGGGCTACGGTATCATCGCCGGCGTTTCGGTCAACTCTGGCAATGCCAACGCCGCCACGGGTGAGACCGGCCTTGCATGCGCGCGCGAGACGTGCAGCATCGCATCGCAGGTCATCGGCTGCGAACCCCAGCAGATTCTAGTTGCCTCAACGGGTGTGATTGGCCAGATTCTGCCGATCGACACGTTTGAGTCCGCCATTCCTGCTGCCTACGAGGCGCTCTCCGCCCACGGTGGCGCCGATGCCGCTCGCGCCATCATGACGACCGACACGCACCCTAAGGAGTACGCCGTGTCCTACGTCAGTGAGGCTGCGGGTCATGAGGACAATGTCTATACGGTAGGAGGAATGTGCAAGGGCTCGGGCATGATCATGCCCAACATGGCCACCATGATCGCAGTTATCTCCACCGATGCCCCCGTCGAGCCTGCGGCACTTCATGCCCTGCTGCTCTCGATCGTCAAGCAGACCTTTAACAAGGTAACGGTCGATTCCGACACCTCGACCAACGACACCTGCATCATGCTTGCCTCCGGCGCCGCTGCTGCAGATGCCGAGCCTATCGTCGAGGGCTCCGATGCCTTCGACGAGTTGGCATTTGCCGTGCACGAGGTGTGCGAGAGCCTGGCGCGCAATATCGCCGCCGATGGCGAGGGCGCATCCAAGCTTGTTACGGTCAACGTTGCCGGCGCCGTGAACGACGAGGAGGCCGATATCGCCGCCCGCGCCGTTGCCAACTCGCCGCTCGTTAAGACTTGCATCGCCGGCCACGACTGCAACTGGGGCCGCGTTGCTATGGCGCTTGGCAAGTGCGGCGTGAAGTTTAATCAGGAAGACGTTTCCATCGACATGATGGACATGCCTGTCTGTCGCGACGGTCTGACTGTTCCCTTTGACGAGGACGAGGCTCTACGGCGTTTCGAGGCGCCCGAGATCGTGATCTCGGCCGACCTGGGCGCAGGCGACGCGGCAACGACCGTGTGGACCTGCGACCTCACGCATGAGTACATCTCCATCAACGGCGATTACCGTTCCTAGATTCCAGGCACGCTGTGCATCTTGCCGCGATTGCGGACAGCGGAGCACGGCGCGATAACGATACGAAAGACGAGGCAGATTATGAAATTCGCACGCGATTGTCGCTCGAGCGAATCCAACGAAGCAACCGCGCAGCTGCTGTTCGAAGCGCTACCGTGGATTAAGAACCTGACCGGTAAGACGGTCGTTATCAAGTACGGCGGAGCCGCCATGGTTGATGAGCAGCTGCGCCGCGACGTGATGAGCGACATCGTCCTGCTCAAGATCATCGGCATGCGCCCTGTTATCGTGCACGGTGGCGGCAAGGCCATCAACGAGGCGCTTAGCCACTACGACATCCCCGTCGAGTTTATGAACGGCCAGCGCGTGACCACGCCGGCGACCATGGATATCGTGCGCGAGGTGCTGGGCGGCAAGGTCAACCAGGAGCTGGTCGCGGCGCTCAACCATCACGGCAACCTGGCCGTGGGCGTTTCGGGCAGCGATGCCGGTACGCTCATCGCCGAGCCGCTCGACCCCGAACTCGGCCGCGTAGGCAAGGTCACGCACGTCAACACCGACTATATCGAGCGCCTGCTCGATAGCGAGTACATCCCCGTCATCGCTACCGTCGCGGCGGGGGAGGACGGCGGTTTCTTCAACATCAACGCCGATACCGCCGCCGGTGCCGTTGCGGCGGCGCTGCATGCGCATAAGGCGATCTTTTTGACCGACGTCGACGGCCTGTACAAGGACTTTAGCGATAAAGACTCACTCATCTCCAACCTAACGCTCGACGAGGTTAACGAAATGCTCTACGGCGGCGAGGTCGATAAGGGCATGATTCCCAAGCTGCGTGCGGCCGTCGATGCGCTTGCCGGCGGCGTATTTCGCGCTCACATCATCAACGGCACCACGCCGCATTCGCTGCTGCTGGAGCTGCTGACCGATGCCGGCGTCGGCACCGTGATCCATTCCACCGAGACGGCTTACGAGTTCGATACGCATCCGCATCCGCTTTCGACGTTTGCTGCGCGTCTGACCGAGAACCTCGACGAGGTCGAGAAGCTTCAGACAGTCTAACTGACCCGCAGCCGCCCCATTTCTGCACCCATAGGCCTGCGCCGTCCGGCGCTCAACGAAAGGCATCCCATGTCACTTGCAGCTCAGCAATCGCTTGAATCCCATTACGTTATGCATACCTTTGGCCGCTCTCCGGTCGAGTTTGTCGAGGGTCACGGCATGAAGCTCACCGGCGACGATGGTCGTGAGTACCTCGACTTTCTTGCCGGCATCGGCGTGTGCAGCCTAGGTCATGGCGACCCGGCTGTGCTCTCGGCGCTCGAGGCACAGACCAAAAAGCTCATGCATGTCTCCAATTACTTCTACATCGAGCAGCGTGGACAGGTCGCGGCGCTGCTGTCCAAGCTTGCCAACGACGACTTAGATGGTGCACGCGTGCTTGCCGATGCCATTGCCGCCGGCGATGAGACCACGGCAGCTGCTCTTGGTGCCCCGGCTGCGGATGAGCAGGTTTGGGAGACCTTCTTTGCCAACTCCGGCGCCGAGGCCAATGAGGGCTCGATGAAGCTTGCGCGCCTGTACGCCAAGCGTGCCGGTAACGGCGGCAACACTATCGTGTGCATGCGCGGCGGCTTCCACGGCCGTACGCTCGAGACCATTGCCGCCACCATGCAGGATTGGCTGCAGGATAGTTTCCGCCCGCTGCCGGGTGGCTTTGTGGCCTGTACGCCCAACGATATCAATGAACTGCGTGCGATCTTTAAGCAGCTGGGGAGCGAAATTTGTGCCGTGATGCTCGAGCCGATCCAGGGTGAGAGTGGCGTGCACCCCATGACCGAGGAGTTTATGGCGGCAGCGCGCGACCTGGCACACGAAGTGGGCGCCGTGCTTATAGCCGACGAGGTCCAGTGCGGCATCTTCCGCTCCGGCAAGCCGTTTGCATTCCAAACCTATGGCGTGGAACCCGACATCATGAGCCTTGCCAAGGGCATTGCCGATGGCGTGCCCATGGGTGCCGTCGTAGCAAAGAAGGAGATTGCCGACGTGTTTAAGCCGGGCGACCACGGCTCGACCTTTGGCGGTAGCTGCTTGGCTGTCGCGGCGTGCGCCGCGACGCTCTCCGCGCTCGTGCGCGGCGATTATGCCGACCATGCTGCCAAGGTAGGCGCCTATATGGAGGCAAAGCTCGCCAAGCTGCCGAACGTGACCGAGGTGCGTGGCCGCGGCTTGATGCTCGGCTGTGATCTGGACGATACTGCGGGTGATGCACACGACGTTGTGGCCCGTGCATTGGGGGCTGGTGCCGTGATTAACGCTACGGGTGCCCATACGCTGCGTTTCCTGCCGCCGCTCGTCTGCGAGGAATCCGACGTGGACAGTCTGATCGAGATCCTGTCGGACGTTTTGGCCTAACACAGCGAAATAACTTAACTTTGACCGGGTTCCGGACTGCGGACGTGCCCTATGTGGCATGATTCAGCGGTCTGGAGCCCGATTTGCCACAAATCTGCAATGGCCAGGAGAGCCTTTGGACAAAAAATGCCAAATGTGAGTACTGTCACCAGCTGAATCTCATATGAAACCGACTATCTAGGATTAGTTAGACCACACATGTTCAGTTATGTTAATGGGGAAACAGCTAGCAAAGGCTTCAAATCGCTGATTCAGGGGTGGCGCGCGCAGACGTGGTGTAAGAGCGTCCCGAGGTCCGTCGCTGCAAGTC
>UQPI01000022.1 GCA_900542945.1 uncultured Collinsella sp.
GAAATACGTCGGGCGGGGTCGGAGGGCCCGATGGGGTGGATTCCAGCCGAGGCTATTCGTCGCCGAAGCTGATGCCCAACGCCTTGGCCTCGCGCACCAGGTCGCTCTGGGGATCGACATACTTGAGCTTGCCGGCGACCTCCTCGAGCGGCATGTGGCACATCTTGCCGTCACGCAGGGCAATCATGTAGCCAAACTCGCCACGCAGGCAGCCGAGCGCGGCCTCGACGCCGCACTGGGTCGCAAAGATGCGGTCCTGGGCGTCGGGCTGACCGCCGCGCTGCGTGTGACCGGGGATGGCGACGCGGGTCTCGCGACCGGTCTTGGCCTCGATCTCCTTGGCGATGTCGTAGACAATCGACGGGCTCGTACGCTCGGCGAGCTTCTTCTTGTACTCCTTCTTGGACAGCGCCGCATCCTCCTTGGAGATAGCGCCCTCGGCGACGGCTACGATGGTAAAGCGGCTACCGGTCTCCATGCGATGCTCGATGGTCTTGATGACGTTATCCATGTCGTAGGGGATTTCGGGAATCAGGATGACGTCCGCGCCGCCCGCGACGCCGGCGTACAGCGGGATCCAGCCAACCTTGTGGCCCATGATCTCGATAACAAACACGCGACCGTGACTCGACGCGGTGGTGTGGATGTCGTCGATGCACTTGGTGGCGACGTCGATGGCGCTCGTAAAGCCAAACGTCATCTCGGTGCCCCAGGTGTCGTTATCGATGGTCTTGGGCAGGGCGATAACGTTGAGGCCCTCTTCGCGCAGACGGTTAGCGGTCTTGGTGGAACCGTTGCCGCCCAGCATAAACAGGCAGTCGAGCTGCAGCTTGTGATAGGTGTGGACCATTGCGGGCACCTTCTCGACGCCATCGGCCTCGGGAACATCCAGGCGCTTGAACGGCGTACGGCTCGTGCCCAGGATGGTGCCGCCGCGGGTGAGGATGCCGCTAAAATCGGCGGGCGTCATAACACGGAATCTGCTGTAGATAAGGCCCTGGTAGCCGTCCTCAAAACCATAGATCTCGATAGGCTCTTCGCTATTGGTCATGAGTGTTTTGACGATGCCGCGCATGGTGGCGTTGAGCGCCTGGCAGTCGCCGCCACTGGTAAGAAGACCGATCCTGAGCATGATGAATCCTTCCGGGCAAGTTATAACATGCGCATAAGTTTACCCCCGCACACTGTTGATACAGGGGTTAAACGTGTTAGCTCAAATGTATAGAAATGTAAGCAGCGTCAGGCGAGCGTAAGGACGACGGGCCTGGCTCCTTACAACGCGAAGGCGTCGACGTCGCCCCAATGGCGGCGCAGCGTGATGGCGGCAGCGGGCTCGGTGTTGTCAAAGACGACCGACCACTGCGTGTTGCTGGTAATGTCTTCCGGATTGGGCTCTTGCGCCGCAGCGCGTAGGGCCTTCCAAGCGACTGCCTCGTCTTGGGCGCCGGCATGGGCGTCGAGGACATCGGCGATGGCGATGGCACGCTCTTTACCATGGCCCAGCTCGCCGTTCTTTTGGTTGGGGAGCACCTCGTCACCATAGCAGGCGTAGAAGTTCGTAACCTGGCGTACAGGAGTCGCTTTGAAAGCGCGGTCCGGATCGCGCGGATCCCACTCTACTACGCGCGCGTCACCGGCGGCGTCGTTGATAAAGAAGTGGTAGTCGCGTCCGGCCATGGCGTGCATGTCGTAGGCAGAAAGCAGGTCGACGGCCTCCTGCGTGGTAGCCGCGCGGTCGAGCACCAGGCGGATGGCGAGCGAAGTGTTGATGACGGGGCGCTGCGTGTCCTGGTCACAGGGATTGGAATCCAGGGTGAGCACGGCAATGGACACGCCGCATTCGTTAACACCGTCGAGCTGGGCAAGCGGGCCCATGAGTGCGGCGGCGCGTCCGGCGACGGAGTCAAGCGGAGTGTTATCGCCCAGGTTGTTAAGGGCCGCAAAGCCGATGGAGGCATAGCCGTCGCGCGGGTGATTGCGCACCAGCAGTGCCGAGGTGTCGTCCTTAAAGTCGTAATTGCGACCGGTGCGCACGCGGCCTTCGGCATCCACGGCGACAAAAGCGCTACAGGCAAACTGGGGCGCCTGGACATGTGCCGGCACGCCGGGGAGCACCTGAGCTACTACGGCATCGATGTAGGCCTGGTCGTCGCGCACGCCAGCGGCGATGATGCGATCAAGATCGTAGTCGTAGGCGATGTCGATTGCGTACAGGTCATAGCCATCCGCATAGTCGGTCAAGCGTTTGAGCGACGCGGCGGACTTGATTTGCTTGCGGCAAACGATGCCGGCGGCAGCGGCAAGGCCGACGGCGACTCCCGCGACACCGCAGGCGATGGCAATGTTACGTGGCTTCATGACGACTCCTCTCGTCCTGTTAGTGCAATTGTCGCAAAAGGAGCGCGGGCATGATGACTCAACTTGGTGAGCGGCGCGGAATTAAGCACGGAATGAAGAGTGCAGCGCTGGCGCGGCGGGGTATGCTGGAGGGGACCATCAACCCAGCGAAAGGGGAGAGTATGACGGATCAGGAAACGCCCGAGCGCGCGCATGTGACGGCCGACGATATCGAGGCCGCCAACGACCTTATCGACTTTATCGAGGCATGCCCCAGCATGTTCCATACGGCGGCGACTATTATGGCCGAGCTCGACGAGGCGGGCTTTACCTACCTGCCCGAGAATGCGGCGTGGGACATCGAGCCGGGCGGGCGTTATTACACGCAGCGCAATACCTCGAGCGTTGTTGCCTTTAAAGTGGGCGAGGACCTGGCCGCGACGTGGGGCGAGGACGGCGTTGCCGGTGATTATCATTTTCAGCTCACAGCGTCGCACAGCGATTCTCCGACGTTTAAGGTCAAGGCCGTGCCCGAGCTCGACGGCGCGGGCGAGACGCTGCGCCTGAACACCGAGGCCTACGGCGGCATGATCGACTACACCTGGTTCGATCGCCCGCTGGCACTCGCGGGCCGCGTGCTGGTGCGCGAGGGCGATCGCATTGAGAGCCGCCTGCTTGCCACCGAGCGCGAGGTTGCCATCATTCCGAGCCTTGCCATCCATATGAACCGCGGCGTTAACGAGGGCTTTGCTCCCAATCGCGCCGTCGACCTGTGCCCGCTCATCAGCGCCGGCGAACTCAAACAGGGTGACTTCGATGCCCTGATCGCCGAAGAGCTGGATGTTGAGCCCGAGCAGATTCTGGGTCGCGACCTGTTCCTGGTCAATCGTCAGGATGCGCGCATTTGGGGCTGGGCCGACGAGTTTATCTCGACGCCCAAGCTCGATGACCTGGCATGCGCCTATACCTCGCTGCAGGCATTTTTAGGTGCCGAGAATGCGCACGACATCTCGGTCTTCTGCTGCTTTGATAACGAGGAGGTTGGCTCCGAGACCAAGCAGGGCGCCATGTCGACGTTCTTGGCCGACGCGCTGCGCCGCATCAACGGGTCGCTGGGCTTCGACGACGAGTCGTACCACCGTGCGCTTGCCGCCTCGATGCTCGTGAGCTGCGACAACGCGCATGCCGTGCACCCCAACCACGCCGAGAAGTGCGATGCACGCAACCAGGTTGTGCTCAACGGCGGCATCGTTATCAAGGAAGCTGCCAACCAGCACTACTGCACCGATGCCTTTAGTCGCGCGGTGTTCCAGGCCATCTGCGATGACGCCGACGTACCCACGCAGGCCTTCGCCAACAAGAGCGATATGGCGGGTGGCTCTACACTTGGCAATCTGTCCAATATGCAGGCGAGCATGCATGCCGTGGACGTGGGCCTGCCGCAGTTGGCTATGCACTCGAGCTACGAGACCGGCGGCGTACGCGACGTGATGTACGCCATCCGCGCTCTCACCGCCTTCTACGAGCGCGACCTAACCATCAACGGCGCCGAAAGCGTGGAGCTCTAAAACCTGCCAAAAAGGGACAGGTTTATTTTGGCAGGTTTTATCTGGGCAAATGCCGCAATGCCAACAGCTGGACGGAATTGTTAAGACACCGCTGGTCGAGCAAACGTCAGCGAGCGACGTCCAGAGCGAACAAGTTGGCATGAAAAAAGGCGAGGCATTGACCTTCTGGTCATGCCTCGCCTTTTGAATGACAAATTGTCGTTCTGGACGTTGCGCAGCGTCGGCCGGTCCGCCGTTCGTAAGAACGGCGGAACCTAAAGGTGCAGTGTGCCTCGGCGGCTTTTTGTGTACAGAGTACGGCTAATGCTTATAAGTGCTATACATGCTTTACGTATCTACCATAGAGTTTTATGATAGTTTTGAATTATTATGGAGGGGTCATGACCACAACCGCCGCTCAGATCAACGTACGTCTCGATGCCGATCTTAAAAGGAGTGGGGACGCCGCTCTCTCCAAGGCCGGTATGACGCCGAGCCAAGCGGTGCGAGCGCTCTGGCAGCTTGCGGCGTCGCTGACCGATCGCCCCGGCGCGCTCGAGGATATCCTGCTGCCCAGTCGGGCCCGGGCGGAACAGCGCGAGCGCGAAAAGGCCGCCAAACGTAAGCTCGAGCTCATGGATCAGGGATCGAAGCTGTTCGCTGCCGCTTGCCATGAGTCGGGAATCGATATGGTCAAGGCTCAGCCATCGGACGACGAAGAGCTCAAACGGAATGCCTATGCGGATCGCTATGGCGAGGAGATGAGCTGGCTCTATGAGTGAGACTCCAAAGCGCATCTTGGTTGACACCAACGTGTGGCTCGATTACTTCATTCCCTCACGACGTGGTCGTTCGGTGGCGATTGAGTTTTTACGCGATGCATGCACGGCACAGGTTGATTTGCTGTACGCGGCGACATCGTCCAAAGACCTGTTCTATTTGATTTCAAGCGAACACAAGGCATGGTATCGGCGAGAGCACGGCTCGCTTTCCCAGGATGCCGCTACGGCAGCGACTTCGCTTGCATGGGATTGTCTTAGCGTGCTGTTGCAACTTGCCACGTCGGTACCCTGCGACCTGAGTGACATATGGATGGCGAGCAGGCAGCGTAATCTCCATAGCGATTACGAAGACGATTTAATCATTGCGGCAGCGATGCGTGCGCAAGCAGACCTCCTGGTCACCAACGATGTCAAGCTCTGTTCGCATGCGCCCGTCGCAGCAATGAGTGTAGAAGACGCAAAGAATTACTTAGCAACGCTCTAGCAATTTGAAGACCCCGCAGGTTGAACAAAAGTCAGCGAGAGCCCGCCGTTTGCGCCAAGGTGCCGTGAAATAAAAAGGCGCTGACCTTCTGGTCGCGCCTTTGAAATTGAACGGCAGATTGGCCAAACGGCGGGCTCGCAGCGTCGGCTCATTACTCCGTTTGTAAAACGGCGTAATTCTTAGTGCTCGATCCAACAACGTAAAGTTTCGCCGGCTTGCAAATGACGCAGATTCTCCGCGGCGATGTTGACGACGTTGTTGAGCGTAGCTGCCAGGTGGAACCAACCGGAGACGTGCGGCGTGATGAGCATGTTGGGCGCATCCCACAGCGGGCTTGTCTCAGGCAGCGGCTCGGGGTCGGTGACGTCGACCGCGGCGCCGGCGAGATGTCCCGACTCCAGGGCGGCAACCAGGTCGTCGGCAACCACAAGGTCGCCGCGGCCGCCGTTGGCAAAGAAGGCGCCCGGCTTCATCGCGGCGAAGAACTCGGCGTTCGCCAGGCCGCGGGTCTCGGGCGTGCTGGGCATAAAGGATGCGACGATGTCGGCCTCGGCCAGGCGCTCGGGTAGGGCGTCCATGCCGTCCATGTCCTCAAACACGATGGGGTAGACGAGCGGATGGCGCTTGATGCCGCGGACGTGTGCACCCATGCTGCGGCAGAGCGTGGCGAAGTGGCCGCCGATATCGCCCGCGCCCAGCACGAGCACATTGGCATTTTTGAGCGAAGTGACCGGCCCCAAATCCTCCCAGCGATGCTCGCGCTGCAAGTCGTGATAGCCAGGCAGACGCTTCATCATGGAAAGGACCATGGCAAACATGTGCTCGCTCACGGCCTGGCCGTAGGCGCCCACCGAGCAAGACAGTTTGGCGTCGGCCGGCACGGTGCCGGCGGCAAGGTAGTCGTCATAGCCGGCGGTCTGCAATTGCAACAGCTGGAGATGCTCGCATGCCGTGAGCATGTCAGGGTCGATGTTGCCCAGGATCACGTCGGCATCGGCGACCTGCTCGCGCGTGGCGGCGTCGGCGCTCGTGTAGATAAAGTCCTCGCCCGGAGCGCTCGACTCAAGAATTGCGCGATGACGGCCGTTGACGGGCAACAAAACCAGGATGTTCACAAGCAGTCCTCTCCGCTCAGCCTACCAAAAAGGGACAGGTTTATTTTGGCAGGTTTTATCGGGCAAAACGTTCAAACAAAAACGCCGGATGCAAGACGAGCGTGCCCGTCAGCATCCGGCGCATCCATGGTTACCAGCTGAGCAGCTCGTAGCCGTCCTCGGTCACCACGAGCTGTACCTCGCACTGGGCCGAATCACTGCCGTCCTTGGTGCGCACGCACCAGCCATCGCCCTTGCTGATCTTAATGTCGGGCGCTCCGGCATTGACCATAGGCTCGATGGTAAAGACCATGCCCGGAGCCATGATGGTGTCCACATCGGGCGCCTCGGTGGTAAAGCCCACAAACGGGTCCTCGTGGAACTCCTTACCGATGCCGTGTCCGCCGTACTCGCGCACCACGCTAAAGCCGGCGTCTTCGACCGTCTTTTGCACGGCCTCGGCCATCACGGACAGCGGCAACCACGGCTTGACGGCCGCCAGACCCGCCTCCACGCTGGCGCGGGTGACGTCGACCAGGCGCTGGCGCTCGGCCGAGACTTCGCCGATGCAGAACATACGGCTCGAGTCGCTAAAGTAGCCGTCCAAGATCGTGGAGCAGTCCACGTTGATAATGTCGCCCTCGTGCAGCACGTCCGTATCGCAGGGGATACCGTGGCAGACCACGTCGTTGATCGAGGTGCACACGCTCTTGGGATAGCCCTCGTAGTTGAGGTCGGCCGGCGTGCCACCGTGCTCGACGGTGTAGTCGTAGATCATCTGGTCGATCTGGTTGGTGGTCATGCCCGCGGCGATGTGCTCGCCTACGTAGTCGAGCACGCCCACGTTGATGGCGGCGGAGCGCTTGATGCCCTCGATATCGGCGGGCGTCTTGTAGAGCGTGCGGGGCAGAACCTCCCAGCCCTCTTCCCACAGGCGCTCGAGGCGCTCGTCGAAGGCGCTGTGGCATTTCTTGTATTTCTTGCCGCTGCCGCACCAGCAAGCGTCGTTGCGGCCAGGCACGGGTCCTTTGTCATACATGGCTAACTTCCTTTCATTCGCAGCTAGTATAGCCCACCCACGCGTCCATAAAAGTTGCGGTGATATAGTTCCGATTTAAGCGGTTTAACAGCACAAATAGGAACTATATCACCGCAACTGATGGAGCGGGATGGCTGACACTAGCTGCTGCGTGGTTTTGCTAGTAGCTCACCTGGCAGGGGATGCCGAGGGCGCGTACACGTGCGGCAATCTTGTCGAGCACCTCGGGCGCCGCTTTAGCAAGGCCGGCGACCGGTGTCTCGCGCGCCACCGTGTAGATGGTCGCTTCCTGCGGACGAATGCGCTTGAGCGCCGCGAGCCAAGGGCCGACGTACTCCTCGCCGGTGTTGTCGATGAGCTTGCCCCGGTGCTCGCCGCTCAAAAAGATCGTCTGGATAATAACGTGACCGTCAAAGCTCGCGAACGTCTCGATCTGGTGCTCGACGTCGTAGGGGCCAACAGGCTGGTCGAGCAGCTGGATAAACGCCGGGTCGACCGTATCGAGCTTAAGAATGTTGTCGTCGACCATCATGAGCGCATCGTGTACCTCGGGGCGGTCGGCGCGCGTGCCGTTGGAGAGCACGGCGATCTTGGAGTTCGGGGCAAGCTCGTCGCGCAGCGCGACGGCACCGGCGATGGCCTGCGGAAACTCCGGTGCGGCGGTGGGCTCACCGTTGCCGGCAAACGTGATCACATCGGGGAGCTCTCCCTCGGTTGCCATCTCGCGCAGCTTTGCCTCGAGTGCATCGAGCACCACGGCAGCCGTGTTATACGGCTCGTGGCAGGGGCGCTCGGCGTTGAGGCCGTTCTCGCAGTAGATGCAGTCGAACGTGCAGATTTTGCCGCTGGCCGGCATCATGTTGACGCCGAGCGAGAGGCCAAGGCGACGACTGCGAACGGGCCCAAAGATGGGGCTGGCATTCAAAAACGTAGACATAGGCATATGCTCCTCAAGACAATTGTGCCTAAGCATAGCATCGGCTCCAAAGCAAGGCGCGGGCTCTTGCTTTACAAGTTTCGTTTTTTCACGTCGCTCATGATGCCGTGCCATGAAAAGCCTCAGGTCGGGTACAGTTAATCTGTTAACAAGGCGTAAGGCAATGCGGGTCTATCCAACCGTACTGACGTGCAACTGGATGGGCATTGACGATGGGAACACAGTATGGATTTTGCGGTCGAGAATGCGGGCACCACGATTGCCTGCCGCGAGTATGCCGGCCCGGTTGTATCGTCCGATACACCCGCCTTGGTGTGCGTGCACGGCGCCTGCGTCGACGGTGCCTTTTTTGACGGTATCGCCCGCGAGCTCGCCTGTGACTACCGCGTCATTGCCTACGACCGCCGCGGTTGCGGCGAGAGCGGCGACGCTGTAGACGGACGCTACGACCTCGCCGTCCAGGCTGCCGACCTGCAGGCCGTTATCGAGCATATTGGCGCTCCGGCAAACGTGCTCGCGCACAGTGCCGGTACGCTGGTGACCCTGGAGCTTCTCCGTGCAAACCCCGCCATAATCTCGCGTGCGATTCTGCATGAACCCGCCGTGACGGATGAGGGTGCCGGCCTGGGCGCGGCCCCGGTTTTGCTCGAGATGATCGCCGCGGGAAAGGTCTCCAGGGCATTGCGGGCCTTCCTGGGCGCCATCGGCGATTCGGACCCTGAGGCCCCCAAGTTAACCGAGGCGGAAGCCAAACATGCCCTGCGCAACGGCCGCAGTTTCATGGCGAACGAATACGGGATTACTATGACCTGCGTTCCCGATTGGAATAGCGTTCGCGCGTCAAAAACGGTGGCCGCTGTGCTCCTGGGCGAGCTCTCGATTGGCACGCCCCGCGAGGCGGGCACGAGGATGGCGGCTGAGCTTTTGGACTGTCCGCTCGTAACGATTCCCGGGGCGCACAACGGCCTGCGCGATCGTCCGGCAGCGGCTGCCCGGGCTGTCCGTGGCATCCTGGGGTTCTAGCACCCGCAATAGTCAAAACAGGCTCCATCCGCAAACGTTTCGGCCGTGTTAACAAATGTGCTCAAAACCTCACGTCTGCGGCTTCAATCGCGCCGTCTGCCAACTCATAAAAATGTAACAGCATTCACGTGCCTACCTGCATCGGCAAGGTGTTACTCTTGTAACATTTGGAACCCACCGCTACCATGCGAAACTATCGAAAGGGCCCCATATGCTCAATAATCACGAGGCCAATCTAACCGACGAGGAGGCTGCCGCCGAGGTCGCCCGTGTCGCGAAGACCTACCCCGTGGTACGTTTGCTGTCGGCCGATCAGATTAAGAGCGAGCCTAACTGCCTACTCGCCGGCGATCGGTGCCCTTGTCTGCGTCAGTCGAGCCTTGAGGCCTTGACAGATTCCGATGAGGTGTCGGAGCAACTGCTCAACGATGGCGTTGAGTACCGCGCCCATCTGCGCCCCCTGAAGGTCGAGGGCGAGCCTCATGTCCTGCTGATGGTGCGTCCGATCGATGAGCAAGAGGCTGCAGAAGAGGACCTTGTCTACACCGATGTGCTGACGAGCGTGCACAATCGCCGATATTACGAGGAAAAGCTCCGCAACGCCCGCATGAATGCCGGCGTTGCGATGATCGACCTTGATGATTTTAGGGTCTTCAACGATACGTGTGGCCGTCATGCCGGCGACCTTGCGCTCGGTGCTGTGGCGACAGCCATGCGCAGCAGAATCCGTTCGACTGACGAGCTTGTGCGCTATGGCTGCGACAAGTTTGTGGTTGTCATGTCCAATATTCCCTCCGATGACTTCACCCGTCGCCTGCATCAGGTGTCCGATGCCGTTCATTCCACGATTATTCCGGGCCATGAGTACGTGAGCTTGACGGCATGTGTTGGTGGCGTTCGCATTCATGGCGAGACGGTCGATGAGGGCGTTGGCCGCGCTGTCCAGTTACTGAGCCGCGCTAAGGCAAAAGCCGGTACGGTCGTGACCGATGCCGATTCCATCGAGGCCTTCCAAAGCGAAAAGCCTTTGGTGCTTATTGTCGATGACTCCGAGATGAACCGAGTCATTCTCAATGAGATGCTCAAGGACGAGTATTGTGTCCTCGAGGCCGATAACGGTCGTGCGGCGCTCGACATGGTCGACCGCTATGGCGATGAGTTGTCGCTCGTGCTGCTGGACATTATCATGCCGGGCATAAGCGGCTTTGAGGTGCTGGCCGATCTGTCACGCCGATCGGGCATCGACAATCTGCCTGTCATCATGATTTCGAGCGAAGATTCCGATGATATGGTTCTGCGCGCGTACGAGCTGGGCGCCTCAGACTATATCAACCGCCCGTTTGACTCCCGTATCGTGCGCCGCCGCGTAAACAACACCATCCGCCTGTACGCCAAACAGCGCCGCCTGACGAGCCTGCTGTCCCAGCAGTACAACGAGCGCGTCAAGAACAGTCGCATGCTCATCGACATCATGGCCGGCGTCATGGAGCTTCGCAACGGCGAGAGCGGCAGGCACGTTACGAACATCGAGAAGCTGACCGAGCTGCTGCTTGGCTGTCTGGTCCAGCGTAGCGGCACGATCTCCCTCGACAATGAGGAACGCTCCACGATCGCCCTGGCTTCGGCGCTGCACGATATCGGCAAGATGTCGATTGACGATGCGATTCTCAACAAGCCCGGGCGCCTCACGCCCGAGGAGTTCGAGATTATGAAGACGCATACCACGATTGGCGCCAACATGCTGCTTGAGCTGGGTAGCCATCACGCCGGCAATGCGCTTATGGAATATGCGTACCAGATTGCGCGTTGGCATCACGAGCGCTGGGACGGCAAGGGTTATCCCGATGGCCTTAAGGGCGACGAAATTCCCATCGCCGCGCAGGTGGTTTCGGTGGCTGACGTGTACGATGCCCTGACGAGCGTGCGCGTGTACAAGGACGCTATCCCGCACGAGGAGGCGATCCAGATGATCCTGGACGGTAAGTGCGGCACCTTTAACCCGCTGCTGCTCGACTGCCTGCTCGAGGTAAAAGACCGTATTGCCGAAACATTGGCGCGCCCTGCCGACGTCGTCGCGTTTCCCACGATTTAGTTTGACCAAAGGAGTTTTTGATTCATGATTTCCATGCGTGAGGCGTATGAGAAGATCGGCGCTAATTATGATGACGCGTGCGCTCGGCTGATGGGCGAGGAAATGCTTGCCCGCTTTGCCCTCAAGTTTTTGGATGACGAGAGCATGGACAAGCTGGAGGCCGCCATGGCGGCAGGAGACGCCGAGAGTGCGTTTATGGCGGCGCATACGCTCAAAGGCGTGAGCCAGAACCTGGGATTCGATAATCTGTACGAGCCGGCGGTCGTGGTGACCGAAGCGCTGCGTGGTGCCGATGCCGTTGATGGTGCCCGCGAGGGAATGCATGCGCTGCAGCAGCAATATGCGGCTACGATGTCGGCCCTGCGCGAGGCGGCTGAATAGAAGCTTGCAAGCTTTGATGACTATGAAAGTGGATAATCTCCCGTTTTAGGCCCGGTGGCGGCCTCAAAGTGGGAGATTATCCACGCTCGTTCGATACGTGTCCAAAAATCCACGCTCACCCCTTCTGATTAGTGAATGGCCTATGCGCACTGGCGGGGCTTTCCGCATGCAATCCATATCGTTGTTCGATAAACTGTTCGAATAACGATAGAGCCGATGAGGGTGAGTGTATGTCCAACAGCGTTCAGCGTATGGCCAAGGCGGGCGAAAATATCAGGAAGCTTGGTTTTTGCATGGCAGCCGTTTTTGCAGGGATGCTCGTTGCTTTTGCCGCGTTGGTTGTTTACGTGATCTGGTATGCGGTTGCAAACGGTGCTTCTGTTGATTCTTTCGGTGTCGTGACGCTTCTCAATGGCGGGTGCATCGTTATCCCAAGCGGACTGTGCCTGGCACTCGTCGTGGGTATTTCGCTTGTCGTTTTGTGCGGGATCAGCCGTAACATCTCGCGGGGCGTCTCGCCCTTTACCAAGACGCATGTACGGCTTATCCGTGTTCTCGCGCTTGCCTTTGCTGCTAACGCCGCGGTTTCGCTTGTTGGTGCCTATGGATCGGTCAATCTCACCATTGGCGGACTGGAGCTTTACATCGTGCCTCATTCCTTCGTTATTGAGATTTGCCAAGGCATTGCCTTTGATGCGGGGTCGCTTATCGGCGCGGTTGTCTGTTTGTTTATCTCGGCGATCTGGAGTTATGCCTCGCTGCTCCAGGAGCAGTCTGACGAGCTTGTGTAGGAGGAAGCATGAGCTATCTCATTATCGAGCTTGAGACGCAGCTGCTTAAGACCGGAAAGACCAGTTCTGATCTGATTCGGGCGACGGGGCATACTCCGGCTAATATTTCAAAGCTTAGAAACGGAAAGATAAAAGCTATTCGCCTAAAGACGCTCCTCGATATCTGTGATGAGCTTGATTGTCAACCGGGAGATATTATTCAGCGCGTGAGTGAGAAAGAGCTTGAGGAGCTTATTGTTGAGCGTGCAAAAAACGTTGTGAGGCAGATGCGGGATGGCGGAGGCAATGAGGCGTCGCTTCCGACATCAGTCTTTGCTGTCGATTTGAGCGACGAGTAGCTTAAGGCGAACAACTAAAACGAAATATCAGCGTGAAGGGACCCGTGTCTAACACGGGTTCTTTCTTTTAGATTATCTTGACAAATATAAGTTATCGAAAAACAATAATAACTATGGAACACGATAAAGTAAAGAAGGAACGATATGAGCGGTTTTGCTATCAAGCGGAACGGAAGGCCAATGAACGCATCAACGATAAGGCTATCAAGGGTGTCAAAGCGCTACGGGAAACGGCGCGTTTTGCATGACGTTTCCTTCGAGGTGGATCAGTCTGAGCTTTGCGCCCTTGTTGGTGCAAACGGGGCGGGCAAAAGCACGCTTATTAAAATCGTCCTTGGCATCTGTGAGCCATCGTCGGGGAGCGTGGAGCTCTTTGGAGGCAAGTCGAAAAAAGAGCTGAGCTTGATGCGGACGCGTGTCGGCTATGTGCCAGATTCCTGCGGAGCATACCAATCCCTCAGTGCGGCTGAGAATCTTCGGATCCGATGTGCGGAATGGGGGCTCGATGAGAAACGTGAGGTTCCTCGCGTCTTGGGCCTGGTCGGGCTGGACGTCGATGAGAAAAAGAGCGTGAGCAGTTTTTCTCTGGGAATGAAACGGCGACTGGATATAGCTACGGCTTTATTGGGCGACACCGACGTACTAATTTTCGATGAGCCGGCAAATGGATTGGATCCGTTGGGCATCGAGAGTATATGGGCCCTTATCGGTCGATTGAATCGAGAGCAGGGTAAGACCATGCTCATCTCTAGTCATGATTTGGATGAGTTGGCATCGGTTGCAACAAGTTGCGTGTTTCTTCATGACGGTGAACTGCTGAAAAAGGAATCGATGGATGTCATAAGGGATGAGGCGTCGTCCCTAAAAGAGTATTACAGGCGCTTGATGAAGGCGGTCTCGCTATGAAGCGGGCGATCCATCCCATAAAGGCAGATATGATGCGTTTGCACAGGATATTTCCGGCGAAGTTTGGTCTTGCGCTTATGCTGGCGTTCGGCCTTCTCTTCGGCATCTTTCTAAAAAACGGAACAACGTTGCTCGCCTTTGGCTATGGCGTTTGTGGGGAGGATATTGGTTTCCTCTGGAATGCAATCGATCCTTCTGCGCCTGATGAGTCCCTTGCGCGCAGCGCTTTTGCCGGTACATCCCTGTTCGTTCCACTCATCGTTTGTTTGGTGCTTTTACAGGAGCATGGCTATAAAGAGGGGCACCGAATTTCTTCGGCAAGAGGTCTCAACCGCTTTTATGGGGCTCTAGCCCATGCATTTTCGTCTGCTTTAATAATTGGCGCAGCGTATAGCGCGCTTTGCCTTCTTCTTTTTGCAATAGCCATAATACGTGGAGGGCATAACTACTCGCACAACATACTAACTGTATTTTTGCCTGCAATGATAGTCAACGCCGTATTGGTGATATCGGTTGCGCTGGAGACGGTGACCATCTATCGGATAACGGGCAGCGCTGTATTGAGCGGGGCCGTGGTGATAATCGGATTTGTCATGAGCTTGACGCTCTACGGAGCCTTCCTTCAGGCACCTATACCATCCTTGCGATGGATCTTCTTCCTTCCGGGGCCGTACCTTGGAGTCGGATGTGCCCTTGGGTATAGCGATATGGGGCAGCTGACGCTTCTGGGATATGGCGTGGCAGCCAGCTGTCTATCGGTATTGATTTACGCTCTCTTGAGCTTTCGCGCTGGGGGTGTGCTCAATGGCTCGTCAGATTAAAAGACTTCTCCAGTCAGAATTGAAGCATGTGAGCAAATGGGCGTACGCCTTAATCCTGGTAATTTATGCGTACATGGTGATATTGCAGCTTAATTCTTTCCCGATGTGGTTCTGTAGCCTCCGTGAGAACAGTTTCTTGGGTTTTTTCCCAGACCCGACGCTTCGGCTATCGGCGGAGGATGTCCTTCTGTTTGGCAATGCAGAGGTTTTTCGCGGTCTGCTGTTCAACGTAGCCCCGTTGGCCCATGCATTGTTCTTTCCGTTCATCGCGGCTTGCATTGTGCCGCGCTTTGTCAGTTCGGGCTTTGTCGAGGAACCGTGGGGGTTGTCGGAGGCTCGGGGAGGGAAGCGTGTGTGCGCTATCGTTGCGCGAGTGGTGCTATCTTCTTTTGCCCTTTTGGGCGCGTTTATCCTGACGAGTGTCGTTTTGTACTGTCTTAACTGCGCGATCGTTTTGGATGCTCAGCAGTATTTCAACCTGCATGTATTTTGCTATCGACTTGTTCTTGCTGCCGCCGCCTGCCTTGCATACGTGGTTTCTTGCGTAATCGTTGTTTCCTATTTTGGGTCCGGCTTCGGTCCGATTGGCATGCTGTTGCTTGTCAACGTTGTAGCGATCTACATACAGCTCGGGGTCAATTCCATGCTTCCGCTTCCAGCCTCGATGCTCATGTGGATTTGCGGCGTGACCCCGTTGGGGAATGGTCAATGCATCTCGATTTTAATTGACTGCCTAATAAACGTAGCAAGCGTTTTTACCATCTGCTTTACCGTCGACCGATTGCGGTCGAGATTTCTTTGATTGTTTGTGAGGGATAAACATACCGAGCGTATCAAATACAGGGGGGGCGGGCACCGTGGCTGGTGTCCGCCCCCCCCTGGCTTAGGAGGCTTTAACTTGTGTAGCTTGCGAGCTAACGGGCCTGCTTAACCTTTGCCGCTGCCTCGACAAACGACTTCCACAGGTTAAAGTCGGTCTCGAGCGTCTTCCACGTATACTCAGGGTGCCATTGCACGCCCAAGCAGAATGGCTGGCCTTCGACCTCGATGCACTCGGGAACGCCGTCGGTTGCCTTGGCGACCAAACGCGTGCTCTTACCCAGAC
The DNA here is from genome assembly GCA_900542945.1 of uncultured Collinsella sp. Lineage (GTDB taxonomy): Bacteria > Actinomycetota > Coriobacteriia > Coriobacteriales > Coriobacteriaceae > Collinsella. The sequence continues at coordinate 15,678 of UQPI01000022.1, forward strand.
GATCGACGCAGCAGTGGTGTGCGGAGTTGGTTTGGATCAGCCTGTGTCCGCCAACCGCGCGGTCGAGCAGCGAGCTCGGCACGACCTCGACGGGATGCACGGGGTCGTTGAGCACGTGGGTATGGCGCCACTGCGTGCGGCCCTCGCGAGCGCCCAGGCTCGGCACGTCCATGCACAGGGTGCCGCCAGTGGCGACGTTGAGCAACTGCGTGCCACGGCAGGTGGTAAAGAGCGGCTTTTTGGCGCGGAGCACCTCGCCGACCAGCTTAAACTCAAAGCTATCGCGGATCTCGCAGCAGAGGGTGGGGTCGTAGGGTCGATCATCGCCCCAGCGTTTGGGGTTGACATCCGGGCCGCCGGGAATAGCGATACCGTCGGCGATATCGACGTAATGGCGGATGACCTCAATGTCCTCGGTGATGGACATCTGCAGCGGCAGGCCGCCGGCGGCAAGGATGGCATCGACAAAGACACTTGCGATTTCCTCGTTGGGGGAGAGCGTCTCGCTTAAAAACGGCTTCGCCTCTTCCCAGCGCGGCGCGACGAGGATGAGCGGGCGGTCGGCGGGATCGACGTCGACATGTGGGGTGTAGGGCGATGAAGTGCGAGTTCCGATCATAGGTGTTGCTTTCGAGTTTGGATGGTCATGGCGAGCAGATATGGCAACTGGGCTAGTGGCCCTTGATGGAGTTGAGGAAGTCTTGGGCGCGCTTGGTCTGGGGGTGGTCGAAGAACCCGTCGGGTGTGCCGGTCTCCACGATCTGACCGTCTGCCATAAACACGACACGGTCGGCCACGCGACGGGCAAAGTTCATCTCGTGCGTAATCACGATCATCGTCATGCCCTGCTGGGCCAGACGGACCATGACCTCGAGCACCTCGTTAATCATCTCGGGGTCAAGGGCGCTTGTGGGCTCGTCGAAGAGCATGGCCTTGGGCTGCATGGCGAGCGAGCGGGCGATGGCCACGCGCTGCTGCTGGCCGCCCGAGAGCTGTGCGGGCACCTTGTCGGCCTGCTCGGCAACGCCCGCGCGGCTCAACAGATCCATGGCGCGCTCGCGGGCCTCGTCCTTGGAGACGCCCAGCACATCGACCGGTCCCAGCATGACGTTCTGCAACACGGTCATATGCGCGAACAGGTTGAACTGCTGAAACACCATGCCCAGCTCGGCACGCATGCGGGCAAGATCCTTGCCTTCCTGCGGCAGGGGCTCGCCCTCGATGAGAATTTCGCCCGAGTCGATGGTCTCCAAGCGGTTGATGGTGCGGCACATGGTCGATTTGCCCGAGCCCGAGGGGCCGATCACGACGACAACCTCGCCGCGATCGACCGAGAGATTAATGTCGTTGAGGACGTGCAGATCGCCATAGTGCTTATCGACGTGCTTGAGCTCAATCAGCGGCTGATTGCCGGTGGAAGAAGTGCTCTGTGCCATGGTGCTCGGCTCCTTATGACTCGAAATGGTAAATCGTTAGCGAATGATGGTCGCGCCGGTCTTGTGCGAAACGTAGACAGCGGCCTTGTTGATTGCGACGTTGATGAGGATATAGATGACCGCGATCACCAGGTAGACCGACACGAGGGCGTCGTAGTTGGTAATGAGCACGCGGGCGTTTTGCATAAGGTCGGGGTAGCTCACCACGTAGGCGACGGTGGTGTCTTTGACTACGACTACAAGCTGCGAAATCAACGACGGAATGATAAACCGAATGGCCTGCGGCAGCACGATTTTAAAGGTGATTTTAGCCTTGGAGAGACCGAGCGCCTGGGCGGCCTCGACCTGGCCGCGCGGCACGGCATTGACGCCGGCGCGGAAGATCTCGGCCAGCACGCCGGCGGCGGCGAGCGCGACGGGAAGCGTGAGCATCCAAAACGACGGCAGCGCGATCTTGTACTGGGGCAGCACCAAAAAGAAGAAGTAGATGAACAGCAGGCTCGGCACGCCACGGAAGAAATCGGTGAGCACGCGGCAGACCAGCTGCAGCGGCTTGATGTCGCTGGTACGGCCGAGCATGAGGGCTAAGCCCAGTACCAGCGCGATGGCGCCGGCGGTGAGTGCGACTTTAACGGTGCCCTCAAAACCGGCAAGCAGGAATTTCCAGGTGCTGAGGTGCGTAAAGAAGTACCAGTAATGGACCGAAAGCTGGCCGGTCACGTAAAAGCGCTGCAGTAACAGAGCGATGAGCGCGGCCACGGCAACAAGTGAGATGGCGGTGCCGACGCGAATCTTGGCGCGCATCTTGGGGCCGGGAGCCTCGTAGAGCGCATCGCGCATGGTAAGTGCAGGGGAGGAATGTTTGCTCATCGGAGGATCCTCACCTTCTTATCGATGTAGTTGCCAATGTGGCTCACCACAAAGGCCGTGCCCAGGTAGCCGAGCGCCGAGATAAAGAACGCGGCGACGCCGCCGAGCGAGCGAGTGTTGATGTAGCTCACTACGCCGGTGAGCTCCTGCGGTTTAAGCGGTACCTGACTGCCGAGCGCGGTGGTGAGCATGACGGCGATAAAGAGGTTGGTCATGGGCAGCACGCTCGAGCGCAGCGCCTGCGGAATCACGATCTTGGCGAGGATACGGCTGAAGCTCATGCCCAGCGAGCGGGCGGCTTCCACCTGGCCGACACCGACGGTGTTGATGCCGCTCATAAAGTTCTCGGAGCCAAAGGCAGAACCCAAGAGCACTGTGGCGACGATGACGCAGGTGCGGTAGGGCAGGACGACCTTGAGCGGCGGCAGCGCATAGACGACGATGATGAGTAGCGCGATGCCGGGGATGTTACGGAAGACCTGGACATACAGGTCGCCAAAGACGCGCAGCGGCTTGAGCGGCGACACGCGCATCACGGTGACGGCGACGGCCAGCACCATGGCGATGGCAAACGACTCAAGCGTCATGCCCCAGGTTGCGAGCAGCGCGTCGATATAGTTCTGGCCATAGAGCGACCAGAGCTCGGAGAGACTCATGCGGACCTCCCGCCGATAAGGAAAGGGGCTCCCGTGTGTACGGAAGCCCCGACAACTCAGTGAAGAAACAGTTTAGCGCAATAAAGCGCACCGTGCGTTTCCGTATGGTTTCGTTGCGGCCGTTACTAGGCGCGTTGCCTAGGCGCCGATATCGGGCAGCTCGGGAACATTGGTGTCACCCGTGCGGTCGCCGATGCAGATCTGCCACAGCTCGGTCCAGGTGCCGTCGTCCTCGATCTTCTTAAGGAAGTCGTTGACAAAGGCGACGCCGTCGGAATCGAGCGGCAGGCCGATGCCATAGGGCTCCTTGCTGCCGAAGGGCTTGCCGGCGATCTTATACTTACCGGGCTCGCGGACTAGGGCGCTCTGCTGCATGTTGTTGTCGATGACGTAGGCGTCAACGCGACCCTGCTGGAGTGCCTGGCGGGCCTCCTCGTCGGTCTTGAACTCCTGCTGGCTGGCCTTGGGAGCGAGCTCCTCCAGGATGGCAGGGCCGTTGGACCCGGACTGGACGGCGACGTTCTTGTCGGCCAGGTCGTCGACGCTCTTGATGTCGTCGTTGTCGGCGAGCACCAGGATGGCCTGCTGCGTGTAGTAATAGGGACCGGCAAAGGAGACGAGCTTCTTGCGATCGTCAGTGATGGTGTAGGTGGCAAAGACGGCGTCGACCTGGCCGTTCTGCAGGACGGACTCGCGCGTGTCCGAGGTCACCTGGGTGATCTCGACCTTGTTCTCGCCCAGAATGTAGTTGGACAGGAGCTGTGCGATGCCGGCGTCGAAGCCGCGGGTCTGACCGTCCTTCTCGTTGAGGAGGGAGAAGAGCGTGGAGGTCTGAACGCCACCGATCTTAAAGACGCCGGCGTCCTTGACGGCCGTGGCCCAGGTGCTGGCGGCGATGGCATCGTCATCGGCCTTGGGGCCGTTGTCGACGAGCTTGTCGAATGCCTTAGCGTCGAGCGTGGTGGAAGCCTCGGTATCCTCGGAGCTCTTGGAGGAGGCGGCGGAGCCCTTGTCGGCCTCGGCGCTGGTGTCAGAGCAGCCGGCAAGACCAAGGCCGGCGACGGTTGCGAAGCTGGCGGCAACGAAGCCGCGGCGGTCGAGAACGACCTGCTGGGAGAGGTTCTTGCTCATGGTAGAACACCTTTCTCAATAAAATCCCTAGCGGTTGAGTAGAGTTATACCCTATCCCGCTCAGATGGGTCAACACGAAATAACTCAGAAACATACTTACCTTATGGGTAATTCTTCCTACCAAAAAGGGACAGGCACCTTTGTGGTGGTTCTGGCCGATGCAGCGGCATGCCTTGCTGTTATGTCTCGATCTGTAACATCTGCAGCCATTTTTGCCGAGTAACTGTTACAGATTGAGATTTTCTCTTCAGGGGAATTCGAATGTCTCGATCTGTAACAGGTAGACGGCCAAAAGGTCTCTATCTGTTACAGATCGAGACAAAGGTTTGGGACTAAGACGTCTTATCTAGATCTGTAACAGTTAGACGGGAATTCGGGCCCTAGATGTTACAGATTGAGATAATCGCGCCGCGAAAATAAAAACCTCCGCAGGGATGCTTCCCTTGCGGAGGTTTTCTTACTCGTTGAGTAGCCTTACGGCTTCGGCGGCCATGTTTTCGGCCGTCATGCCGTTCTGAGCGAGCAGCTCGTTGGGGTCGTAGCGGTCGGGGAAGCCCTTGGCGATGCCGAAGGTGCGCGTGCGCAACGGCGTGCATGCCAGATAACATGCCACGCGCTCGCCCCAGCCGCCGTCCAAGATACCGTCCTCGAGGGTGACGACAACGCGATGCTCGACGGCAAGGCTGTCGAGGAACTCGCGGTCGAGCTCGGTTGCAAAGCGCGGGTTGACGAGCGTGGCCTCGATGCCGTACTCGGCAGTCAGACGGTTTGCCACGCACTCGCCCAGCTCAAAGAAATCGCCGAGCGCGAGCACGGCAACGTCGCGGCCCTGGCGCACGACGTTGTAGCGCGCGACGCCGTAATCGTCGCCCTCGGCAGGCGCCAAGTCGGGGCGGCTTACCAGGCCAATGCCCGGCACACGGATCGCTACGGGATGCTCGCGGTGGTCGAGCGACCAGCTCAGCATGGATAGGTATTCCTCCATGCAGGAAGGCGCCAGGTAACGCATATTGGGGAGAGCGCCCAGCATAGAAATATCAAAGAACGAAAGATGCGTCTCGGATGTGGTGCCAAAGATCGACGCGCCAAACACCAAGATGGTTGCGGGGACATCGTTGAGGCACAGGTCGTGCCACAGCTCGTCGTAGGCGCGCTGCAAAAACGTACCGTACACGCCAAAGACCGGCTTAGCGCCCGAGCGCGCAAGCGCGGTGGCAAAGGTCACGGCGTGCTCCTCGGCAATGCCCACGTCGACAAACTGCTTGCCTGCCGCGGCGCGAAGCTCGGGTGTAAAGCCCATGATGTAGGGCGTGGCGGCCGTGATGCCCACGACTTGCGGATCGCGCTCGATGGCGGCGCTGAGCGCCTCGCCCGTAATGTCGGCATAGGTGCGCGGCGCAGGCTCGCTCGGATGGCCCGGGCAGAGCTTGCGCCCAGTCGCCATGTCAAACGGACCCACGTGATGCCAGCGCTCGGGGTCACTCTGGGCTGGCTCAAAGCCCTTGCCCTTGGCGGTGGAGACGTGCAGCACGATGGGATGATCGATATTGCGTAGTTCCTGCAGCGCGTCGACTAGGGCCAACACGTCGTTACCGGCGTCCAGATAGCGGTAGTCGAGCCCCATCGCGCGGAAAACATTGCGCTCACAGGTGCCGTTGCTGGCGCGCAGCTCGGCCAGATTGCGATACAGGCCGCCACGGTTCTCGGCAATGGACTGGTCGTTATCGTTGACGATGATGATCAGGTTGCTGTCGAGCTCGGCGGCATTGTTAAAGCCCTCAAACGCCAGACCGCCCGAAAGCGAACCGTCGCCAATGATGGTAATGACGTTGTAGCTGTCGCCCGCCAGATCGCGGGCGTGTGCTAAGCCGCAGCCCAGGCTCACCGATGTAGAGGTGTGGCCCATGGCGAACAGGTCGTGTTCGGACTCGTCGGGATTGGCAAAGCCAGAGGCCTCGCCGTAGCGTGCCGGGTCGATATAAGTGTACGCGCGCCCAGTCAGCGCCTTGTGGGCATAGGTCTGGTGCGACACGTCAAAGACAATTTTGTCGGTGGGGGAGTTAAACACGCGATGGAGCGCAACCGTAAGCTCAACGACGCCCAGGTTGGGGGCAACGTGCCCGCCGACGGCGGCGGAGCTTTCGAGGATGGCGTGGCGGATCTCGCCGCAGAGCAGCGGAAGCTCGGCGCGATCGAGAGCCTTGACGTCCTCGGGCGTTGTCGTTTGCGTAAGCAGCATCGTTGTGGGTTACTCCATGCGAATCGTGCGCCGGCACTCCCTCGGCCGGCACAATTGCACAAGACAGTCTCGCACATTTTGGCGTTTGATATGTGACGGCGGCGCGGTAATTCGCCAACTGGTGGGGCAAAACGTTTTGTCCGATGCCATACTGGTAAATTCGATGATGATTTTATTCATTGCGTGCAGGCTGCGGCTTGCCGCCGAGCGCCGCCGGAAGGAGGCCGCATGTCCGATACCATTCGTGCCGAGAAAATCGCGCGCGAGGTCGACGATGCCGCCCGTCAGCTTGCCCAGGCGGGCCGCTTGGACCTGACGCACGAGTTTATCCAGCATGGCGACGTGACGGTCTATGCGCATGTGACCTCGGTGGCGCAGGCAAGTCTGTCCTTTGCCGAGCGCTTGGGCCGTGCTGGCATTTCGGTCGACCGCGCCTCGCTGCTGCGCGGGGCCCTGCTGCACGATTACTTTCTCTATGACTGGCACGATCCCGACCCAAGCCATCGGCTGCATGGCTTTCGTCACCCGTTTTTTGCCCTGGCGCGTGCGGAGGAAGATTTTGAGCTGACGTCGCGCGAGCGGAATATCATCGCGCGCCATATGTTTCCGCTGGTACCGGTGCCGCCGACGTGTCGTGAGGCATGGATTGTGTGTCTGGCAGATAAATGGTGCGCGCTGCGCGAGACGGTTGCCGGTCGTCTGCGGCGCAAAGGCGGCGCGAACGATTTGAACGAGGGCCCGAGTGACGGCTCGAGCAAAGAATCGAACGAAAAGAGGAGTGAGTAGACGGTGGGAACCGCGATCGACATGGCATTTGACGGCGCGACGCTTGCCGCCTGTCCGCTCTCGGCGCTGGTACTCTCGTTTGCCTTCTACGGTTTTTGCGGCTGGGTGTGGGAGTCGACAGTCTGCGCCATGCTCAACCACGGACGATTTGCCAACAGTGGCTTTTTGCTGGGGCCGTGCTGCCCCATCTATGGTGCGGGCGGCATAGCCTGCTGGCTTTTGCTGCGCGGGATTCCGGATGCCTCGAGCCAGTTTGTCGCCGCGGCGCTTGTATGCAGCGTGATCGAATATAGCGTGGGCGTGCTGTTGGAAAAAACGACGGGTGCCCGGTTTTGGGATTACTCGCATCTGCCGTTTAACCTGCACGGACGCATCTGCCTGTACTGGGTCTGCGCGTTTGGCTTGGGTGCGTTGTGTATTTGCCGTTTAGTGGAGCCGGCATTGCTGGGGCTGCTTGGCCATCTGCCGGTGCTTATCGTGCGCTTGGCCGCCTTTATCGTTGCGGTCGCGATGATGGTCGACGCGGCGTGCTCGTTGGCGAGCTGGCGGCGTCTGTCCGATCAGCTGGAGCGTGTGCGTGCCGACCTTGCCGACCGCATCAATGAGTCGCTTGCCGATGCCTCCGACTCTATGCTCGAACGTATTCCCGATTCGGCGATCGACTCGGTGGCGCAGACGCATATCCGCGGTCGCGCCGTTAACGCTTGGCTGGCCGAGCTGGGCGACGCGGCGCTCGATGCCCTGCGCGAGAAGGCTTCGATGCCGACGTTTATTTCGGATGGTGCTCGCGGCCTGGCGCTCGCTGCCCGTCGCGTGGCCGATGCCGCGCCGAGCATGCCGCGTCCGTCGCTCGGTCGTCGCCTTGCCGGCAAGCGCATGAGCCGCCCGGTGCCGAGCGTGTCACTCAGCCGCCGCGACCTACGCTTCTTTAACGCCTTCCCGCGTCTGCGCATCAATCGTTACGAGGGCGTCATCCGAGCTACCGACCTCCGCGACCGAGCCCGCGAGCTGTTCCGGCGCTAGCCAAAGCGGAGCCAAGCGCGCCCTTCTCGTTCGCACGTTTCCCGTTCGTTTCGCGCCCGTTGCCGTGCCGTTTCCAAGATTGCGGCACCGTTTCCATTCGACAACGCAGCGTTTAACAACGCCGTATCTGGTCTACACCAGTTGGCCCTCGGCCGCATCATGAGCGCCGACAACGTTCATGCGACCAAGGGGGAGCGAATGTACGATACGGGATCGACAACGTTTATGCTCATCTGCACCATGCTCGTGTTTTTAATGACACCGGGTCTGGCGTTTTTCTATGGCGGCCTGTCCAGGCGCAAAAATGTCATCAACACCATGCTTATGTGCTTTGGCGCCATTGGCCTGGTTGGTGTGCTGTGGATTGTTGCCGGCTGGTCGCTGGCCTACGGTGGCGACGGCTCCAGTCCGTTTATTGGAGGCCTTGACCAGCTGCTGTGCCTGCCGGTGCTCAACCAGGTGCTGCAGGCGGCCGAGGGCAATGCTGCGGATGGTGCCGTCTACCCTCAGATCATCAACATCGCCTTCCAGATGGCGTTTGCCATGATCACTGCCGCTATCGTTACGGGCAGTCTGGCAGGCCGCGTTAAGTTTGGTGCCATGACGGCTTTCCTGGGCATTTGGCTGCTCGTGGTTTACGCGCCGCTCGCCCACATGGTTTGGGGCGGCGATGGCTCCTTTATCGGCGACATCATCGGAGCGCTCGACTTTGCCGGCGGCGACGTGGTGCACATTTCGTCCGGTCTTACGGGCCTGATTCTCTGCTTAATGCTCGGCCGTCGTCGCGGCTTTGGCATGGTGAGCTATCGTCCGCATAACGTGCCGTTTGTAGCACTGGGCGCCGGCCTGCTTTGGTTTGGCTGGTTTGGATTTAACGGCGGCAGCGAGTTTAAGGCCGACGCCGTGGCGGCGCTCGCCATCCTCAACACCGTGACGGCCAGCGCGGCGGGCATGGTCTCGTGGCTTGCCGTCGAGCGCGTGCACACCGGTCGTCCCACGCTGGTGGGCGCCAGCACCGGTCTGGTTGCGGGCCTTGTGGTGGTCACGCCGGGCGCGGGCTTTGTCGAGCCGTGGGCGGCGCTGGTCATGGGCCTGATCGTCTCTCCCGTCTGTTACCTGGCCATCAGCCATCTCAAGACCAAGTTCGGCTACGACGATGCGCTCGACGCGTTTGGCTGCCATGGTATCGGCGGCATCTTGGGCGGCGTGCTCACGGGCCTGTCCTGCGTGCCGGAGCTTTCGTGGACCGGTAAGGGCGGCCTGTTCTACACGGGTGACATGTCGCTGCTCATCTCGCAAATCCTGGGCATTGTGGTGACGGTCGCTATTGTGCTGGTGCTCGATTTGTTGATCGCCGCGGTGGTCAAGGCGCTGTTCCACGGTAGCCTGCGCGTGGACGAGGCCGACGAGGCACTGGGCTTGGATGCGAGCCAGCACGGTGAGAGCGCCTATCCTTCGTTTAGTGGTCTGGACTAACAGTTTCAAACGTTCTGTCAGACCAACTCTTAAAGAGAGGAATTCACTATGAAGAAGATCACGGCGATCGTCCGTCAGGAAAAACTTGAGGTTCTCAAAGACGCGCTGTTTGCTGCCGATGTTCGCGGCATGACCATCAACCAGGTGCAGGGCTGCGGCGCGCAGCATGGCTGGAAGGAATACGTGCGCGGCAACGAGTTGCTTGTCAACACGATCCCTAAGGTGCAGTTCACCCTCATCTGCGCCGACGAGCATGTCGACGGTATCGTTGAGATCATCTGCAACGCAGCTCGCACCGGTGCCGTCGGCGACGGCAAGATTTGGGTCGAGCCGGTCGAGGAAGTCATCCGCATCCGCACCGGCGAACACGGCCCGGCCGCGGTGTAGAATCGACCGTCTGCCATCCGCAACGTTAAAATACTGCAATGAGGCATAAGGCTTGCGTTGCGGATGGACGGATTATGGGTCGCAATAAATATCCCGAGGAGACGGTCGCGAAGATTCTCGACGCGGCACAGGAGCTATTCTGTGCACAGGGTTATGAGGGGACGAGCATTCAAGATATCGTTGACCGTCTCGATGGCATGACCAAGGGTGCTGTTTATCATCACTTCAAGAGTAAAGAAGAGATTTTCAACGCCGCGTTTGATCGGGCGATGACTCCGATTGTTGAGCACCGCCGCTCGATGCTTGGCGTCGGTAATATGACCGGCGCCCAAAAGCTAAAAAGGCTTTACGCTCCCGAGTCCGTTGTTCCGCAAATTGAGCTATGGGCACGTATGCGTCCTGCAGCAGATCCGGTAAAAAGCTCGCGTCTTCTGGCGATGCAGTACCAGGGCTCGTTTAACGAGTCTGCCGATGGCTATCTCTTGCCGGTGATCGAGGAGGGCATCGCCGACGGATCCATTGCGTGCGAATGCCCGCGCGAAGCGGCAGAGGCCGTATCGTTGCTGGCGAATCTTTGGCTGCTGCCACTGTTTCGTCCGCTTGAGCCCAAGGAGCGAATGCTCGCTCGTGCACAATGTTTGGCGCAGATGGCCTCTGCGGTGGGACTCGATTTGGGCGAGAAAGTGCTCCAGACAACGGCACGAATTTGGGACGTATGGGACCGTGCCGGGTGGTAATATAGATACCAACGGTATGTAATTGATTTGTGAGGGCAGCTCCGGCTGCCCTTTTCAAGTCAATAAATACATACTATCGGTATGTATAGAGAGCGAACTTATGGCTGGGCTGAGAGACGTCAGCGTCTCGTTGAAATCAAAAACAGTGCGGTCAATCAGGCTCGCGGAACTTCTGGTTGCGCAGCTGTGCACGTATTCGATGCTGTCGGCGCTGTGCTTTGCGTATCCGCTATATTTGTTCGATTGCAGCGGATCGTCAACGTTATATGGCACTGTCGTGGCGACGGCGTTCATACCAGGTGTGCTCGCGACTCCGGCTGGCGGAATCTTGGCGGATAGGGGAAGACATCGCGAGGTCCTCATGGCCCTCGGCATTGCTCTGATGACTGCATCACTGCTGTCTATCCCCATGAAGCACTCATTGCCTCTTGCGGTCGTCGTAGTAGCGATACTTTGTGTTCAATATGGCGTTCAATCGCTGCTAAAGCCAATGCTCCAAATTGAGACAGTGCGCATGGCGGGTGAAGAGAAGGTTGAGCGGGCCACTGCATTGGTTTCGCAGATGACCATGGTGAGCAATATCTTGGGCCCTGTGGTCGGGACGGCAGTCTATGGGTGCTTTGGCATCGATGCTCTTTGCGCAACCGCGTCGGTGTCGTTTGCGATTTCAGCTCTCTTGTTTGGGGTCGCACTCAAACAAAATGCCTCATCTGAAACGATGGGAGACGGCGCGACTCGTACGACATGCCGAAACGATTTTTGGGAGTCGATTCGGTATCTGTTGCAAAATGCATCATTGGTCGCTGTGATTTTGCTTGCGGCTGTTTTGAACTTTGCGTTGGTTGGGCTAACGATTGGCGCTCCCATTATTGTTACAAAGCATCTCGGCATGCAATCGTCCTGCGTTGGGATAGTTGAGGTGGCTATGGGCTTGGGTGGTCTTGCCGGCAGTGGCTTGGTCGGCATTTGGCCGCATCGTTTTTCTTTCAATGGCATATGTCGATATGTTGCGATGATCTGTTTTGGAGTCGCGCCGATTATTGTTACGCTGCTGTTCGGCGTAGATGTATGCGTGTTCACCGTGTTTGCGGTTGGTTCGGCATGGGTCATGGTGTGGGCAAGCATTGCGTCGGTTGAAATTACCGCGTTTGTTCAGCGGGCAGCGCCGACTGAGCTCTGCGGAAAAGTGCTTTCGGTCGTTTACATGGTCCTTTCCTGTGCAACGCCTATTGGCCAATTGGTTTACGGGCTCGCATATGATCGATGGACACCGGCGATTGTATTCGCAGGCATGTTGGCGGTGCTGACGTTGACGACGGCGCTGTTTTATCGGCTGAAAAGTCGCATGTGGCGATTGTCTTAACGCGCTGGGGCACCGTTGCTTTGCGGAAGCGAATGTCCTGGCGCGTTGGAACACTCTTGCATGGGCATGCCTCTCTTTCGTCTAAAATAACGTGCAGACGAAGGAGAGACATGCCCATGATCAAGATGTTCGCGAGTGACTTAGACGGAACGCTGCTTAACGCCCTGCACGAGGCAGATAGGACTATCCGCCGCGCCATTCGCGAGCTGACTGAGGCTGGCCTGCATGTGGTTCCCGCGACTGGACGCTCGACGTTGCCGATCGGCGAGCATGGCTTTACGGGCCTGGCGCTTGACGCCTGCTGCTCCAATGGGTCCATCGTGCGCGACAGGCATGGCGAGGTGCTCAAGACCTGGACCATCGACCCGCAGGTTACCGAGGAGCTGCTCAAGGCGTTCCCGGACATTTGCTTTGACTGCTCCACGCCCGATGGCATGTTTTCGAGTGGATCGTTCGAGATGCATCAGGCGGGCTTTAAAAAGGACAGCCCCATCAAGCGTATTGTGATGCGCGGCATGCGTGCGCGTGGCGGCTATCACGAGGAACAGTATTTCGACCAGTCGATCGGCGATATCTTGCGTCACGATGTATGCAAGATCAATTGTCGCGTGACCTCGCCCGAGCTGGAGCGTGACCTTAAGTCGTATCTTGCCGAGCGATCGGACCGCGTGGTCAACGCGCCGTTCGATCCGGTGATGTTCGAGATCACGGACGTGGCGTGCAACAAGGGCGAGGGTGTGGCCTGGCTGGCGGGCTACTACGGTATTGCCGAGGACGAGGTCGCTGTCTACGGCGACGGCGGCAACGACATTGCTATGCTGAGGCGTTTCCGCCACAGCTACGCGACCAAAAACGGCAGCAATGCAGCTAAGGCCGCCGCGAGCGCAACTATCGGCAGTTGCATGGTCCACGCCGTCCCCAAACACATGCTCGCCACCATGCGCAAGCAAAACTCCCGCACCGTCATCGAATAATGTGACAAAGGGACTGTCCCTTTGTCACAGTGAGGATTAGCTTCTTTAAACACGAACATATATTCGCATATTTAACTGCGCTTTGATAGAATTGTTGCTGTTGGCGGCAGTTCCATGTGCCGGGCAGCGCTCTCCATTTGATGGGAGGTGATGCCCATGACCGATTTGATTGATTTCGTGAAGCTCCTGACCGCTGTGGTCTCGCTCCTCACGACGCTTATCGGACTTTCCGAGGCACTCAAGCAACGTTCGAAGCAACGTAAGAGGGGTCGCCGCCGTTAAGGCGTTGACCCCCTAAAACAAGCAACGGCGCTGCCCAGCTTTCCAGAACTTGGGCTGCCGTCGACACCATTCTACCCACGAATGACATTTTGAACAATCGGCAATGTCGCTTCAAAAGCCGGGCACAATCGACACGACCCAGGCGGTCGCTGAACGTGACAAGGGAACTGTCCCTTTGTCACAACCCAAATATTGCCTTTACGTGTTGATACACACGGTGTGCAATAATACTCGCACTGTGCAATAGCGCACAGGCTGAGTAACAAGGAGGACGCTTGTCCCAGCTCGAGAAATGCGATCGCCGGTCCCTTCGCTCGCAGCGTGCCCTTCGCCAGGCACTTGCCAGCGAGCTTGCCGAAAGCGGCGACCTTTCGCGCATTAATGTCGCGTCGCTCACCGAGCGTGCTGGCCTTACGCGCCGCACGTTCTATTCGCACTATCGCGATATTCCCGACTTTATCAATCAAATCGAGGACGGCTTGCTGGCCGAGATCCGTGAGCGCATTGAGCTCATCACCTCAGCTCAGCTGCCCGATCTTTACCGTAACATTGACGAGCTCGAGCCGGCGCCCGGTTCGGTTGAGCTGCTGCGTTATCTTGCGGCCAACCGCGACTTAATCGGTGCGCTGCTGGGTCCGGGCGGCGACCAGGCCTTTATTAAAAGGATTATCGACACCGCGCGTGAGGCTGTGGTGCCGCGTGCGCAGACGGGCATTTTGGGCCTGGCGCTGGGCACGTTCTTTGACTACTACGTCACCTACGTCGTGAGCGCCGAGGTCGGCATGATTCAGCGCTGGTTTGAGCGTGGGCTCACCGAATCGCCCGAGGCCATGGCGCGCATTATGACGGTTATCGCCTTTGTGCGCCCCGGCGACCTGTATGGCCAACCCATCGATATCAACGTGCCGGAATACGGCATGAAGCTTTTGAATTTGCAGCTCGAGGACGCGGTCGACACCGCCGCAACCGTCGAGTCCAACAACTAAGAGGAGAGACAATGAGCAAACTCGTCGAGGGCATCAAGGACCGCATGGTTGCTGCCGCACGCGAGGCCGCGCCCGCCGTGGTGGACGCTGCGCAGAAGGCCGCGACCGCGGCAGCCGAGAAAGTTGCCGAGGCAGTTGCCGATGCCAAGAACGCGGCAGGGGAGGCGTCCGTCACTGGTGAGCCCGCTACCGCCGCTGAGCCCGTAGCCGCCGCCCACGCCCCCGAAGGTGCAATCTTCAACCCCGAGAACGCTCGTGGCAACCTGCACCTGGGCATCGACGTGGGCTCCACCACCGTTAAGCTCGCCGTGCTCAACGACGACAACCAGATCGTCTACGCCAAGTACCAGCGCCATCACACCGACGTCCGTGCCTGCGCCCGCGACCTGTTCGAGGGTGCCGCGACCGTGCTGCCGGCTGCCCAAATGACCTGCGCCATTACCGGCTCGGGCGGCCTGCTGCTGTCCCAGTGGCTCGACCTGGAGTTTGTCCAGGAGGTCATCGCCAGCAAACGCGCCGTCGAGACCCTTATCCCGGCCACCGATGTCGCCATCGAGCTGGGCGGCGAGGACGCCAAGATCATCTACTTCGATAACGGCATCGAGCAGCGCATGAACGGCACCTGCGCCGGCGGCACGGGCGCGTTCATCGATCAGATGGCAACCCTGCTGCACACCGACGCGAGCGGCCTCAACAAGCTCGCGGCCAACGCCACCACCATCTATCCCATCGCCAGCCGCTGCGGCGTTTTTGCCAAGACCGACGTGCAGCCGCTGCTCAACGAAGGTGCCCGCCCCGAGGACGTGGCTGCCTCCATCTTCCAGGCCGTCGTGACCCAGACCATCTCGGGCCTGGCGTGCGGCCGCCCCATCCGCGGCAACGTCGCCTTCCTGGGCGGCCCGCTGCAGTATCTCTCCGAGCTGCGCCACCGCTTCTACCTCACGCTCAACCTGGACGAGGAGCACCGTATCGTGCCCCAAAATGCCCACCTGTTTGTGGCGAGCGGTGCCGCCATGGCGCACGAGTCCAGCAAGCTCAGCACGTTCCCGCAGCTCATCGAGGCCATCGATGCCCTGGGTGACACGCAGGGCGCCGAGGTCGAGCGCCTGGACCCGCTCTTTGCCACCGACGAGGACTTTGCCGAGTTCAAGGGTCGCCACGACACCGAGGTCGTCCCCAGGGGCAAACTCGATGGCTACACCGGCCGCGTGTTCATCGGCATCGACGCCGGTTCCACCACCATGAAGGCCGCACTCGTGGGCGAGGACGGTCAGCTGCTGCACACCTGGTACGGCAACAACAACGGCGACATCCTGGGCACGGCCAAGGTCATCATGGCCGATTTCTACAACCACATCCCCGCGGGCTGCACCATCGGCCACGTGACCACCACGGGCTACGGCGAGGCGCTGCTCATCGAGGCTCTCAAGGCCGATTCCGGCGAGATCGAGACCGTCGCGCACCTGCGCGGCGCCAAGGCGTTCCTGCCCGGCGTCGAGTTCATTCTGGACATTGGCGGCCAGGACATGAAGTGCCTGCGCGTCAAGGACGGCGTCATCGAGCACATCATGCTCAACGAGGCCTGCTCGTCGGGTTGCGGTAGCTTTATCGAGAGTTTCGCCGTCTCTATGAACATGGACGTGCGCGCGTTCGCCGATGCCGCCATCCATGCTAAGGCCCCCGTCGACCTGGGCAGCCGCTGCACAGTCTTTATGAACTCGCGCGTCAAGCAGGCGCAAAAAGAAGGCGCCACGGTGGGCGACATCGCGGCCGGCCTGTCCTATTCCGTCATCAAGAATGCCCTGTTCAAGGTCATTAAGCTGCGCGACCCCAAGGAGATCGGCAGTCAGGTGATCGTCCAGGGCGGCACCTTTATGTCCGATGCCACGCTGCGCGCGTTTGAGCAGCTCACCGGCGTGCATGCCGTGCGCCCCGACATCGCCGGCTGCATGGGCGCCTACGGTGCGGCCCTGCTCGCCCGCGATCGCGCCGGCGCCGACGGCACTTCGACCATCCTTTCGGCCGAGGACATCGCGCACCTCACCGTGACGCAAAAGCATGTCCGCTGCGGTCGCTGTTCCAACAACTGCCAGCTCACCGTCAACGACTTTGGCGGCGGCAGGCGCTTCATTACCGGTAACCGCTGCGAGAAGGGTGCCGGCCACAAAAAGCAAAAAACCGAGGCTCCTAACCTCTTTAAAAAGAAAAACGAGCTGCTCTTTAACCGCGAGGTCCTGAGCCCCGACGAGGCCCCGCGCGGCACCGTGGGTATCCCGCGCGCACTCAACATGTACGAGAACTACCCCTTCTGGCATGCGTTCTTTACGCGCCTGGGCTTTAGCGTGCAGCTGTCCGACCAGTCGAGCAAGAAGACCTACCAGGCGGGCATCGAGTCCATGCCGTCCGAGAGCGTGTGCTATCCGGCAAAGATGAGCCACGGCCATGTGATGAACCTTATCGACCGCGATGTCGACTTCATCTGGATGCCGTGCGTGCGCTGGGAGCGCAAGGAGGATCCGACGGCTGGCAACTGCTATAACTGCCCCATCGTCATGAGCTACCCCACGGCGTTGGCACTCAACATCGACGAGATCCGCGAGCAGAACATCGAGTTCCTGTATCCGTTTGTGCCGTATCACGACAAGACCGAGCTCAAGCGCCGTCTGTACCAGGTGCTCGCCGTCGACCGTGTGGCCGATGCGCAAGCCGGTCGCGGTCGCGTGCGTGGGCCCAAGATCACGCGCTCCGAGGTCGATGCCGCTGTCAACGCTGCCTTTGAGGCCGATGCGCGTTTCCATGAGGACATCCAGACCATGGGCGAGGAGGCTCTTAAGTGGGTCGAGGACCACGGTGGCCACGGCATTGTGCTCGCCGGCCGCCCCTACCATAACGACCCCGAGATCAACCATGCCCTGCCCGAGCTTATCTCGAGCTTTGGCTTTGCGGTCTTTACCGAGGATTCGCTCGCGCACCTGGTAAAGCCTGAGCGTCCGATTCGCGTCGTCGACCAGTGGATGTACCACAGCCGCCTGTATGCCGTCGCCCGTTTTGTGACGATGCGCAACGACCTGGATCTGATCCAGCTCAATTCCTTCGGCTGCGGCCTCGATGCCCTGACCACCGATCAGGTACAGGAAATCCTTGAGGCCAGCGGCAAGATCTACACCGTGCTCAAGATCGACGAGGTGTCCAACCTGGGCGCTGCGCGCATCCGCATCCGCTCGCTCATGGCGGCGCTCAAGGACCAGGAGGCCGAGCGCTTGGCCGAGGCTACGGCAGCGGGCGAGGCCTACGAGCAGGGCGACGCCGCGCCGGTGGCACCCTCCATGGATGCT
>UQPI01000023.1 GCA_900542945.1 uncultured Collinsella sp.
GTCTACTCGACCGTATCGACCGTTGCTGCCACGTTGCCGTCTGCCATGCGCACGCGAATGGCGTCGCCAGGCTTAAAGGTCTTGGCACTCGTAGCCACACCATCATCGCTGTACGCGATGGAATAGCCGCGAGCAAGCACTTTGAGCGGCGACAGGGCATCGAGCGACGCTGCCGCACGGCTCAGGTCGGACGCTGGCTTGCTGAGCATCGTGCGCCCTTGATGCTCTAGGCGGGAACTCGCAAGCGTGAGCGCATGGCGCTTACCATCGAGCCCCGAGGTGCTTGTAATCAGACGCTCGGGCAAGCGCTCAAAGTTGGAGCGGAATGTCCCGACCGAGCGTACTATGGCGCCCGACAGGCGATCGGCAGTCAGTGCAAGCTCCGATTCGCGACGCTCAACCATAAACGTTGGATCGTTAAGACACGGGCGACACGCAGCGGCATCGAGCGCATCACCCAAGCGAGCCGTATAGGTATCCCAGGCACGGCGACCGCGCTGATCGAGTATCTCCAGGTCGACCTGGGCCGACCCAATCATCGATGCCATCGCGGCACCCAGACGCTGATGGCGCGCCTCGAGCACATCGGCCAACTCCGTCATAGCCGGCGCCACCGATTCTGCCGCCGCCGTGGGCGTGGAGGCGCGTCGGTCGCTCACCATGTCGCAAATCGAGGTATCGGGCTCATGGCCAATGCCGGTCACCACGGGCACAGGACAATCCGCCACCGCGCGGGCAAGCTCCTCGTCATTAAAGGTCATGAGGTCCTCAAAGGAGCCGCCGCCGCGCACCAGCAAAATACAGTCGGGCGCCGGCGTAATGGAAGCGGCGCGGCGCAAGCCATCAATGAGCTCGGCCGGCGCA
The DNA here is from genome assembly GCA_900542945.1 of uncultured Collinsella sp. Lineage (GTDB taxonomy): Bacteria > Actinomycetota > Coriobacteriia > Coriobacteriales > Coriobacteriaceae > Collinsella. The sequence continues at coordinate 865 of UQPI01000023.1, forward strand.
CCCTCGCCTTGAACCTTGGCGCCCACGCAGACAAGCTCGACGAGCGGGTTGCGACGGCGCAGCGTACGCTTGACGTCGTCGATTACCGCACCGGAAAGCGAGGTGACGACCGCCACGCGTGAGCAAAACACCGGGATGCGGCGTTTGCGGGACTCGTCCATCAGTCCCTCGCGGCGTAGCTTTTCGGCCAACTGCGCCACCTGTTGACGCAGCAGACCCTCCCCCGCCAGCGAAAACGAGCGAGCGACAAAGCTCATGCGGCCCGTGGCCTTATAGAGATTGAAGCTGCCCTTAAAGCTCACCTGCATGCCGTCACGCAGATCGAAGGTACGCTTGAGATAGGCGCCCTTCCAGATGATGCAGTCGACGGCGGCCGAGTCGTCTTTAATCTGGAAGTAGCAGTGGCCGCTTCGGGCATTGGGACCACGGAAACCCGTGACCTCGCCCAGGACGGTCAGCTGCGGAATGGCATCGAGCGCACCGGCGGCGATCTCTACCGCCTGGCTCACGCTGAGCTCTTTACGCTCTTGCTCGTCCGAACCGTCGAACTCGGCGGAAACGGCATTGCCGGTTAGATTCCAGCCTGCCACGCAGCCTCCTTTCGTCATCGTGCACAAGGGCTCCGGCCCTGCGCAAATTCAAGTCCAACACATAGTACAGCGCCGCGGGGACACAAATCCCCGCGGCGCCCAGCGACCCAATTTGTTATCGGTTGGAGTTTCTGTTGTAGCGAGCCATAAGATAGAGCAGCTGAATAATCGAGGTGAGCGCCGCAGCCACATAGGTAAGCGCGGCGGCCGTCAGCACCTTCTTGGCACCGTTGACCTGTTTGGAGCTCATGCCCGACTGCTCGATATACGCCACGGCGCGGCGGCTGGCGTCAATCTCGACCGGCAGCGTAACGAGCTGGAACAGCACGCTAAACGAGAAGAAGATCAGCGCGAGGGTCGTGAGTCCCGCGATGTTCATAAACAGGCCCATGAGCAGCACGATGGTCCAGGTGTTCTGGGTAAAGTTGACGACCGGCACGAGGGCGGTACGTACCTTCATCATGGCATAGCCGCTTTGACGCTGCGCGGCATGGCCTGCCTCGTGACAAGCGACAGCAACGCTTGCGACCGAGCCGCCCGAACGGTTGGAATCCGACAGATACAGGTTGTTATCCTGCGGGTTGTAATGGTCAGTGAGTTCACCGGCGACACCCTTGATACCCACGGCATTGCAGCCGTTGGCGTCGAGCATGCGGCGAGCGACCCTGGCGCCCGTGTCGCCGTCCGAGCGAACCTTGGACCACGTCTTGTACGTCGAATTGATATAGCTCTGCGCGGCAAGGCCAAGCACCGTGCAGACAAGAACAACCAGCAGGTACAGCGGGTCGATACCAAAGCCGTATCCATAGTAATAAGGCATGCGAATTCCTCCGAATCGAGTTACACGTTGGAGGCATTCTACCCACTCGCCCAGCAGGCAAGTCAGCATCGATGTTTAGGCATTGTCAGCGAAAACGGCCGAGAGCGAGCAAGGTGACGTGAAAGAGAAGCGACGCGTACTTTGGTACGCGAGCGACGATTGAACGTCAGATTGCCGCTCTCGGCCGTTTGCAGCGTCGAGCTGTTACGCGGTTTGGTAAAACCGCGTAACTATATACCTATAACAACTCAATCTTTCCGTCCTTCACGGTGAGCCCCATATTGCCCGAGAGCAAATCGTCCAGGCGCGAACCCACAAGCTCAAAACGCCAGCCTTCGCGCAGGGGGCTTTGCTCAGGATGCTCGATGTAATCGGCCAGGTCATCGCGCGAGGCAATGACCGAGGTCGCCACGCCCGAGCGTTCGGCAACCAGGCGGATGAGCGCGTACATGAGGTCGGTCACGCTCTCCAGCTCCGGAGAGATCTGGCGATGCCCGCGCACCATGAGCGGCAGGCGATCGTGCGGGCAGCTCGCGCCGCGCTTGATGGCCATAAGCGCGCCATCCACGTCACGCTCCCCCAACTGATCGGTACCGCGAATGCTACGGAACTCCTCAACGCGCACAGGGTTGCGCTTGACGAGCGCCAGCAGCGTGTCGTCGGACATGACCCACTTGCGCGGGATGTTGCGGCGCTCGGCGCGATCCTCGCGCCAGGCAGCGAGCTCGCGCGCGATACCCAGCTGGTGACGGCTGCACGAATTGATGCGTTTGACCTTGCGGAACGCCTCGTGGCGATCGGCGCGATAGTGCGACTCGTCGGCCAGCGGACGCAACTCGTCGAGCACCCAGTCCACACGGCCCAGCTCGCGCAGGCGACTCATCATCTCGGTATAGGCGACGATCAAGTACTTGACGTCATCGATCGCGTACTCAATCTGTTTATCGGTCAGCGGGCGACGCGACCAGTCGGTCAGCGACTCGGTCTTGGGCAACGAGACGCCGCAAAACGTCTGCACGAGCGCGCCGTAGGAAATCTGCTGGCGCTCGCCCAAAAAGGCGGCGGCCACCTGCGTGTCAAAAATGGGACGCGGTAGCACGCCTACGGTATGAAGCATGACCTCCATATCCTGCGAACAGGCGTGGAAGACCTTGGTCACGCTCTCGTCGGCCATAAGCTCGGCCAGCGGCGATAGGTCGTCGATTACCAGGGGATCGACCGCTACGCTCTCGGCAGGGGTGGCAATCTGGACCAGACACAGACGCGGATGGAACGTGCGCTCGCGCAAAAACTCGGTATCGACGGCAATCGCGTCGAACTCGCGGGCGCGCTGGCAAAAGTCGAGTAGAGCCTGATGTGTGGAAATGTACATATCAACCCATCGAATAAGGTTAGGCCCGAAAAACACGGGTAGGATATCGGCATTGCCTTACAACTATACTCGGTTAGTCACAGAACGGGAACGTAAGTATGCGCTGCCTTATCATCCACAACCCGGCATCGGGGCCCAGCTCAGATGAAATCTACGCATTCACGCACGCCCTCGCGCAGGGCGGCGACGAGGTCGTGATGCGTTTTATCGGCGATGGCATGGAACCCGAGGACGCCGTGGCGGACGTGCGCGAATTCGATCGCGTGGTGGTCTCTGGCGGCGATGGCACCGTCTCCAACGTACTCGATCAGATGCGCGGATGCGGTGTCCCCACGCTCGTCTTCCCCTCCGGTACGGCCTGCCTGTTCTTCAACAACATCGGTAATGCCCCCGAGGCAGCGGCGCTCGCCAAGGCTTGCCGCGCCGGTCGCACGGTCAAAGTGGACATGGGCGAGCTCTTTTGGCTCGACGAGAACGGCAACGAGAAGCGCCACGGCTTCATCATCATCGCCGGCTCGGGCTTCGACGCCGAGATCATGATGAAGGCCGCTCCCACCAAAAACGACATCGGCGAGATCGCCTACTTCCTCTCCGCGCTCGCCACACCCAACCCCACGGTGGCGCACTTTACGATTGAGCATGACGGCATTGTCGAGGAGCTCGACGGCATCTGCTGCATGGCCGGCAACACCTCGGTCATCCAAAACGACATCAACCTGTTCCCCGATTGCCGCATGAACGATGGCATGGTCGACATCGCGGTCATCGAACCCGTGCGCACCGTGCAGCTGCTGCCTACCGTGATCACCGCTGCGCTTGACCCCGCCGGCAAGGTACTCGGCCGCCCGCAGTTCAAGATCATCCAGACCAAGGAAGCCAAGATCACCTGCACCCCGTCGCTGGGCATGCAGTTCGATGGCGAGATTATCTCCAGCAATTCGGGCGTCTTTGGAGCCCGCGCGCTTCCGCAATGCCTCGACCTCATCGTCGACGAATTCTCCCCGCTCGGAAAATAGGAGGACCCCATGAATGACAATCCCCTGATCGGCTTTATTGTCATCGTCTTGGCCATGCTCGTCGGTTACGCCATCAACGTGATTCACCGCCGAAAGAAGTAAATCCACATTGGTATGATATTCATCCAGTTATCGCCTCTCCCGCTGTTTATGCATTCGTCAAACAGCGGGGGATTTTCATTTCGGGCATTCCCAGCTACTTTATTCGGCTACAGTAATTACAGGGCGTCTTTATTAAAGTAAAGCTGCAAACTGAGTACGATTAACCGCTCATCGCATATTTCATCACGCTTATCGAGTAAGTTTCTTTCATAGATGAATATTGTTTCCAGTTCGTTACGCTAATGAGGTGTCTTTATTGGCTGAAGCCCTCTGGCGACAGAGGGCTTTCGCACGCTGGGAGGGAAAATGAGGAAAACTCGCCCCGTCAACGCGCTCAAGAAGCTAGGCATAGGCCTCGCCTTTGGAGCTGCGACCATCATGTCCATGCCGACATCTGCGCTCGCCTGCACGCAAATGTACATGGGCAAAAACCTTACGGCCGACAACAACACGTACTATGGTCGCGCCGAGGACTTTGGCCCGCGCTACCTCAAGCACTTTGGCATTGAGCCGTCGCATGCCCCCGGGTATACCTACGGCTCAGACGAGTCCGACTTCTCATACAGGTCGACCAAGACTACATATCGTTATAGCTACGTGCGCGATCATCCTTCGCAGTGGCACGGGCGCTATGATGCCTACTCTGAGGCAGGCATCAATGAGAAGGGCGTGTCCTGCTCCGCAACGCTGACCACCAACATGAACGATAAAGCCGCCAAGGCAGACCCCCTGACCGACACTGGCATTGGCGAGTATAGCTACGGCAGCGTTATCTTAGGCGAAAGTGCCAAAGCACGTGAGGGTGTCGAGCTCCTCGGCAAGATCATCGACGAGCAGGGCGCCAACGGCAACGATCAGATTATCATCGCCGACAGCAACGAGACTTGGCTGTTTGCCGCACTTTCCGGCCACCAGTGGATCGCCATGAAGCTCGCCGATGACGTCGCCTCACTCAACCCCAACATCGGCAACCTCAACTACGATGTCGACCTCAACGACCCCGAGAACTGCCTGCACTCCGAGGGCATCGAGTCCATGCCTAAGGAGAAGGGCTTTGCCGAGTACACCGACGGCAAGTTCGACGTTGCCAAGACCTATGGCAAAAGCGTCGCCGATTCCGGCGTTCATCAGTGGACTCGCTATGTCCAGGGCCGCGATTACTTCATGGCCCCGTTGACCAAGGGTGCTGATTACGACATCGTCACGGTTAAACCGAAAAAAGGCCCCGACCAAATCGGAGCCATGGTCAGCGAGATCCAGCCCCTGTTCTTCCAGCCCGGCAAGTCCGACTGGAACACCTTTGAGATGATCCGTGCATTTGGCAACCGCGGCGAAAATGTCCCCGGCCTCAACGCCAACACCGACGGTGTCTACGCCATCGGCACCGAAAGAAGCACCGAGACCAACCTCTTCCAGATCCGTCAGGGCATGGACCCCGAGATCGCGACCATTCAGTGGGAGATGCTCTCCCGCGCCGCCTACTCCGTCGCTATTCCTCTGTACTCTGCACTGCTCACCGAGGTCAGCCCCTACTTCAGCAATCAGGATGTCTCCTACGATCACTGCGAAGAGACGGACATCGTGAACAACGAGGAGCCCGAGAACTCCATCAACTACGTCCTCATGGACATTAGCTCCCTCTGCTACGAGCACCGCGAGCAGCTCGGCACCGGCGTTCGCGCCTACCTCGACGCCCTCCAGAACGAGCTCATCGAACAGAACCTTGAGGTCGATGCTGCTATGCAGGCCGAGACCACCACTGAGGGCCGCACCGCCCTGGCAAACAAGGCCGGCAAGGCTGCCACTGAGAACACCTACGTCAAGTGCAAGGCCCTTCTCCAGGAGATGCGCGCTTATCTGAAGGCTGAGGATTTCAGCACGCCCTTCACCCCGAGCGACCTGAACACCGAGACCAACGGCCTCAAGGTGTCCATCACCTACGCCAAGGACGCTCTTGCCACCGACCCGGTAACCCCGGATCAGCCTGGCACCCCCGAGCAGCCTGGTACTCCTGAGCAGCCCGGTACCCCCGAGCAGCCCGCTAAGCCCGAGCAGCCCGCTAAGCCCGAGCAGCCCACCACCAAGCCCGAGAAGCCTGGCAAGTCCGACACCACGACCACAGTAACCACCAACAAGACGAACACCAAGGGCGGCCTGCCCACCACTGGCGATCGTTTTGATGGCCGCATGGTGGCCGCATTCGCCATCGCTGGCGTTGCCGTCATCTCCGCAGGCGGTTACTTCCTCTACCGTCGCAATAAGGAGTAACGTCTTAGCTGAGCGGGCAAGGCGGCAATGTCAGCCTCGCCCGCTCAGCCCGCTCTTTTGACCGGCGGGAAACCCGCCTGAAATCTTTTTAAAAAAGATTTCCCCGCACACACTTCGCTGTGCTATAGTGCAGCGCAACAGCAACTAGGTGCGACCGCGCCACGGCATCACGAAAGGAGCCGCCAACATGAAGAACACGATGAACTCTCTCAACAACTGGTGGTGGCGTGATGCGAATACGATCGGTCGACAGTGAGTCCCTCACGCCTGTTTTTGCGCTCTAGGTGATTGGAAGGCCTCCGGTTTCGACCGGGGGCCTTTTTCTATCTCGAGCCCGATCGCATTCGCATCACGCGCCTCCGCTTTTCTCTTGCACTCCCCTTCCGAAAGGATTTTCACCATGTCTCAGAACACTACCGCCGCCCAGCCCCGCACCGTCCAGACCGCCGACCGCGGCAAACTCGATGTCCGCACCCTCGTCCTGCTCGCCATCCTGCTCGCCGCCGGCTTCATTCTCAACTTCACCGTCGGCAAGGCAATCTCGGGCATCTCGGGGGGCATGATCAGCCCCGAGTTCATCATCTCGGCCTTCTGCCTCACCATCCTGGTCGTTCGCCCCAACATCGGCCAGGCGCTCGTCATTGGCCTCATCTCGGCTGCCGTGATCCAGATCACCACCACTTCGCCGTTCGTCGATTTTGCCGCCGAGGGCATCGCCGCCATGCTCATGGCCGTCATCGTCAACGCTGCTGCCAAGGACGGACAGGTCAAGTCTGCCGTCGCCATCGTCGCAACGTTCGTGACCACCTTTGTCTCGGGCGTCATCTTCATGGTCATCAAGATGGCCATGCTCGGCGTGGTGGGCGAGCTCGCCGCCGCCATGCTGCCCGTCGTCGCCATGACCGCCGTGTTTAACGCCATTCTGGTCGGTGCCCTCTACCTGCCCATCCAGAAGGCCCTGAAGCTCAGCTAACCCGCTCGGGGCTTTACGAGCCACCCCATCTTGGCGTTCATTCGTCGCTCGCGTACCCAAGTACGCTTCGCTCCCCTTTCGCGCCAACCTGGGGCCCCTCGTAAAGCCGTCTCCGCACTCCACCAACAAAGACTGTCCCAAACGACTAGCTCTTGGGGACGTTCTTAAACGACTAGTCATTAAAGAACGTCCCCGATGACTATGAAAGGTATCCATGGAAACGATCATCAACGTCGACGATGTCTCGTTCTCCTATGGCACGCAGACCGAGCAGGCGCTCAGCCACATCTCACTCAGCGTGAACAAGGGAGATTTCATCGGCATTATCGGGCCCTCGGGCGCCGGCAAGTCCACGCTTGCCGCCTGCCTGTCGGGCGCCGTGCCCCACCACTACACCGGCACGTTCTTTGGGTCCGTCATGGTTGACGGCCACGACACCTGCGAGGTCTCGTTGACCGACGTGTCGCAAATCGTCGGCAGCGTGCTGCAGGATATCGACACGCAGATGGTCGCCTCGGTCGTCGAGGACGAGATACTCTTTGGCCTCGAGAACTTTGGCGTTCCCCACGACCAGATCGAGCAGCGCGTGAGCGAAACGCTCGAGACCGTCGGCATCAGCGACCTGCGCGACCGCGAGATCGCCACCCTCTCGGGCGGACAGAAGCAAAAGGTAGCCATCGCCGCCATCCTCGCCATGCGTCCGCGCGTCTTGGTTCTCGACGAGCCCACCGCGGCACTCGACCCCGCCAGCTCCACGTTGGTCTTCGAGACGCTGCGTGAGGCAAACCGCGCACTTGGAATTACCATCGTCGTCGTTGAGCAAAAGGTCGCCCTGCTCTCGGAGTACTGCAACCGCGTGCTCGTGCTCAACCAGGGCGAAATCGCGCTGCAGGGCGAGCCACACGAGGTTTTCGGGCATACCGACGAGCTCCGTGCCATCGGCGTCGACTGCCCTCGCGTCACGCGTATCTTCAATAGCCTCGAGGCCGATGGCCTGGTAAGCGGTACCCCTTGCTTGGATGTCGATGAGGCCGAGCGCCTGATTTCGGGCATTGTCGACCCCGCACACGCGGCCAGCGAAGCCCAGGCGCCCGCCGGCTCCCCGCATGCACCGTCGTTGCGCCCGCACGCCAAGGACGCCGAGCCCGTGCTCACCTTCGATCACGTTGAGTTTGCCTATCCCAATGGCGGCGCCGCCGTACACGACCTCAACCTGACCCTCTATCCCGGCGAGCTCGTGGGCATCGTCGGCCAGAACGGTGCCGGCAAGACCACGCTCACCAAGCTGCTCACAGGCCTGCTTAAGCCCGCCTCGGGCAGCGTGCGCGTTACGGGGCTGGACACCGCAGCCGTTCCCACGAGCCGCATCGCACGCGAGGTCGCGACCCTCTTCCAAAACCCCGACCGCCAGATCTGCAAGGACACCGTGCTCGACGAGGTCGCCTTTGGCCTGGAGCTTGGCGGCATGGACCGCGCCGAGGCTCTGCGTCGCGCCCAGCTCGTCATCGACCGCTTTGGCTTGCCGGCCGACGAGGCGCCCTTCTCGCTCTCGCGCGGTCAGCGCCAGATGGTGGCGCTTGCCTCCGTCGTAGTGGTTGAGCCCAAGATCGTCGTGCTCGACGAGCCCACGAGCGGCCTTGATTACCGCGAGTGCATGACCGTCATGGAAACGGTGCGCACCATGGCCGAGCGCGGTTGCGCCGTTATCATGGTCTGCCACGATATGGAAGTTGTCTCGGATTTTGCCGAGCGCATTGTGGTAATGGCCGACGGTCGCATCCTCGACCGCGGCCGCACGCACGAGCTATTCTCGAACATCGATCTCATGCGGCGTGCCTACGTGGAGCCTCCCCAGGTTATTGAACTCTCGCGCCGTCTGGCATCTTCCGTCTCGCCCGCTTTTGCGCAGGTGAGTGAGGTCACCGATATCGTTCGCATTACCAAGGAGATGGTCCACCGTGGTTAACGTCATCGACTACATGCCGGGCGATACGCTACTGCATCGTTTGAACCCCGTCGTCAAACTGGGCCTCGCCGCCGCCATCATCGTCGGCATCTTCTTGTCCGACACCTACGTGGCGCTGCTGGGCTTTTTGGCACTCACCCTTGCGCTGGGTGCCTATGCCGGCGTCGTCGACCGTCTGTTCTCGTTGCTCAAGTTGCTGATTCCGCTCGCGCTTATCATGCTGGTGCTCCAGCTAGCCTTTATGCGCGATGGCAACGTGGTGTGGGGCTTTATCACCGACACGGGCCTCATCACGGGATCGAAGGCCTGCCTGCGCCTGCTGGGCGTGGCGTTACCACTCATCCTCATGCTCATGGTGACCAAGCTCAACGACCTTGCCAACGCCTGCGTCGAGGTGCTGCACGTGCCGTATCGCTATGCCTTCACCTTTACCACGGCGCTACGCTTTGTGCCGGTGTTTGGTCAGGAGATGAACGCCATCATGGAAGCGCAGACCGCACGCGGCGTCGAGTACGACACCAAGAACCCCATCAAGAAGCTTAAGCTCATGCTGCCACTGTGCGTGCCACTGCTCATCTCGAGCGTGGGCAAGACCGATGCCACAGCCTTGGCGGCAGAACAGCGCGGCTTCTATCTGCGTACACGCGCCAGCTCGTACAAGCGCTACCCCATCAAGGGCCTGGACATCGCCGTGCTCATCGTCAGCATCGCCCTCATCGCCATCGGCTTCCTGTTCTAGTTCACCACCGACAGCAACCACCCAACGCAAAAGGCCTCGGCTCGCACCAAACGAGCCGAGGCCTTTACTGTTTCACCAGATAAAATCTACCAAAATTAACCTGTCCCTTTTTTGGCAGGTCGGAAGCTAGAGGCGGTAGGGAGCGCCGCTGCGGATGATGGATTCGCGCACCAGGACATCCATGGCATCGAGGGTGATCTCGGGCATCTCTCGATACTTCTGCAGCACCGATAGCTCGGTGCAGGCCAGAATGACACGGTCGCAGCCGCTACGGGCGAACTCCCACATCACGCGGTCGAACTTATCCATATCGGGCTCACGTCCGGCCTTCACATCATCGTAGATAAGCGACATCACATCGTTCTGACGTTTCTCGCTGGGATAGACGACCTCAACACCCGCAGCCTCGCATTCGCGGCCGTAGACGCCTGCGCCCACGGTACCGTCGGTGCCCATGATGCCGATCTTGCGCACCGGCTCGGCCGGCATGCTCAGGTTTGGATCGAACTCGCACTCCCCCATCACCGCGCCGGCCAGAGCATAGCGCACCGACTCGCGCGGCATGTGGATAATCGGCACCTTCGTAAACGACTGGATCTGGTCGTAGAAGTAGTGTGACGTGTTGCAGGGAATCGCTATGTGCGCGCAGCCCAGCGACTCGAGTGCCTGGGCACACTCCTTCATGGTCGCCAGCAGCTCGGTATGCTCACCGGTCTTGATGGCCAGCGTGCGGTCGGGCATGGTCGACTTGGAAAGCACCACCATGTCGATATGCTCCTGGTCGCACGTAGCCGCCGTATGGCGTACTACCTGGTCGTAGTAATACGACGTGGCCTCGGCGCCCATGCCGCCGATAACTCCCAGCTTTTCCATCGCCGCCTCCTTGGTGACGCCCACGCAATTGCGCGTATCATACCCGCGCCCGCCCAATACATACCGGACGGGCGCCACGCTCGTCTACTTGTAATACGTCTTGAACAGCTTATAGTGACGCAGCTTGGTGTGCCACATGCGCAACCAGCGGTTAAAGACAAAGTCTCCCTTCATAAACGAGGGATCGGCGCCCTTGCCCTCCTTGGCAAGACGATGTACCTTCGCGCGCAGCTCGGGAGCCTTGACGTACTTGTCGACGACGCCCATGGGAACGACCATCCACAGCGCCTCGTCCTGCGCCGTCACAAACTCCGGCTCAAACGGGCGATTGAACACATACTCGTCCACCACGTACTTGGCAACGTTAAAGCCGCTGTTGGTTACGTAGTAGTTGCTGCGGCCCTGACGGGTGTTGAAGTCAAAGAACTTAAACGAGCCATCGCGCTCGTCATACTTGACGTCAAAGTTGGAATAACCCACAAAGTGAAGGTCCTCGAGCAGCTTGCGCACGCCACTCATAAGCTCATCATTGGGCTCGGTGATGATGCAGGCGTGATTACCGACGCCATGGGGCTGATGCTCCTCGAGCAGCACGTGACCCAAGCACATCATGCGAACCTTGCCGTTGCGATCGGAATAGCTGGTAAGCACACGCATGTACTCGTCGTTGCCGGGCACGCGATCCTGCAAAATCAGGTCATCGGTGTAGCCACTGGCATAGGAATCGCGGATAACCTGCTCCAGCTCGGCGCGGTCGGCAATCTCATAAGCCTTCTTCTGACCCTCGAACTCATGCTGCCACCACATGATGCCGTCGGAAGGCTTCAGGATCATCGGGTAGGGGAAGTCAATCTGGTCGAGCACCTCGGCAGGCGCCTCTCCTTGCGCGTTGAGCATCTGCGCAGTAAAGGTAAACGTATGCGGATAGGGCACACCGTGCTTCTCGCACAGCTCGTAGAAGATCTCCTTCTTCTGGCACTGCTCAAGCATGCTATAGGGCGCGTAAGGCGCAACGATGTTATCCGCCAGCTCGTTGGCATCCTTGGCCTGAGCCACCAGGGCAACATAGTTATCGCCGCAGCCCATCAGGACAATCGTCTTGTCGGCATGTGCCCGAGCGATACCGTTGACGGTCTTAAGCATCACGGGCATAGTGTCGATATCCACGTTAGGCGTGTAGTCGATAATCTGGCTGCGATACGCAGGGCCCGTCTGATACTTGCCAAAGACCAGGCTCTTGACCTGATACTCCTCGTAGAAGGCGCGCGCCACCGAATACGCGTTGATGTCGCCGCCGAGCAGCACGGGAATAAACTCGCGCTCTGTAAACTGCAATGCCATGGAAACTTCCTATCATGAACTGCCCACACGACGGGCGGTCTTTGTGCAACTGATTTATTCTAGCGTGCCGAGCCGCCGGCACCCAAAGCTCCACCGTATCTATGGCAAACGAGGCGAAACAGCCTGGCAACTCCCCCGACACCCATGCCGGGCATTGACGTCGCCAAGTCTCATTTCTTGCCGCCGATTGCATCTTTCCCCACGTGAGGCGACTTTTGATAAACAAAAACCCTCTCGGACAGGGTTCCGTAACGTTAAAGTTGAACTCTATGGTTTCTCAACAATTCACTATAACTGCAGGTCAAAGCCAAAGCCTCAAGTTCAACTTGACCCTTTAGAACCTTTAAGGTTCAAGTTGAGGTCGAAAGCAGTAGTAGAATACACCTCGACCAATAACCTACGATTGATTGCAGAGGGACTGGATGCAGCATTCGAACCATCGCACCGCAGCGCTCATCGCGTCGAAGCCGGCTCGTATCATCACGAACGCCGCGCTCGCCGTCGCGCTGACGGCCACGCCGATGCTCTCCCCCGTCGCGGCCTATGCCGCCTCGCAGGCAACGCAGGATCAGCTTTCCGCCGCCCAGAAAAAAATCGAGGACGCTACGAGCGCCTACAACGACGCCCGAACCAAGCTCGAGGGTCTGCAAAAGCAGATCGACTCCAATGAAGCGAACATCGATAAGATTGAGGCCGAGCTACCCGAGCAGCAGGCCAAGGCAAGCTCCGCCATGCGCGATCTGTATAAGTACCAGAAGGGCACCAGCCCCATCGTGAGCTTCCTGGTGAACACGCAGAGCTTGGGTGACTTTATCACCACCTGCAAATACACCAACCAGATTACGAGCTCGAGCGTCGACGAGATCGAAGAGCTTAACAAGATGCAGACCGAGCTCGAGCAGAACAAAACCGAGCTCGAGCAGGCCAAATCTCAGCTCGAGGGCGAGCAAAAGAATGCCGAGGACGCGCTGGCCCAGGCACAGCAGCTCCGCAGCGAGGCGCAGGCAAAGGCTGAGCAGGAAAATGCCGCCGAACTGGCTAAGCTCGAGGCCGACAAAGCCGCTGCCGCCGAGAAGATCTCGGGTACCGGCGTGAGTGGCAATAACTCCAACAGTCAGGCCACCAACTCCAACATCACCATCGACACCACGGTGAACAACTCCAACAGCGGCAATTCCGATTACGACTCATTCATTAACGAGTGGACGAGCCGCATCGACAACTACCTCGCCGGTTCCCCCATGGCAGGCCAGGGCTATAACTTTGCCGTCGCCGCCTGGAATACCGGCGTCGATCCCCGTTGGTCCCCCGCCATCGCCTGCATCGAGAGCAGCAAAGGCCTCTATTGCGCCGGCTCCTATAACGCCTGGGGCTGGAGTGCCCGCGGCGGTGGTTGGCGTAGCTTTGGCAGCTGGAGCGAGGGTGTCTCCGCCCACGTTGCCTACCTGGGCGCCAACTATGGCTCCACGCTTACCCCGGCAGCCGCCAAGAAGTACTGCCCGCCCACGTGGCAGGACTGGTACAACAAGGTCGCCAATCAAATGAACCGTATTTAAGTGCAACTGCAAAGGGGCCCCAAACGGGACCCCTTTTCTTTGGCCTTGCTAGACCAGAATTGGCATGCAGGCATAAGTGAGTGTTGGAAAAGTCGCTTGAGACTGAAACCCCTTCCGAAGGCAAGGTGATCCCACCACAACGTTATGGCGCGAGTGTGTCAACGGGAGCAACGATGATGCCATCGGGCGTTGTATGAACCGGCATGCCGAACCCAATGATGATGAGTTTTGCCACAGGCGGCCTCTCGCCACGCTCGACCAGCTTTCGCTCCAGCCGAAGCAGATTTGCGGATGCCTCGGGGATTTGAGGGCTTCCAAGCTTCACCTCCACGGCAATCCAAGTTCCATCGCGCCTGTGGATAACTGCGTCAACCTCGAGATCGTCGGCATCGTGGTAATGGGACACCAACGAGTCATTTGCGGCGGCGTAAACCTTGAGGTCATGCAGGACGAGGGATTCGAAAAGCAACCCCAGTGTCTTCGGGTCAGATGCCAACGACTCCGGATTTGCTCCGAGCAGCGCAACGGCAAGCGAAGGATCGGCGAGATGCCTCTTCGCCCCCTGCCGCAGCTTCACCGGAGACCTGAGCGCTGGATGCCAAGCGGGGATATCGTCGACGATATTGATTCGTCTCAGGGCGTCCATGTATCTGGAGACCGAGTTCTTCGAAACGCCGGTACCGATATCTTTGTCAATAGACTTTGAGCCAGCAAGCGTCGACTCATTCCGCGCTAGCGATGCCAAAAGAGACCTGACCTTGACCGGATCGCGCTTAACGCCATCAGTTCTAGAAACATCCGATTCGCATACGCCATCAACATAGGCAGCGGCTATCTGCATGGCATCGTCAGTCGTTTTCCCCATCGCCTGAGGCCAACCGCCACGACACAGCAAATCGGCGATTCCGGCGATGCCGGAGATTGACCCGACAGCCTGCTTGGCAGGGTAACCGGAAAGAAGCGTTCCAATCGAAACCGCGCCAGAAGAAACGCCAAGCTCGAACATCGTCATGGTGTCCATTCGCAACCTAGCTATTCGTCCAACGCCGCTATGCATCGGCTGCATCGAATCCCGAGGCGTTGCCGAACCCGTAAGAATAAACTGACCGGATTCTCCCCTCCTTGCATCGCACTCGAAACGCACGGCATCCCACAGCTTCGGCTCTTCCTGCCATTCATCGATGAGCCTGGGAGATAGCCCTGCTAATGCTTGCGCCGGATCGATCCGTGCCAGCTGGAGAGCGGAAAAATTTCCAGCCGGATCGGAAAGAGACAAGGATGAATTAGCAAAACGACTAGCCGAAGTAGTCTTTCCGCACCACTTTGGACCCTGAATGAGGACCGCACCGAAGATATTGAGATTACGGCTGATTGCCTTATCGATGCATCTATCTACATACCTATCCACACGGCCTCCTTCTTGACTTACCCATATTAGGTATTTTACCAGCTGTGTGGTGACGATTGACGGAAATTTGTAGTGAGGATTGATGGCGAATTATGGTGACAGTTGACGGAATTCTGTGGTGACAATTGACGGCGCTTCGAAGCACGGAGCAATTTAACCGTCACAACACCTATGGCGATGGGCACTCGCCCCGCCCACGAGGCAGGAGTGGTACAACAAGGTTGCAACCAGATGAACCGCATTTAAGCGCTACTGCAAAGGGCCCCAATCGGGACCCTTTTCTTATAGCGGTACATTGCATTAAGCGACTATGCCGGTTGCGTTGCCGACGGCAATAATCACGATCATGATGACGCACATAATTCCCAGCGCCTTAAGCCACAGCGTGACAAACTCACGGCCCCGATAACGATCAAGCACGGGAAAGCGGCGCCGAAGCCTGCGGCGGTCGAGCATGCCAAACGAGATGAGCACCACCATGCCATCGACCATAAGAAAATACTCAAGGGCCAAAAACCACGTTGGATAGCTGCGGTTGGCTCCCGTGGGCTGGAATACGGCAAAATGGCTTCCGACCAGTAGCAGCAAGGTTGCCGCATAGATCATGCCGTTCCATATACGCCCAATGGGTTCCGGGATCCGTGAAAGCAGGCTCTTGCGGCGAGGAGTCACCGAAGAGACTTCCTTGGGCCGCCGCCCGAAAGACGGCGCCATTTGCGGAGCAGTCTGCGCCATTGAAGGCGCCGTCGTGCTATTCGAGCCAGGCTCAGGCAGACACAGCCCGTATGCCGCGCGCGCAGCGTGTCCGAGCGCCTCGGCACTCGCAAAGCGCTTGGCCGGATCGAGCGCCATGGCCATGCAAATGACATCAGCCAGCGCCGCGGGGACGTCGCACGCCTCGCATTGCTCGCGCATATTCTGACCCGGCTTAGGGTCAGCCCCCGTCAGACAAAAGAGCAGAAGCGCGCCGAGCGCATAGACATCGCTGCGCACGCTCGTCTGCCCAAAACCATATTGCTCGGGTGGCGCATAGGGTCGCGTTCCAAACTTAACCGTGTCGGCATCGGCCCCGTCACGCCACACCCGCGCGATTCCCAGGTCGATAATCACCAGCGACGAGAAGGTCATGCCGGCATCGGCCGCATACCTTACGCCCGATACGATGATGTTCGAGGGTTTAAGGTCGCGGTGGATTACCGGTACCCCCGGCTCCCCCGCAGCCGCAAAACCAGCATGTAGCTCGCCTACCGCTTCACACAAAACGGGATACAGCCCGCGGGCATAATCGGGCGTCGCCCCCAAGCGTCCCACCAACGCCTCGAGTGTCTCGCCTTCGACATACTCCATCACCACGTCGAGCTCGTCGCCCACACGGCGGCAATCGACGATTCGCGGTAAGTGCTCAAAACGACGACCGGCGCGCTGGGCCGCAAACAGGCGCTCATAAGCTCCGCCAATCTGCACCGAAGCATCGATGCGCTTGCGGACAAAGGGGCCAAGAGACCCGCCACCAGAGCCCTCAAAATAGACGAGTTCGGTCGTCTCGACATCCGAGAGCTTGAGCACGCGCTCCACACGATAGCTGTCATCGCGGTCGAGCGACGCCAAATGCTCGACAAGCGAAGCAGTCAGCTCATCATCGGAATATGTTGGGCTCTGAGTATCCATAGCGTCCATCATAACGCAGGGCGCGGACACCCCATGTTGTCCGCACCCCGTTCGTTTGCATGGTTGTTCTGGTGACACAACCGGCTCAGCCATCGGCCACTAACTCACCGTTTCCTCGCCAAAGCGATACAGCTCTTCATTGACCTTTTGGAGGCTACAGCCACGGTCGATGCAAAAGATAATGATTGCATCGCGACGGTCCTTGCAGTTGAGGACGCTCACTCCGGCAGCCGTCAGGGCGCGGTTGGTCTCTTTCATCGACAGCGCCATTGCAAAGGCAATCTGCAGCACCTTATTGCGGCTCGGATTGCGCGAACCGGTAAAGATCTGATAGCCAAAGGTCTCGTTGAGGTCGGCCATACGCACCACGCGCGAACGCTCGAGCCCCTTCTCTTGCAGCAACTGCTTTAAGTAATCCGAAAGCGACGGGGCGGCAAAGTCGTGTTCCTTGATATAGCCATCGATACTCGGCGCATCAAGAAGCTCGTTGAGCAACTCGTCCGTCAGCTTTTTATCGGGCACGCGGCCTCACCTCCAAACGACCCAACGGCATCAACACGCTAAGCAAGCACCCAGCTAGCAGTCGCGGTCTTTTCGAGCATGTTGGCAAAATACAGGGCCTTCTTGATGTCGCCGTCAAAGTAAATATTGCCCGCAACGGAGCCGCCGGCGGCAAGGGTGCCAGACCGCAGCTCGTCAGAGCCTTCGCTGTAATAGCCCTGGTTCTGCTGCGCACCGTTGGCGTCCTCGCCCTTCCAGTCGTAGACATTGTAATCCGCGCCCTCATCGCCATTGTTGACGTACGTGACGTGAATGCCCGTCATGGTCGAACCGTCAAAATTGGTAAGCCCGGTCTGCACGGAATCGACAGTAACGGAAAGACCGGCAGCCGTGGTCACGGTCGTGCCGACGGCCAGGTCGGTCGTTGGCTGTTCCTCCTTTTTCGACTCCTCCTTCTTGTCTGCGTCGCCGGCGTCCTCGGTAACGGTCGCCTTATCGCTGCCACAGCCTGCAAGCAGGCCGGCAGTCCCCAAGGCAACGGTGGCGAACGCGCCAAGCGCAGCGCGACGGCTCAGCAGCACTTCGTTTTCGAGCTTATTCATCATGCGTCCTTCCTACGATCCGGCTACCGCGCCGGCACACAGCACATCGTAGGAAGGATTAAACTTTAATTCATTAGCTGAGAGCTAAAGTTGCGGTAAACGGCCAATGCAGTTATCCGAACGCCGAGCAAACGCACTTTGCGCGACCGTCTGCTGGCAGTGCATCAACCCACCGTGACGGATTCCCCGGTAAAGGCACTGATCATCAACAGGGCAAAGAACACCAGGTAGCTGACACTCAGCGGGTACGCAATGATCAAGAAGGCGACCCATCCAACATTGGTCTTACCATCGGCACGACGTTGCTCGCGAGAACGGCACAGCCAGACCGTCACGCCAATGGCCACAATCAGCAACACGAGTGCCGCTGCTGCCACCCCGGCAAGCGCAAACATCACGCCAATGCTCACAGCAATAACCGGAAGCAGTAGCAAGCCACACCCGCATCCACCCGGACTATATACGGAAGACTGTCGGCGCTTCATCGTCACTCCAAGTTAAGCAGTCGTTTGTAGACATCGAGACCTTTGAGCAGGATTTCCTCGTCAAAGAGCATGGTATCGGTATGCAGAGCGCTCGTGGCATAGGCGGGGCAGCCATCCGAATCGATCGGGTTTTCTTGTCCCTCCGGCATGCCCATACCCAGCAGGAAGAACACACCCAGCAGATGGCGCTGATAGAAGGCGAAGTCCTCGGCGATTAGCAGTGGCTCGTCCACAAGTTGCAGCTCGGACAAGGCAGGCGCAATGTGGGCGAACAGCTCGGGGTCGTTATCGACCGGCGGATAGCCCTCGGCAAAGTCGAGGTCGTACGTACAGCCTGTTGCGGCGCAGGCCTCGTCCAACACGCGGCGCACGCCCTCGCGCGCACGGTCGAACATACCGTCCGTAAATACGCGGAGGCTGCCAGCCACATGGGCCTCCCCCGCCACCGCGTTGCAGACGGTGCCAGCCTGCAGCAGGCCGAACTTACCAATGCAGGGCTCGTCGGCACCTAACTCGTCCATGAGCTCGCGCTCGGAAACCAAGAACTTGGCCGCTGCCAGCGCGGCATCATGCGATTCCTCGACTGGAACGCCGTAGGTCTTGGCGATATGGATGCTCGCGCCATGGATATGAATGTGCGTCTCGCTTGAGCGCGCCAGCAGCGGACCGGAACAGCTCGCCAACGTGCCGGCGGGCAAATCGGGCCATACGTGGAAGCCAAAGATGCGATCCGCCCCGTAGCGCTCGAATACGCCGCTCTCACACACCGTCTTGGCGCCACCGGTCGTTTCCTCGGCCGGCTGAAACACAAAGAGCACGTTGCGCTTGATGGCGCCCGGCTGCTCACGAATCGTGCGGTCGACAAAAGTCGCCGCCGCGAGCGCCATGGCCATGTGACCGTCGTGACCGCACGCATGCATCCTACCGGGATGGGTCGAGGCAAAGGCCGCGCCCGTTGCCTCCGCGATGGGCAGGGCGTCCATGTCGGCGCGAATCGCCGTGGCATGCGCGGCGCCCGTGCCGGCATCGAAGAAAGCGCAGACGCAGCTGGGGCACGGATGGGTCACCTCGCAGGCGAGCGGGGCGAGCACGCCCTCGATATAGGCGATGGTTTGCGGAAGATCGAAGTCGAGCTCCGGAATGCGATGGAGATCGCGGCGATAGCGACGGAGTTCTTGGAGCTCGGTCATAAAGGTTCCTTTCATAGGTGCGCGCCAGTTACCGTCTTATTGTGCCGCAAGATTGCCGCACCCTTGTTTCTAGCATATCCCTGCATTTTTTAAACGTTATATACGAATACTCTTGTTTGGTAAAGTGCAACGTGGTAGGGTCGTTACCACTTGATAGAGGCGCGGGCACGATGAGCCGCGGGCGAGTCGGCAGACTTTGACCCCGCGGGGAGGTGAAACCCGCCGAACTGGGTTTTTCGGGCACGAACAACCTGGTGGGCCTGCGGGAAACACCCGCAGGACTGTCTGCAGCAATGCGGGAGCGCTATCCGGACATTGGGTCCACGCTATGCGGATTCGATGCGCAGATGGCGCCGTCTGGATAGCGAGGTTTACGGGACATGGCATTGATCCCCAGCGAAGCGTATGCGGCCAAGCAGCCGTTTGTGGACAAGGAGACGCTCGAGCATATCGTCGAGCAGTTCCCCACGCCGTTTCATCTATACGACGAGGCGGGCATCCGCCGCAACATGCAAGAGGTGCGCGACGCCTTCGCATGGAACCCGGGCTTTAAGGAATACTTTGCCGTCAAAGCCAATCCCAACCCGGCGCTCATCTCCATCCTCAACGAATACGGCTGCGGCTGCGATTGTTCGAGCTATACCGAGCTCATGATCGCCCGCTCGCTGGGTATCACCGGCCACGACATCATGTTCTCGTCCAACGACACGCCGGCGGCGGACTTTGCCCTTGCAGATAAACTGGGCGCCATCGTCAACTTTGACGACATCAGCCACATCGAGTTCTTTGAGCGTGTCGCGGGGCCCATCCCCAAGACAGTCAGCTGCCGCTTTAATCCGGGCGGCCTGTTCCAGCTCTCCAACGGCATCATGGATAACCCCGGCGACTCCAAGTACGGCATGACCACCGAGCAGCTCTTTGAGGCCTTTCGCACGCTCAAGGCCAAGGGCGCCGAAAACTTTGGCATCCACGCATTCCTTGCCAGCAACACCGTCACCAACGACTACTACCCCAAGCTCGCGCGCATCCTCTTTGAGCTTGCCGTGCGCCTGGAGCGCGAGACCGGCGCACACGTCGCCTTTATCAATCTGTCCGGCGGCGTCGGCATCCCCTACCTGCCCGAGCAGCAGGCCAACGATATCCATGCCATCGGCGAAGGAGTGCATGCAGCCTACGATGAGATTCTGGTTCCCGCCGGCATGGGCGATGTGGCAATCTGCACCGAGATGGGCCGCTTTATGATGGGCCCCTACGGCTGCCTGGTCACCAAGGCCATCCACGAGAAGCAAATCTACAAGGACTATATCGGTGTCGACGCAAGCGCCGTCGATCTGATCCGCCCTGCCATGTATGGCGCCTACCACCACATTACGGTGATGGGCCAGCCGGGTGGCTCCGACAAGACCGCGGCGCCTGTCACAAACACGTACGACATTACGGGCAATCTGTGCGAGAACAACGACAAGTTCGCCATTGATCGCGAGTTGCCGCATATCGACATGGGCGACCTGCTCGTGATCCACGATACCGGCGCCCATGGCTACTCCATGGGCTACAACTACAACGGGCGCCTGCGCTCCGCCGAGGTGCTGCTGCGCCCCGATGGCTCGGCCGACCTTATCCGCCGTGCCGAGCGCCCGGGCGATTACTTTGCCACGCTCGACGTGCTGCCGTGCGGCCGCGAGCTGCTGGCCAAGTCGCGCGCCGAAAGTGCCCGCCATCGTGCCCAGGACGAGCGCCTGGCGGTCGCCGCCCAATGGAACAAGCGCATCCAAATCGCGAGAGCGAAGGAGAAGAACATGGACATCCGCAATCTCGAGGGCTCAATCGTCGCCCTTGTGACGCCGTTTAAAAAAGACGGCAGTGTCGACTTCGATGCGCTCGAGCGCCTTATCGATTTCCACCTGCAAAACGGTACCGACGCCATCCTCACCCTGGGCACCACCGGCGAGAGCGCCACGATGACCGACGACGAGGACAACTCCGTTGTCGCCGCGGTGGTCAAGCAGGTTGCAGGCCGTGTCCCCGTCATCGCCGGCTCGGGCTCCAACTCCACGCAGACCATGCTCACCAAGTCGCTCACCTATCAGGGCCTGGGCGCCGACGGCCTGCTGCTCATTACCCCCTACTACAACAAGTCCAACGAAGAGGGCATCTACCAGCACTTTAAGACCGTTGCCGATGCCGTAGATATCCCCTGCATCCTGTACAACATCCCCGGCCGCTGCGGCTGCGGCATCAGCGAGCGCAACGTAGAGCGCTTGGCCGCGCACCCCAACATCATGGGTATTAAGGAAGCCTCGGGCAACGTCGCCTACGCGGCCAAGATCGCTCACCTGCTGTCCGACGACTTCCGCATGTACTCAGGCGAGGACGCACTTACCGTACCGCTCATGAGCCTGGGCGCCTCGGGCACCATCAGCGTGTGGGCAGACATTCAGCCGCAGCTCGTGCACGACATGTGCCGCGCCTATCTGGACGGTGACGTGGAGCGCGCCCGCGATATCCAGATTGCCGGCCAGCCGCTCATCAACGCCCTCTTTAGCGAGGTCAACCCCATCCCCGTCAAGGAAGCACTCGCCCAGATGGGTATGATCGAAGCCAACTACCGCATGCCGCTGTGCCCCATGGCAGACGACACGCGTTCCGCACTTACCGATGCTCTGAAGGGAGCTGGTCTGCTTGATTAAGACCGTCATTATGGGAACGGGCCGCATGGGCTCGCTCATCCGCACTACCGCCGAAGGCATTGCCGACGCCTCCGGGCAGCCCGTTTTTGATATCGTGGCCCAGATCGGTTTTGACCTGTCCGAGCTCGAGAGCGCCCCGGCAGCCGACGTCATCATCGACTTCTCGAACGTCGTGACCTTCGATGCCGTCGTCGCCTATGTCGAGCGTACAGGCGCCGCGTTGGTCTCGGGCACCACGGGCTACACACCCGATCAGATGGACCGCCTGCGCGAGCTTGGTCAGAACGTCCGCGTCATGCACTCCGGCAATTACTCCATCGGTATCGCAGCCCTGCGTCATCTGGTAGCACAGGCCACACGCGAGCTGCCCGGCTTTGACTGCGAGATTGTCGAGACGCACCACAACCAAAAGGTCGACGCTCCCAGCGGCACCGCCAAGCTGCTACTCGACGCCGTGGTCGAGGCCGAGCCAGAGGCTGGCTATCATCCCGTCTACGGTCGCGAGGGCATGTGCGGCGTTCGCGATCCCAAGGAAATCGGCATGCACTCGCTGCGCGGCGGCACCGTCGCCGGCGTACACGGGGTGAGCTTCTTTGGCCAGGACGAGGAGGTCACGCTTAGCCATCGCGCTACGAGCCGCCAGATCTTTGTCAACGGCGCTCTGGCCGCCGCTCAAAAGCTCGTCGCCCGTGAACCCGGCTTCTATACGTTCGACCAGGTCATGTTTGCCTAACCAGGTATCAACCGAATCCGCCCAAAGGAGAGATAGCAAATGAGCAACGCAGCCGAGATGGATGCCCAGGAGATTATCAATTACATCGCCACCGCGCCTAAAAAGACGCCTGTCAAGCTGTATGTGCGCGAGAAGCCCGGCATGAAGGTTGCCTGGGGCGATGCGCACGTCTACGGCGGCCGTCGTGGCAAGACCGTCTTTGGCGACTGGGATGAGCTCAAGGCCATCCTCGATGCCAATGCCGATTCCATCGATTACTACGATGTGGAGAACGACTGCCGCAACTCCGCCGTGCCCATGCTCGACCTTAAGGGCATAAACGCCCGCATTGAGCCGGGCGCGATCATCCGCGACCGCGTCGAGATCGGTGACCGCGCTGTCATCATGATGGGCGCCATCATCAACATCGGCTCCGTTATCGGCGAGGGCTCCATGATCGATATGGGCGCCGTGCTGGGCGGCCGCGCCACCGTGGGCAAGAACTGCCACATCGGCGCCGGTACCGTGCTGGCAGGCGTCGTTGAGCCCGCGAGCGCCACGCCCGTCATCATCGAGGATGATGTCATGATTGGCGCCAACGCCGTGGTCCTGGAGGGCGTGCGCGTGGGCAAGGGTGCTGTCGTTGCCGCCGGCGCCGTATGCGTCGAGGACGTCCCCGCCGGCGCCGTCGTGGCCGGTGTCCCCGCCCGCGTCATCAAGATGCGCGACGCCCAGACCGACAGCAAGACCGGCCTGGAAGAGGGCTTACGTCAACTGTAGGGTTACGCGGTTTTACCAAACCGCGTAACTAGCCGACGCTGCAAACGACCCAGAGCGGCAATCTGACGTTCAATCGTCGGGCATGACCAGAAGGTCAATGCCCTCCTCTTTCACGTCACCTTGCTCGCTCTGGGTCGTTTTCGCTGACTTATGCTCAACCAGTAGCGAAATTAAGCCCCAAGTAAAAAGGCCGAAGCCCTCATCCGAGGCTTCGGCCTTTGTTTTTCTGCAGCGTCCAAGCGCAGTTTATCGATTCTCGATGCTGCCGATATTCTTGAGCTCGATGGAGATGAGGCCGTTGGGCTCGTTGACAAACTCGATGTACTCGGAGTTCGAACCCATCTCGGCCGGGAAGCTGATCTCGATACCCGTATCGGTACGAATCTTATGATTGCGCACCGCCGCGCGCTCGACCTGCTTGCGCTCCACGGGAACGCGCTCGGGAACCTTCTCCTCGGTCAGTGCCGCGCGCACACTTTCCTTGATGACCGGTTCGTCCTCAAAGACCTCATCGACGATATCCCAGGGCGGAAGCTCCTCGTCATCCTCGACCTTCTCGGCCACAGCGGCCTTAACCTTGGCGAGCGCCACGGCCGTGTTGGCGCCGTGCTCCTCGGCGACTTCCTCGACCACACGCGTCACGGTGTCGATGACCTCCTTGCCCGATACGCCCGTGTCGCACTGCAGCAGGCCATCGGGGATAAGCATACGGTCCTCGCCGGCAATCTTGCGCTTCTTGTCCACGTAGCCAATCTCCATGGTACTCGCGCGTACGATGGCATAGCTCGGCACCTTTTGCGAGGGGTTCGGCAGAATGGCGTAGTGGCGCGCGATGTCGTTGCGTACCTCTCCCTCCTCGCGGCCCACCTCGTGCATAAAAGCCTGCTTGGAGCCCAACAGCATTACGGCAAACCAACGGGCATCCTCATCGTCGTCAAAATCGGCCACGAGCACGTCGGTGGACTCGGCTTTCTCGGCTTTGGTGAGCTCGGAGGAGATAAACTCCGCAATCTGCTGCGACAGGTCCACGAACTCGCGCTCGCCAAAGAAATAGCCCTTGAGCTCGCCGCCAAACGCTGAGTTCTCCGCAAACGTGGCGCGCTTATTGTCGGCAGAGGTGCGTGCGCGGCGCAGATGCGTGGTCACGAAGCTGCGCACGGTACGGCTCTCGATATCGAGCTCGCGCTGGCTCATGACGTTGATGGCAGAGTCAAAGTCCAGGATATGCAGAATCGCGTGATTGATTTTCATATACGGCATTCCGTTCTAGATCGAATTGAGCACAAATCAGTATAGCGGTCGGCAGATTGATGCATCGGGGTCAGGTTGCTTTGCACCAATGGTTAGCGCAGGAGCTCGGACTGCCATGCCTCGAGCTGCTCGGCAAAGCTCTTGCCGCTCGTGGGTACGCTGAGCTCGGGGCGCTTGGGCAACAGCGCGCATTTAAGGATTGCCACGATGGTCTGCGAGACAAAGCGTCGCGTATCCTTGTCAAAGCCTTGCGCAGCCTGGAGCATCACAGGCAGGCTCTCGCGCAGATTCCCAGCGATATCCGCAAACCGCTCAGCACCCGTAGCCTCAAACACGGAGAACAACGCATCTACAAAACGCTCGCGCTCGCTAGGCGACACTGCAAGCAGCATCTCGCGAATAGAGCCATCAACGTATCGAGCACCGGCGGACAGGCGCTCACAGTACACGAAGTCGCGACCATCAACCACCCAGCTAAAGGGATTGTGTTGCAGCAGGCTGAACTCGGTGCTCTCAACGATGGCATAGTCCTCCTGTGTCTCGAACATCATGCCAAAGATCGACGATCGAGGTAGCGTCTTGTCGATTCGACCGGAAAGATCGGCAAAAGCCTTGCCGTTCAGAAACTCCTCGACGAAGCCCGGACCATCATGGGAATACGCCCGCTCGATTCGCCCACGGGCGACATCGGAGCACATCGCCGCACCGTACACCGCAAGGTTTCCACCCTTGGAATGACCTCCGCACAAAAGCGGCCCACCAATCGCATCCGCCGCCTCGTCCACATAACGCGCCGCGGATTCCTGGGCCGGCACAGGACACCGGAACGCCATGTTAAAGTCCTCTTTCCAGCCCACAATCGTGCTGTCGGTCCCCCGGAAGGAAAGATAACTAAACCCCGCCGGAAACCGGAACGCCATGGCTGCAAACTGCTCAGTCGCCACCGCATCGCTCACGGTACGATAGCCGCAAACACGAACGCCACGGTAGCGAGGGCTTGCTGCCACAGCCTCCAACAAGGCCCTGCCCCCCTCCGGATCCCACAGGTCACCAATCATGTCTTGGTAGCACTCAGCGCGCAGCAACTCACGCACGTCCAGTCCCTGCCAGCCGGTAAGCTCCGGCATATCCCCCGGCAAACGCAAATAGGACAACCACGCAAAGACCAGGCTATCCACCGCGCAGAACGGCCGTTCCTCAAACGGATCAAACGCCGTCTGGGCATAGGTCAAGAAATTAGGCGAATCCGACATGGCTCTCCCATCAACTATGGCGCATTGAGATGGTGCGTTGGGGTCAGGTTGCTTTGCACCAAAAAGGCGCCCGGGCCGTGTGGACCCGGACGCCTTCATTGTAGCTTTTCGCTCTGGCGAGCTTGATTTAGCAGGAGAAGTCGACGCTGTCGATGATGTCCTTGAGGGCCTTAGCGGAGGCGGTAAGCTCATGCTGCTCGTCATCGTTCAGCGGCACGGGGACGCGGCAGACAACGCCGTCGCGGCCGACGACGGTCGGCATGGAGATGGCAAGATCGGACAGGCCATACTCGCCCACCATGAGCGAGGAGACGGGCAGAACGGTCTGCTCATCGCGCATGACGGCGGTGCAGATGCGCTTGACGGCCATGGCAACGCCATAGTAGGTGGCGTGCTTCTTCTCGATGATGGTGTAAGCGGAGTTCTTGACGTCCTCGGCGATGCGCTTCTCGGCAGCCTCATGCTCCAGATGGCCGTGAAGCTCGCAGAAGGTGTTCAGCGGCACGCCGGCAACCTGAGCGCTGGACCAGGCGACAAACTCGGAATCGCCGTGCTCGCCCATGACGTAGGCCTGGACATCGCGCGGGTCAACCTCGACGTGGGCGCCGAGCATCTGCTGCAGACGGCCGGTGTCGAGTACAGTGCCCGAACCGATGACATGGCCCTCAGGAAGGCCGGACATCTTGATAGCGGCGTAGGTCAGAACGTCGACCGGGTTGGAGACGATGAGCAGAATGCCGTCGAAGCCAGACTTCTTAATCTCGGGAATAATGGACTTAAAGATGCTGACGTTCTTGTTGACCAGGTCCAGGCGGGTCTCACCGGGCTTCTGGGCAGCGCCAGCGGTGACGACGATCATGGCAGCATCGGCGACATCGGAATAATCGCCGGCGTAGATCTTCATCGGCTCGGCAAACGTCATGCCGTGCGCGATATCCAGCGCCTCACCCTCGGCGCGGTTCTTGTCCACGTCGATGAGGACCATCTCGGAGAACAGACCACTCTGCATCAACGCGAACGCCGACGACGAACCGACGAAACCGCAGCCGACAATAGCGACCTTCTTCTCGTTAACCATTAGAAACTCCCATCTCTCTCCACAAACAAGCCGCCCGGGAACGACCCGAGCGGCTTGCCGTAATCCCAATACATCCAATCGGGACTTTGATTATGCTCCTATTCGCAGCCAAAAAACGACCGTTTACCGAAATTATTTGCAGGATTCGTAAAATAACTGCACGAAATCGGTTTCGAGCTATTGACGCGCCGAAATAGTTTTCTAAAACAGGCCCGCCTCGCGAATGGCCTCGACAGCCAAAGCGATCTGATCGGGCGGCAAGACCAGCGCCATGCGCACGTGCCCCTCGCCCGAAGGACCAAAGCTCGCACCCGGCGTCACCACAACGCCGGCCTTCTCCATGAGCTCCTCGCAAAACGCCATGGAATCGGTGCGACCACCAGGAAGCTTGGCCCACACAAACATGGAGCCATGCGCGTTGGGACGCTCCCAGCCCAAGCCCTCAAGACCGTCGCACAGGGCATCGCGGCGCTCCTGGTACTTCAGACGCTGCGCCTCGACCTCATCGCGCGGACCGTTGAGGCAGGCGATGGCAGCCTTCTGGATCGGGAAGAACATGCCAAAGTCGATCTGGCCGCGCAGCTTGGCAAAAGCCGAGACCACATCCTCGCGACCGACCAAAAAGCCGATGCGCGCGCCGGTGACGTTAAACGACTTAGAGAGCGAAAAGAACTCAACGCCCACCTCGAGCGCGCCGGGATACTGCAAAAAGCTTCCGCCCGGCTCGCCGTCGAACACGATATCAGAGTACGCGTTGTCATGGACGATGAGCAGGTCGTGCTCACGGGCGAAAGCGATAATCTCCTCGTAGACCTCGGGCGTGCCCACCGAGCCCACCGGGTTGGCGGGCAGCGACACGATCATGTACTTGGCACGATCGGCCACCTCGGGATCGATACCCGCCACATAGGGTAGGTAATCGTGCTCGGCAACCAGCGGATAGTACTCGAGCTTAGCATCGGCGATCTTGGCGCCCGCCTCAAAGACCGGATAACACGGATCGGGCACCAGGATGGTGTCGCCCGGATCGAGCAGGGCCAGACCCAAATGGCCCACGCCCTCCTGCGTGCCGTTGCACGACTGCACCATGGACGGCGTGATGCCCGAAACGCCAAAGCGGCGCTCGTAGTAATCGCACACGGCCTGCTTAAGCTCGGGCAGGTCGCGCAGGGCGTACTTCCACATCTCGGGGTCCTGAGCCGCCTGCGTGAGCGCCTCGACCACGTGGTCGTACGGCTTAAAGTCGGGCGTTCCCACGCTCATGTTGTAAATGGTCTTGCCCTGGGCCTTAAGCGCGAGAAGCTTGTTGTTGAGCGAGGCAAATACCTCCGCGCCAAAGCGGTCGAGACGCTGCGATGCCTGCATGGTGCCACCTTTCGATATAAAAAACGCGGCGCTCCGACAAGAGCGCCGCGCGATACGGGCCATCAGATTGCAAAAGTGTAACGCTTAGAAACCCCGTATTGGTTCAATTTAGCCAACCTTAGTCAATTGCATTGAGCGCGTCGATCTGCGCAAGCCACAGACGCGAGCTGGCGTCACTCGGCATACGCCAATC
This sequence comes from uncultured Collinsella sp., assembly GCA_900542945.1. Classification (GTDB taxonomy): domain Bacteria; phylum Actinomycetota; class Coriobacteriia; order Coriobacteriales; family Coriobacteriaceae; genus Collinsella. The sequence continues at coordinate 29,657 of UQPI01000023.1, forward strand.
ACCGCGCGGGCTGAGCGTCACCGAGCCCACCTTGGGACCATCGGGCAGGCAGCTGCGCTTAAACTGCTGGGCAAAGAAGCGACGATAGAATGTACGCAGCCACGTGTGGACGGTCTTGGCGTCGTAGACGCCCTCGAAGCTCTTGAGCGCCATGCGGTAGATCTTGCCCGGCTCAAAGCCAAAACGCAGCAGGTAGTAGAGGAAATAGTCGTGCAGCTCGTACGGGCCCACCAAATCCTCGGTCTTCTGCGCAATCTCACCGTCGCCCGTGGGCGGCAGAAGCTCGGGGGACACCGGTGTATCGAGGATATCGAGCAAAACCTCGGCAATACGCCCACCAAAGACATCGGCGGCATAACGCACCAAATGGCGCACAAGCGTCTTGGGCACGCTCGCGTTGACGGCATACATACTCATGTGGTCGCCGTTATAGGTAGCCCAGCCGAGCGCCAGCTCCGACAGGTCGCCCGTGCCGATGACAAAACCGCCAGCCTGGTTGGCCAGATCCATCAGAATCTGCGTACGCTCGCGAGCCTGGCTGTTCTCGTAGGTCACGTCCTGCACGGCCGGATCGTGCTCAATGTCCTTGAAGTGCTGCTCCACGGCCGCGCGGATCGAAACCTCGCGGAAGCTCACACCCAGGTCGCGGGCAAGCGACTCGGCATTCGACTTGGTACGATGCGTCGTGCCAAAGCCGGGCATGGAAACCGCCGTGATACCCGTGCGTGGCAACCCCAGTGCATCGAAGGCACGCACGGTCACAAGCAGCGCCAGCGTGGAGTCCAGGCCGCCCGAAAGACCAATCACCGCAGCCTTGGTACCCGTATGGGCAAGGCGGGTCTTGAGGCCGGCGGTCTGCAGGTCGAGGATGGTCTCGCAGCGCTCGGCCAGGTCGCCATGGTCGGCCGGCACAAAGGGTGCACGCGGGAAGACGCGGTCGATGTCGAGCGCATCGCGCAGAACAGGATCCTTCGCAAGCACGCCCTCAAACGAAAACTCAACGGTTGTAGCCTCCGGTGCATCGTCCGCGCGCGTCCACGTCGTCGAGCGGCGGCGCTCGGCAACCAGGCGGTCAAGGTCAACGTCGGCGATGGCCATATCGCAGGTAAGCAGTTTGGTCGCGGCGAGCTTGGAGCCGTTTTCATAGACGAGGTTCTCCCCCGCAAAGACCATGTCGGTCGTGGACTCGCCCTCACTCGCGTCCGCGTAGGCATAGGCGCAGTACAGGCGCGCGCTCTGATTGGAGATAAGGCTGCGGCGGTAATCTGCCTTACCGATAATCTCGTCCGAGGCCGACGGATTGAGAATCACCGTCGCACCAGCAAGCGCCATCTCGGTCGAAGGGGGCGCCGGCACCCACAGGTCCTCGCATACCTCAACGCCCAGCACCATATCCTCGGCACCTTCATCACAGCAGCGGTAGACAAGCCCCGAACCCAGCGGAACCGGACCCTGACCGGCAAACTCGACCCACACAGGATCGGCGGGCGCTGGAGCAAACCAGCGGCGCTCATAAAACTCACCGTAGTTGGGCAAATATTTCTTAGCCGTAAGGCCCAAAAGCTCGCCCGCGCAGCACACGGCAGCGCAGTTGTAGATGTTTTCAGCCACCGCAACGGGAAGACCGATGGTAAAGACAATCGGCAGCTCACGGGTCTCATCGAGAATGCGCACAAGTGCCGCCTCGCAGGCGTGCAGCAGCGTGCGGTTATGGAACAGATCGGCCGCGGTATAGCCGCACAAGTTAAGCTCGGGCAGCACCAGCGCGCGAACGCCGCGCTCGGCAGCCTCCCGAACAGCCCCCAGCGCAACTTCGGCATTGCCCTCGACATCGGCCACGCGAATCCGCGGCGACGCCGCCGCAACCCGCAGAAAGCCGTCGTTCTTATTAGCCGAAACGCAGCATTGCCTTGTTGATCTGGACACTGGAGGCCCCTTCTACCCTGAGATTCAGTCTAACGGACGTTCACATATCTCTAACTAGCCAAAGCAACCTCCCAGTTTACTGAGACGCTAACCTGTGCTAAGAGCATGTATTCCAAAATATCTTTAATTAAAAAAGGAGAAATCGATAATCGACTTCTCCTTTAAGCGAGGCAAGTAAATTCCGAAACTAATGGCAGAATTTATCCATGTAGTCCTCAAAGTCGAACACTTCTACCACGCCGCCCTCTTCCTGAGACTCTTTCAGTTGCTCCAAGAGATCTTTGTTAATAACGTCCATGCAGAAACCTCCTCTATCTAATCAATTGTAGTATATCTGCTTTCATGCAATTATCAACCAACTTGTTTAATTGCTCCTCGCTTGTCGATAGTCCCTCTTTTTTCCCTTGATTCTCATCTTCATTGCAACAGACTCAGGACTC
>UQPI01000024.1 GCA_900542945.1 uncultured Collinsella sp.
CGGAAAGCACATTAAGTGCTTTCCTTTGCGTGCGGAACTCGCGACAAACTTAACCGCCCCGCCCGGCAGGCGAGCTGCGGGAACATGCTTCCGTCCAAGAAATATCGTGCAAAAGGAATTCTGGCTGAATTATTGTTCGCGTGGGTGATTCAGTCGATGAGGGCTATTTATGCCCTGTCGGGGACTAAGGAGTGTCCCGGGGTGCCGGCAGGAAAGGAACGTCCCTGAGTGCCGGGTGGTATGAAAAAAGGCGAGGACCCGTAGGGAGTCCTCGCCTTTGTTACAGGGGGCGATGTTATTCGCGTACTGCGGAATTAGACCAGGCGGGCGTTGATCGTCTTGGCGATCTCGGCGGCGTCGGTGGAACCCTTGACGGTGGCACGGAAGTCCTCGTCCATGAGCGCCTCGGCGACCTTGGACAGGATTTTGAGGTGCGTAGTGCCGGCCTGGGCACCGGGGATGAGCAGGGCGATAGCCACGTTGACGGGAGCGCCGTCCATGGTGTCCCAACCGGTCACGCCGGACTCGTCCTTGACGACGATGACGGCAGCCTCGGTAATGGCGTCGGACTTGGCATGCGGGATGGCGAAGCCCTCCATCATGCCCGTGGTGCCCTCGGCCTCGCGGGCCAGGAAGGCGTTCATGACGGCGTCGGCGTCGCTGGCGATACCGGCCTTGACGGCCTGGTTGGAAACGAAGCTCAGAGCCTCGTCACGAGAAGCGAAGTCCTCGGCGACAAAGACATTCTCGACCTTCACGAAGTCGGCAGCCTCGGCCTTGGGGGCCTCGACGGCAGCGGCCTTGGGAGCCTCAACCGGCTTGGCTGCAGGAGCGGCCTTCTGGTTCTTCTCGAAGTCGTACTTCTTGAAGGCCACGAACAGGATGCCACCGACCACAGCGCCGATGAGGATCGCGAGGACCCACAGCGGACCGTTCTCGACAACGGGCAGGACCAGGAAGCCACCGTGAGGCGCCGGGTCGTGAACGTTGAACATAATGGTCAGGATCGAAGCGATAGAGGAACCGAGCATCATGATGGGCATGACGGGCCAGATGTTCTTGGTCATGAACGGAATGGCGCCCTCGGTGATGTGGGTGCAACCAAGGATGAGGTTGACGATACCGGCGTCGTGATCCTCCTGGCTGAAGTACTTCTTGCCGACAACGACGGCGAAGGTGGTGATCAGCGGCGGAACGATGCAAGCGGCGGAGACGGCAGCCATGAAGTTGGTGCCGAAGTTGTAGGTATCGGTGCCAACGCCAGCAGCCAGTGCCTCGGTGAGCATAGCGGTACCGGTGACGTAAGCAGCCTTGTTGACCGGGCCACCCATGTCAAAGGCGCACATGCAGCCGATGGCAAGACCCAGGACAACGGCGCCAGAGGCGGACAGGCCCTTGAGGAAGTCCATCATGGCGGTGTTGATGGCAGCCATGGGGCCGGAAATACCGAGCATGACCAGGCCGACGATAGCCGTCGAGAACAGCGGGTACAGGAAGATGGCCTTGAGGCCGTCCAGGTTCTTGGGCAGACCGGCAAAGACCTTCTCGAGCAGCAGGATGACATAGCCGGCGAGGAAGCCGCCGACGATGCCGCCCAGGAAGCCGAAGCCCACGCCGGCGCCACCGGCGTCGATCATGCCGGTCTCGGCGTTAACAGGCAGGCCCTGGATGGCGATCATACCGGCAACAAAACCGGGGACGAGCGCCGGGCGCTTGCCGATGGATTCGGCGATGTAGGCGGAAAGCACCGGAACCATGAGGTTCATGGCGATGCCGCCGATGATCTTGAGCATCGCAGCAAAGCTGTTGTAGTCAGACGCCGTCGAATCGAAGGACGTAATGCCCCACAGGAACGAGACGGCGGTCAGGACACCACCGGCAACGACGAAGACCAGCATATGGCTGACACCGTTCATAAGGTGCTTGTAGATGACGTGGCCGATGGACTCCTTCTCCTCGGCCTCGTCCTCGACATCGGCAGCGACTGCAACCGTGCTGTCGCCCTTGGCGGCGAGCGCGCGGTCAATCAGCTTACCGGCGGCCTCAACGGACAGGGCCTTGGAAACACCAACGGAAACCATGGGCTTGCCGGCAAAACGCTCAGCCTGGACATCCTTATCGGCTGCGACGACGACGGCCTTGGCACCGGCGATCTCGCTCTTGGTGAGCTCGTTCTCGACACCGACCTGGCCATGGGTCTCGACCTTAATGGTCAGACCTCGCTCGGCAGCTGCCTTCTCCAGCGCCTCCTTCGCCATGAAGGTGTGCGCGATGCCGGTCGGGCAACCGGTGGCGGCGATGATGTCAAACTTAGCCATGTGTCCCTCCTTTTTAAGTTTTGCGCCCGCAGGCGCTCCCCTACACGCGCGTCCTTGCGCGCTTTTCCACAACTGAAAGATACCAACCTACCGTCCGCGTGAGAAGAGACAAGGCGCAATTCTCCGGTGAAAGGTTCTTTCATAACCGTAAACGGTAGGTGAAAGTTTACCATCAACACTTGAAACGGCAAGGTGTATCTTGTAATTGAAAATCCCCCTATACTATGACATTACAAAACGAGTCCGATTTTCATGCCAACCAGGAGCCATCCATGACCGATAGTAGCAAGAGCGCACTTTCCCTCATTAGTACCCATCAGGGATACAGCGAGTCCGAGCAGCGTATTGTCGACTATATATTGGAGCACCAGTCCGAGGCGCCACGCCTCACGGCGGCTCAGCTCTCGCGCGCCGCCGCCACGTCCGAGGCGACCGTTTCGCGCTTCTGCCGCAAGCTTGGCTTTGGCAGCTTCCGCAGCTTTCAGTTTTCGTTGGCGAGGGATTTGGAAAGCCAGCGCAACGAGGGCCTGACTGACGAAGTCTCGCTCGACAATATGGAGCAGAGCCTTAAGAACATCCTGGCTGCCAAGGTGAGCGAGCTTAATGCGACCATCGACGGGATCGACCACGATACGTTGGCGGCTGTTGTGCATGCCCTTAAGCATGCAGTGGTTATTGAGTTTGCGGCTGTGGGCAATACGAACGCGGTCGCGCTCGATGCGACGTTTAAGTTTTCGCAGCTGGGCCTGCGCTGCATGGCGAGCACCATAAGCGAGACCTCGATTGGTTTTGCGCTCACGTTACGCCCGGGTGACGTTATCGTACTGATTTCGAACTCGGGCAAGTCGCGCCGTTTGAATCGCATGGCAAAAGCGGCTCGCGACTGCGGCGCAACCGTAGTCGTCATCAGCAGCGACAGCAAATCCCCGCTCGCGCGCCTGGCAGACTACACTTTTAATACCGTCAACCACGAAGCGCTGCTGACGACGGGCGACTTTGCGTTCTCTAAGATAAGCGCCACAATGATCATAGAGGTCATCTACAACTTCCTGCTGCCCGAAATCGAGGACGCCCGAGAGCACATCAGCTACTACGAGGAGCTCATCCAGCCGGATAAGGTCGTTGAGTAGGTAAATTGGGGAGCCGATAGACGCCTCTCGTCACGAAACACGCCCATCTACTACGTTTTAACCGCAACCGCCAACCATACACCCAAAATAGAGAAAACCGCAGGCGTTCTACCTGCGGTTTTCTTTTTGCAATTCTTGGCGTGGTTGCCGATGCCCTACCAAACGTAGTAGATGGACCCGTTTCGTGGCGGCCGGGTTGGACATGCATGTGGCGGCTCGGCCTAGGCACGCGCCTCCGCAAGCATCTGCCTGGCGTGCGCCAGGCTTGCCTCGGACTGATCGCCGCTGAGCATGCGGGCGATCTCGGCGGTACGCGCTTCGCCGGTTACCTCGTCCAAATGCGTCTGGGGAACCACGCCCGGTTCCTTGCTGACGACATAATGCTTGTCAGCCATGACGGCGACCTGCGCCAAGTGGGTTACGACAATCACCTGATGCGTAGCGGCGAGATCTGCCAGCACGCCCGCGAGCGCACGCGCCGTGGAGCCGCCGACACCGGCATCGACCTCATCGAACACGAGCGTATCGACACCGTCGGCGTTACCCAAAACCACCTTACTCGCCAGCATGACGCGGCTGAGCTCGCCGCCCGACGCAATTCGACGCAGGGGGCGCGGCGTCAAGCCGGCACCGCTGCGGAATAGCAGCTCGTAGCTCGAAGGACCAAGGGGCGTCCACTCAGCACGGGGAAGATCGCGCGACTCCCAGACGAGCTCGGCGCCGCCCATCTCCAGGCGAGCCATCTGGCGGCCAACCTCGTGGCAGAAGCGCGGGGCCGCCGTATTGCGAGCGCGCTTAAGTGCCTTGGCAGCGGCAAACAACTCGCGCTCAGCGCTCCCGAGTGCCTCACGCGCCTTTTTGATCTGCTCATCGCCATCATCGACCAGGGACAGCAGCTCTTGCGAGCGATCGCGCATGGCAAAAACATCGTCCATGGTGGGACCCCACTGACGCAACAGGCCCTTGAGGTCGGAATACCGCTCACGCATGCGAGCAAGCTCGCGCGGGTCGAAGGCGACGCCATCACGATAGGCACGAAGCTCGTTCGCGCAATCCTCAAGGGAGATACAGGCATCCGAAAGCGCATCGGCAATGTCGCCCAGTTTGCGATCGACGGCAGCCATTCGGGAAAGCTCTGCCACGGCGCTGTTCACGGCATCGAGCGCTCCCCCTTCAGAGGCAAGCGATGCATGGGCATCGTTGGCTGTCGCCACCAAGACCTCGGCGTGCTCCGAGCGCGGCAGCAACTCCTCGAGTTCCTCGTACTCGCCCGGCTTGGGGTCGACCTCGCCGATGCGCTCGAGGGCAAAGCGTGCCTCCTCGACGCGGCTCCCCTGCGCGCGCGAGGCCTCTTCGACACGTCGAACCTCCTTGGCGGCAGCGCGCGATGCCTTAAAGCAGGCGCGGTACGCATCCAGCGCCTCGAGTACCGGGCGCCCTGCCCATGCATCGACCATCGCAACGTGATGCTCCGGATCGAGCAAGCGCTGGTGCTCGTGCTGGCCGCACAGATCCATCATCACGCCGACGCGCTCTGAAAGCTCGCGCACGCTGGCGATGCAGCCGTCAATCTTCACGCGGCTGCGGCCCTCGGCAGAAAGGCTGCGCTGGACCGTGAAGCCCTCCGTGTCGTGTGGACCGTCGAACAGCCGCGCCTCGACGCTCGCCAGCGCCTCGCCCTCGCGCACCGTCGACGAATCCGCACGCTCGCCCAAAATAAGCTTAAGGGCCGAGAGCAGCGCGGTCTTGCCGGCGCCGGTCTCGCCGGTCAAAACCGTTAGGCCCGCACTCGGAACCAACGTCGCCTCGCGAATGAGCGCGATATTGGAAACCTGCAGCTCATCGATCATGACGGACTCCGTAGAATACGCGGCTCACCGAGTTATAAAAGCTCTCAGGGCCGTAGTCGAGCAGCAGCACATCACCGGGACCTCGGCTCACCGCCACACTCTCGACGGTGCCATCGCAGGTAATAAACTGTCCATCGATAGCGATCGCCGGAACGCTCGGGCGGTCGTCAGACATAAAGATTTCGACGACATCACTCGGCGAGGTCAAAAAGGCGCGAGCCTGAATGGTATGCGGAGCAATCGGCACACAGACCATGCCCGTGTAATCGGGGCTGACGATGGGGCCGCCGGCGGATAGCGCGTAGCCGGTGGAGCCAGTCGCCGTCGATACAACCACGCCGTCGCCACGCAGTCGATCGATATGGTGGCCCGACACCGTGATGTCGAACTCAACCATATCGGACAGGGGGCCGCGCGTGAGCGCCATGTCGTTGAGGGCGAACGTGCGCACGACATCCTTCGTGCCATCGTCGCGCACGGACACGATATCCGCGGCGATGGTGGCGCGACGGCTCACGTGCAGCTCACCGGACAGGGCATCACTCACAACCTTCAAAATGTCGCGTTCCTCCGGACTAGCCGCCGTCAAAAAGCCCAGGTGACCATAGGAAAGACCCAGAATAGGAATCTCTCGATAGTTGAGGATGCGGGCGGCGCGCAGCAGCGTGCCGTCGCCGCCGAGCGTGATGACAAGGTCGGCACCATCCACGTCGGGCGTACTCTGGATCTTGGAGCGCTGGTCGGCAGCCCAAGCGACCTCGTAGCCTTGGCGCGTCAGCCAGAGCTCGAGCATCAGGCCGCTCTCGACCGCCTCTTGCTTGTAGTAATTGGGAACCAGAAAGACCTTCATAGCGTTGCAGCTTTCTCGCTCAAAGCCGATACCTGGGATTGCAACTCGTCATCGGAGCGCTCGCTGGGGGCAAACCTCGTGCCGTACAGGAAAAACTCCACGTTGCCCTTGGCGCCATGGATGGGCGACACGCACACGTCAAGCGGGAACAGGCCCTTGGCGGCAAAGAGCTCAATAGCCGCCACGAGCGTGTCAACACGCACAGTGGGATCTGTCACGATACCGCCCTCGCCCACCAGCGCTGCCGGAGCCTCAAACTGCGGCTTTACGAGCGTGCAAAACGAACCCGAAGGCGTCAGGCACGCCAGCACCGCGTCGATGATATTCGCGATACTCGTAAACGACACATCGCAAACGGCCAGGTCGATAGCGCCGCCGTAGCCGAGCTCGGGCAGCTGCGTCACGTTGGTGCGCTCGTGGAGCGTCACGCGGTCGTCTTGGCGCAGCGACCAATCAAACTGGGCACGGCCCACGTCGACCGAAACGACCGTGGCGGCACCGCGCTTGAGCAGGCAATCGGTAAAGCCGCCGGTAGAGCAGCCTACGTCCAGGCAGGCAAGGCCCGTGGGATCGATACAAAACGCATCGAGCGCACCCTCAAGCTTAAGGCCGCCGCGCCCAACGTACGGAATGCGCCCCTTAACGTGCAGTGGCAGGCCCGGCATCACCTTAAGCCCCGGAGAGGTCAAACGCTCACCGCCGCTCGAGACCAAGCCGGCCATAAGAGTGCGAAGGGCATCCGCGCGATCGGCGCAGATGCCCTGTGAAATCAGTTCGTCATCGAGACGCACGCGTTTCATGAATGCCATCAACCATTCGTATCCGGGGATGCAGCCTGCCTATCTTGGGACTCGTTTGCCGCATCCTCATCGTATTCCTGCTCGAGCTTATCGGCCTCAAGCGGCGTCAGCTCAAACTTGTCGACCATATCGACCGCACGGGAGCCAAGCTCAATCGCCTCGTCAAACAAATCGAGCGAACGCTCCAGGGACGTATCCTTGGAGCGAACGGTGGCGATGATCTGGTCCAGGCGATCCGAGATCTCATCGAAGTTACGGACGGAACCCTCTGGCATGGCTACTCCTCGACGGAGTCGGCCTCGACGGCCTCAGCAGCGTCCGGATCCTCGGCAAGTACACCGGCGGCAGCCTGAGCGGCAGCGACCTTTGCGGCCGCCTCGGCAGCCTGCGCCTCCTCGCGAGCGCGATCCTCGGCCAGCAGCTCTTGGTACAGGTCCTCGCCCGGCAGCTCCTCGCTGCGAGCGATCTTGCCCAGCACGCCGTTGACAAACGATGCGGACTGGTCGGTGCCATAAGCCTTAGCGATTTCGACGGCCTCGTTGATAACAATAGCGTCCGAGACCTCCTCGTCGGTGAGGAAGCGCATCTCGTAGACGGCGATACGCAGCAGGTTGCGGTCGGCGCCGGGCATGCGCATAAGATCCCAGTTCTTGGCGACGGCGCGCAGGGCACAGTCGATGCGATCGATATGCTCGTAGGCACCACGGCAAAGCTCCAGCGCATAGGGGTCGAGGGGACCCTTCGAGATCAGGAAATCGCCCTCGAGGACGCGCTCGAGCGGGCTGTCCGTGGCCTCGGCCTGGAACAGCAGCTGCAGCGCCTGACTGCGGGCAAGCGTGCGCCCGCGATAAACCTTAAGGCTCAAAGGTTACTCCTTGGGGAAAACGAGGCCGTCAATGCAAACGTCAACGCGCTCAACCTCGACGCCCACCTGGGCATCGATGGCGGCGACCACGGCTGCGCGAACGGCCTCGGCGAGTTTCTTGAACGGATAGCCAAAGAACACCACGACACGCACGGTGAGTGCGAGCTTGTCGCCGATGACCTCGGCCTCGACCGCCGGCTCGGAAGCCGGGGCCTTGGACGAGAGCATCATGGAGACAAGGTTGGTGGCAAGGTCCTTGACGCCAACGGAGGCGATGCCCTCGACATCCGACACGGCGCGCGAGACGATGGCGGTCAGAACATCGGGCGAAATACCGATGCCGTCAATCTTGATTTCCTGGGGCATGAGTCCTCCTAGAAGAGTTGGTTGCTAGACGCGGGAGACGAACTTGCCGTCGCGGGTGTCAACCTTGATGACCTCGCCCTCGTTGAGGTACATGGGGACCTGGATGACAGCGCCGGTGTCGATCGTGGCCGGCTTGGTGGAACCCTGGACGGTGTCGCCCTTAAAGCCCGGGTCGGTCTGGACGATGGTAGTCTCGATGAACATCGGCGGGGTCACGCCCATGAGCTCATCGTCGGCGAAGAGCAGCTGGCAGATGTCGTTCTCGCGCAGCCACTTGGAGTTCTCGCCCACCATGTCCTCGGGAACGGGAACCTGCTCATAGGACTCGTTGTCCATGAAGATGTAGTCGGTGCCATCGTTGTAGAGGTACTGGAACTCACGGGTGGTGAGCATGACGCTCTCGAACTTGGTGCCGGCGTTGCAGGTGTTCTCGACGACGCGGCCGCTCTTGATGTCGCGGGTCTTGTAGCGCACAAATGCGCCGCCCTTGCCCGGCTTGACATGCTGGAACTCGACGATGGTGTAGACCTTGTCCTTAATGCGGAGACCGAGGCCGTTCTTGAAGTCGGCGGTAGAAATGGTAGGCATATCGACCTTTCTTGTTATGGGCAGAACGCACAAGCGTCCAAATTACATACGACCGAAATTATACACTTGCAGACGGCGCCTGCAGCGAGCGCATAAAAAGAGAACGCGGGGCGTCCGAATCGATTCGGACGCCCCGCCCCAAAAATCTATCGAAATGAGCTAGCAATCGATGACGTGGAGGTCATGCGGCGTCTTGGTGAAGGGCTCGTAGCCGTTCTCGGTGACCACGCCGTAGTCCTCCAGGCGCACGCCGCCCACGCCGGGCAGGTAGACACCGGGCTCCATGGTAATAACCGAGCCAACCTCGATGATATTCTTGCTGCGGTTGAAGTTGGGCAGCTCGTGGATGTCAATGCCCACGCCGTGGCCCAGACCATGGTTGTAGTAATCGCCATAGCCGGCATCGCCAATGATCTTCTTGGAAAGCTTGAAAATGTCGTTGCCCTCGACGCCCGGATGGATAGCGGCGACGCACTCCTCGTGGGTGCGGCGTACGAGCGCGTACAAGTCGAGCTGCTCCTGGGTGGGCTCGCCCATCACGACGGTGCGCGTCATGTCGGAACGATAATCGCAGTAGCCCGCGCCGTAATCCATGAGGACGAAGTCGCCCTTCTCGATCACGCGATCACTGGGGACGGCATGCGGGTTGGCGGTATTGGGGCCGCTCGCCACGATAGAGCCGAAGGCCAAGCTGTCGGCGCCGTTGGCGAACATAAAGTTCTCGAGCTCGTTGCGAACCTGCTTCTCGGTCATACCGGGCTTAATAAAGCCGAGCATATGCTGGAAGGCGGCGTCGGTGATCGACTGCGCATGGCGCATGAGCTCGATCTCCTCGGCATCCTTGATGGCGCGCATCTTGCGAATGTCGTCATGCATCAGCGGCAGCATGCAGGCGACGGAACGATCCTCCAGGCCACGCTGAATACCCTGGTAGAAGTTGATCTGCATGTCGTCCTCGACAGCGCAGACGCGGCACTTGTTGGCCGCGATCTTGCCGGCGACCCAACCGGGGATGGTGCCCTCGTCCATGTCGTAGACCCAGGGGCTGCCGGCGGGCGTGTTCTCCTCAAAGCTGTTGAGGTAGCGCGAGTCAGTATGGAACAGGCACTGGTCAGCCGTAATAAACGCCGCGTGCGGGAACTCGAAGGTGTAATCAAAGACGCCCTTCACGCCCGTAAGCCAACGAAGATTGGCCTCGTCACGAACCACGATAGCGTCGTAGCCGCGCTCAGCCATCAGGGTACGGACACGCTCGATACGACCGGCAGGGCCGGCAGCAAACTCTGACATGCAGATTCCTTTCTTGTTGTCTCTAAAAGTGCGGGACGGGTCTCAACCGAACGACGGAATCGCTTGCGATCCGCGACCGATTGAAAACCCGTCCCTCAACATGATACGAAAGACGATGGATGTCAATAAATCTTAGAGAAGTTCTTTGCGAGAAGCCAAGTAGGCGTGAGCATGGCGCTCAAGAACCTCGTCCTCAACGCTCGTTAGACGAATGGCGCCGAGTGCCGCGGGCAGCGGCAACATGCTGCGGTTCGAGCGGACAAACTGCTGCCTGCGGAACTCCTCGACATATGCGGCAGGCTCCAGATCAAAGGCAAGCTCCTCGATACCAAAGTCCTCCAGGCAGTCATCGACCTCAAAGACGTAATCGATATCGAAGTCGCAGGCATCATGTGCTAGGCGCGCCTCAAAGCGCATGCCCTCGGACAACAGCTGGTAGGCAGGGACCTGCGAAGCGGCATCGCCCAAGCAGGCGCGCAGGGTACGCTCCCCCGTCTTGCCAAAATCGAGCGCATGACGGGCGCTCGGGTTCGTGGCCATCAGTACGTCCTTGCGGGCAGTCTGAGACCACTGAACGGCATTGACGAGCGCAACCTCCTCGCCCGCGAGAATCTCGGGGACGGTCTCGGTAAACTGATTCCAGCGGGACTTGCTGCTCGAAAGCATGGCGCCAACAAGTACCGCATAGCCGAGCTTGAGATCCTCGGGGTCAGCCTCGCGAACAAGGTCGAGGTCACACACGACCAAGCCCGGCTCGGGACGGAACGCGATAGCGGGAAGCGCATTCGCCGACGAGGCGACAAGCGACTTCATGGTCGTCGCGACCGTGAGCATGGCGTCGAACGTCGTCGGCAGCAAGGCACACTCGGTGCGACCGCACCACTGATTGGCACACCAGCAAACAACCGAGCAGGTCGCCGCGTCGCCGACAGCGACAACGAGATCGTCGCAGGTAATGCCGTTAGCCGACAGGGCGCCAAAGACGGTATCGGCATCGGCAAGCGTAGCACCGGCAGGTGAAACCTCGAGGACGAGCAGCGACACGGCAAAACCGGCGTCGATCAGCGCATGCTCGACGACCTCGCCAAATCGCTCGGATGTGGCGTCGTTCCAAACCACCATCGCGCGCTTGGGCTTGCCCACAGCCGAGGCAAACATGCGCGGCAGCTCCTCGAACGCGCCCAATCCGACGCGGACATCGACACTGCGGTTTTGGAAATTGATAAGTTGACGGCGAATCATAGCAGTCCACGCTCCAAAAGCTTCTCGGCACAAAGGTAGGAAACGTCCTCGAAGGACTTGTTGCGAATATCAAGGGTAATATCGGCGGCCTGGCGATACAGCGGACGGCGATGCTCAAACAGGCGCGCAGCGTGCTCGGGCGAGCGGAAATCGGGCCGGGTATCGGAGCGGCGAATCTGGCGCAACGAGTCCTCAAAGTCGCCTTCGAGGTACACACAGGTACCCATCTCGTGCATCAGCTCAATGTTCACCGGCGTCTCGACGATGCCACCCCCGCACGATACCAGCAGGCTGCGCTCGCTTTGAAGCGAACGGAGTGCCGAGGTCTCGAGTTCACGAAAACGATCCTCGCCCTCGGTCTCAAATATCTCGGTCACCGACTTGCCGCATCGACGCACAACCAAGCGATCGGTATCGATGAATCGACGCTTGAACATAGTGCCCACGTTGCGCGCAAGCGTCGACTTGCCCGCGCCCAAAAAGCCGATAAAGAAGATATGGTCGCAGCCGTGTTTAGTGTGCCGGGACATGACGAGACCTATTCCTCGCAGGGAAGGTCGCGCAGGGCCCGGCGCTCAAAGATACGGAAGATCTGCGTATACCACAGGTCCTGCGTCGCCTGCGGCTTGACCAAGATGGTATCGACGCCGGCGAAGTTGCCGCTCCACACGTCCGTGTAGAGCTGATCACCGATCAGCACTGCCTCGTCGGCCGTGGCGCCGAGGCGCTTAAGACCCGCCTTGAGGGCAAACGGCGCCGGCTTCATGGCGTGGCTGATGGCCTCGAGTCCAAGCTCGCGTGCAGAGCTCATGACCTGGTCGCGATGCCAGTTGTTGGACACCATGCACAGCTTAAAGCCTTTGGCGCGGGCGGCATCGAGCCAAGCGGAAACCGCGGCGGGAACCTGCTCGGTGTCGCGCGGCACCAGGGTGTTATCGCGATCGAGCAGAATGGCGCGTTTGCCGTCGGCCCACAGGGTATCAAGGTCGATGCGATCGACCGAGGCAACGTATCGTTTGGGGCTAAAAATCCTCATGCTAATTCCAAGACTGTTGATGCTCTTCGTAGGTTTGCGAGAAGTACTCCTCGTCCTGCGTAATGTAGAAATACAGGTCATCGGAGTCGGTCGGCTCAAGCGTGGCCTTGAGTGCCTCGAGCGACGGAGAGCAGATGGGCGTGGGCGGCAGGCCCTCATGCTTATAGGTGTTATACGGACTATCGCTCTGCAGGTCGTCGGCGGTAACCTCGCCACCGGTGACATACATCATGGTCGCATCGCTGTTGAGATAGCGCAAACCGTCGAGCTTGCCGGCAAGGCGGTTGTAGAAGACCGAGGCCACGTGCGCACGTTGATCGGCGTTGAGGCCCTCGCGCTCAACGATAGAGGCCAAGTTGACGATGTCGTAGTCGGACATCTCCACGCCATAGCGCTCCTTGATCTTGGCTTTGCAGCTCGCAAAGTCAAGCGACTTGTACTCGGTCTTAAACTGATCGAGCATGGCGCGAATCACGTCATCGGCCGTCGGCGAATCACCCAACGAATAGGTCTTGGGGAACAAGAAACCCTCGAGCGAGTCGTTGGCGGCGCCCTTAAGGAAGCTATAGTCGTCCACGTAGTTGGAGGCCTTGGCCTGGTTGAGGAAGTCTTCCTTAGAGATGCTGTCGTAGGCCTGGGCCACACGGTCGGCAACTTGATCGACCGTTAGGCCCTCAGGGATAGTCAGCGCATTGGAGCCCGCGTTGGGGCCTTCCATGAGCTGCTGAACAACCTTGGTCGCATCCATGAGTGTGGTGAACGAATAGGTACCAGGCTTGAGCGACATATCGGCGTTGAGCTTTTTCACCGCCGCATAGTAATCCTTGGGATTCTCGACGATATGGTTCTCGGAGAGAATCGAGGCGATCGTATCGCCCGAAGCACCGTCGGGAATGGTTATCGTAACCTGCTGACCAGCCGTGACCTTCGTATCCCCACCGGCAAAGAAGCCCTTGACGGCTGGCACGACAAAGAAAGCGATCGCAACAAGCGCGAGCACCGCCACCACAACGCCGATGATCATGGGAACCGGAGAACTCTTCTTTTGAGCACCGCGACGAGAATGCGTGTTGTAGCTCGAGCGCGTGGCCGGAGCAACGCCATGCGAACCGCGAGCGTGATGCGAATGCGATTGAGGGGCCTGAGTTCGCTGGGTAGGTGCCTGCTGCTTAAAGCGGGTACCGCCTGCAGGCTGGGCCGTACGAGCAGTGGGCTGCTGAGCCGCGTGAGAAGCCGAATGCTGAACCGAACGAGCAGAAGGCTGCTGACCCGTCCGTTGAACAGGTTGGGCCGAACGAGAGAAGGATTGCACCGGGCGCGCGGCAGGCTGAGCTGCGCGCTGCGTCGGCTGTGCCGGACGCTGGTCAGGCTGGGCAGGGCGCGACGCCGGCTGCTGCATACGATTCGGCTGGCGCGGATCGGAAGCGCTAGGCATGCTGGACCTCCTCGTTTTTACGATCGAGCCACGTCTGCAAAAACAGGCTGGCGGCAATCATGTCGATCTTGCCCCTCATCTGCTTTTCGTTGAGTCCCTGCTCGCGCAGGATACGCTTGGCCTCTTGCGAGGACAGACGCTCGTCCTCAAACTCCAGCGGAAGATCGAGCTCGTCGGCAATCTTTTGCGCCACAGCGGCAACGCGCTCGGCCTGAGGGCCGGGCTCACCGGCCATGGTCAGGGGACGTCCGCTTACCAGGATGTCGGGCTCATAGTCCTCGACCAGGTAGCGGAACGTCTTGGCCATACCGGTGACCTCGGCGGCCGGGAGCACCTTAACGGGCATCGCCATCTTGCCATCACGGCTCGAGACGGCGATGCCAATCCTGGTCTCCCCTATGTCCAACGCAAGCGCGACCACAGTGACTTCTTAGATTCTTAGGCGCCGAGCGCGGTCTTAGCGGCCGCGAGGGCATCGGCAATACCCGCGGCGTTCTTGCCACCGGCCTGGGCCATGTTGGGACGGCCGCCACCGCGACCGTCAACCAGACCCGCAATCTGCTTGATCACGTTGCCGGCGTGGAACCCAGCCTTCACAGCGTCATCGGAGCCGGCAGCGAGCAGGGCCGGAGTGCCCTTCTCAGTCACGCTGGCGACGACACAAGCGACAGGGCCGGCGACCTTCTGGTGCACGGTATCCCATACGTTGCGCAGGTCGGCAGCTTCAAGGCCCTGGAGCTCAGCAACGACGAGCTTGTAGCCGCCGAGCTCGACGGCGCCCTCGATGGCGCTGGAAATGGCATCGGAGGAACCACCGGTCAGAGCCTTTTTGAGCTTATTGGACGTCTCGCGCAGCTCGGCCTGCAGGTTCTCCACACGGGCGGGAACCTCGTCGACGCGGCACTTGAGCGCAGCGGCGGCGGCGTCAACGAGCGCCAAGCGGTCGGCCATGTAGTCGAGGGCACCCTTAGAGGTCACAGCCTCGATACGGCGGACATTGGAGCCTGTGGAGGACTCGGAAATAATCTTGAACAGGCCGATCTCGGCGGTGTTGGCGGCATGGGTGCCACCGCAGAGCTCGCGGGAGAACGGCTGGTCCTCGGCGCCCACGGAGACGACGCGAACGACATCGCCGTACTTCTCTCCAAACAGAGCGACAGCGCCGGCAGCCTTAGCCTCGTCGATTCCCATGACACGGGTCACGACCGGCTTGGAAGCAAAGATCTGCTGGTTGACCAGGTCCTCGACAGCCTTGAGCTGCTCGGAGGACAGGGCCTCGAAGTGCGTAAAGTCAAAGCGCAGGTGCTCGGGCGTCACCAGCGAGCCGGCCTGGGAGACGTGCTCGCCCAGGACCCGCTTAAGGGCAGCGTCGAGCAGGTGCGTCGCGGTGTGGTTGCGGCGCAGGAAGCCACGGCGCTCGGCGTCGAGCGCGGCGGTCAGGGTAGCACCGACGGTCAGGGTGCCCTCGGCGACGTGCGCGACGTGGGCATACAGGCCGTTGTGGTTCTTGGTATCGGAAACGGTCAGCGCAACGCCATCGGCGGAAAGCTCGCCGGCGTCGCCCTGCTGGCCGCCCATCTCGGCATAGAACGGGGTGCGATCGAGCACGACCTCGACGTCCTCGCCCGCGGCAGCGGACTCGACGGACTCGCCGTTGCGCACGATGGCGATAACCTTGGCGCCCTCGATCACATCGTTGTCATAGCCATCGAACTCGGTCGCTGCGACCTTGTCGGAAAGCTCGACCCACACGTCGTTAAAGCTGCCCCAGGCATCGCCCTTGGCGTTGGCGCGGGCGCGGGCCTTCTGGTCCTCCATGCAAGCGGTAAAGCCATCCATGTCGACGTCGTGCCCAGCGGCACCGGCAATCTCGACGGTCAGGTCGATGGGGAAACCAAAGGTGTCGTGCAGCTTAAAGGCAACGTCGCCCGGAAGCACAGCGCCCTCGGCAAGCGCGACCAGGGCCTCGTCCAGGTAAACGCGGCCGTTGTCGAGCGTCGTGGAGAAGCGCTCCTCCTCGGAGGCGACGATACCCTTGACGAGCGCGACGTTCTTGAGCAACTCGGGATAGGCCTCGCCCATCTGAGCGTTGACCTCGTCGATGAACTTGGTCAGGAAGGCACCCTCGATACCCAGCAGGCGACCGTGGAACACGGCACGGCGGAGCAGACGGCGAAGGACGTACTCGCGACCCTCGTTACCAGGGAGGATGCCGTCCGAGATCATAAAGTCGACGGCACGGGAGTGGTCGGCGATGATGCGCAGGGAGCGGCTGGCGCCGGAGTAATCGTCGGCGTCATAGGTCTTGCCGCTGATCTCCTCACCGAGCTTGATGAGGTGCTGCATCAGATCGCCGTCGTAGTTAGCAGTCTTGTGCTGCATGATAGCGGCCATGCGCTCCAGGCCCATGCCCGTATCGAGGTTGCGGTGCGGCAGCTCCGGCATGGAGCCGTCCTCCTGGCGGTCGTACTGGGTAAAGACGAGGTTCCAGAACTCAAGGAAGCGGTCGCAGTCGCAGCCAGGCTTGCAGTCGGGGCTGCCGCAGCCGACCTCCTCGCCCATGTCAAAGTAGATCTCGGAGCACGGACCGCAGGGACCGGTGGGGCCAGCGGCCCAGAAGTTGTCGTCCTCGCCCAGGCGGGAGATGTGGTCCTCGGCAACGCCCAGAGAACGCCACACGTCGTGGGTCTCGTCGTCCTCGGTAAAGACGGTAAAGTACAGGCGGTCGAGCGGCAGCTTGAACTCCTTGGTGATGAGCTCAAAGGCCCAAGCGCAAGCCTGCTCCTTGGAGACGCCGCCAAAAGAGAAATCGCCAAGCATCTCGAAGAACGACAGGTGACGGCCGTCCTCGCCGATGCAATCGATGTCATTGGTGCGGACGCACTTCTGGCAGGAGATCGCGCCGATCTCCTTCATGGTCTTCTTGCCCTGGTAGTACTCCTTAAACTGGTTCATGCCGGCGTTGGCAAGCAGCAGCGAAGGATCGTCGGGGACGAGGGACGAAGAAGGATAGAGCTTAAGACCGCGCTCCTCAAAGAAGTTGAGGAACTTAGAGCGAATCTCGGCCGTAGTCATTGACGGGTAGTCAGCACTCATAGAGGGAATCTCCTCGGTTTCACATCGAAACAGTTCAAACGTAACGATATTACCATCCCGCCGCGTATGTGCAAAAAAGAGGGCCGGCACAATGCCGGCCCTTCAGCGAAATTGCATGTTAGCGCGTATGAATGTTAACCCGAATTACCCCGCTAGTTGTCGTCATCGTCCATGGAGCCGTCGATGCCGGTTTTGGTGTCGTCGTCCGTATTGGAATCGTCATCCTTGGCGAAGGGGTTCTTGAAAAAGCCTGTCGCGTCGGGCTGCAGGCCTGAGAGCTTAATCCAGGGATTATCGAGCTCGGGCTTGGGCATTGCCTGGGCCTCGGGCGCGGTCTCGTTGCCGATAAGCTCGGACTCATAGATGAACGTATCGTCTCCGAGCGCGTCGTAGGCGGCGACCGGGTTACCCTCGGTATCGCGATACGGAGTGCCCTTAAACACGGCGCCGTCGTATGCCACGAGCTGACGGCCGGTCTCGTTCTCAAAGTAGTAGACGAAGATGCCCTTGAGGGCCGCGCACAGCGGAATGGCGATAACCATGCCGATGGGACCCATGAGTGCCGAACCGATAACGAGGGCCGTCAGGCTCATAACGGGATGCACCTGCACCGAGCTCTGCATGACCTTAGGCGAAATGACATTATCGGTGACATTTTGAGCCACCATGGTCACGACAAGCGTCCATAACGCCAGCATAGGGCTGAACATAAAGCCGAGCACCGTGGCGATCGCCGCACTCACCCAGGGACCGACAACCGGAACCAGGTGCATAATGCCGGTGAAGATGGCCATGAGTGCTGCATACGGATGGCCGATGATCGTAAAACCAATAAAGGCAAGAAAACCGCCACAGATCGATGTGATGACCATGCCACGCATGTAGCCGCCGACCGAACGCGAAAGGATGGCCACCATAAAGCGGTACGAGGTCTCCTTTTCCTGCCCGATGATGGTGCAGACCTCGTGGTGCATGCGGGGATAATCGCAGGCAAGCCAGTAGGCAAGCACCAGACCCAGGAAGATGACGAACAGCTGCGAGGCCGTGTTGGTAATGAGCGGAAACACACCGCGGCCGAGCTCAGCAGCGATTTGCGAGACGTACTTGGACGCTACGGTAACCAACGAAGAAAGATTGTCGTCCAGATACTCCTTGAGCGGCGTGTTGTTGAGCGTCTTAGCGTGCGAGAGCATCTCGTTGAGATCACCACCCGCAACACGAAGCTGCTCGGGCAGGCGGCTCAGGACTTCCATGATTTGACCGAGCAAAATAGGCGATAGGATGCAGACGACGCCGACGAGCACGGCAACAACCACAATGAGTGCGATGAGCGAACCGAGGCCACGTCCGACGCCGTGATGCTCGAGCCAGTTGGTGATCGGAGACATCACAAAAGCGATGATGGAACCGACAGCGAGAAACTCGATGACCGGTGCCAGGATGCCCATAAGGTTAAAGATTACGGCAGCGATGACAATGCAGCCGACGACGCCCCAAATGCGCAGCGTCAGAATGCGGGTATCGCGAAGCGTGCGGTCGATTTGTTGGGGGTGCTCACTCATGAACGAATCATCACTCCGTCGGGGTCGATCTTATCTTGAATCTTCTTAAGGGTACGGCGCAGCAGGCGCGAGACCTGCACCTGCGAGATGCCCAGCTTCTTGGCGATCTCGATCTGGGTCATGCCCTTTACGAAGCGCAACTCGATAACCTCGCGCTCGCGAGGCGAGAAATCGCGGATGGCTTCCTCGATTACCAGGCGGTCATCGGTAAAGTCGAGCTCGTTGTCCTCGTCGGCATAGCGGTCGAGAATCGAAGGCGCATCGTCGGAATCGGACGCGCCAGGAGCCTCGATGGGCACCGAGGTGTAGGCCGAGGACGATTCCATGGCTTCGAGCACCTCGTCGACAGTCACGTCGAGGTATTCGGCGATTTCCTCAACCTTGGGCGAACGCTGTAGCTCGTTGGTGAGCTTATCGGTAGCCTGGTTGACCTTGGCCGAGAGCTCCTGCAAACGTCGGGGCACGCGCACGCTCCAGCCCTTGTCGCGGAAGTGGCGCTTAATCTCGCCCAGGATGGTGGGCGTGGCAAACGTCGTGAACTCAAGTCCGCGTTCAGGGTCAAAGCGGTCGATAGCCTTGAGCAAGCCCAGATAGCCGACCTGCAAAAGGTCATCGAGCGGCTCACCGCGGTTTTTAAATTTGTTGGCAAGAAACCTTACCAGGTTCATATGGGACATAACGAGCTGCTCGCGAGCATCCGGATCACCGGTCTCCTTATAACGACGAAACAGCTCGCGGGTTTTCTCCTTGTCCCAAGCGGTTTTGCCGCTCCGGGAACGTTCGGTCATATTAGATATCCGCCTTGAGGTCGAGGGAAAGCGTTAGGGGCGCCGCAGTCTTTTCGTAGGAATCGCACACGCTTGCAAGAATGAGCTCGGCATACACAGCAGCCTGGTCATCCTCGTCGACGGTGGCCTGTTCCCCAAAGGTAAAGGTCATGCCGACGTGAGATTCGTCCACATCAAATTGAATGGTGATGTCGTCGCAGTCGACCGCGGTGCACCCAAAGATGAAGGCTTCCTCGGCAGCCATGCGGATGTCCTCGATACGATCGACAGACATGGAGCACAGGGCGCCGACGTTGGCGGCCGTCATGCGCACCAAGCGCGCGAGACGCGGATCACCGGCAACGCTCAGCGTGATGGGACAGGTTGCTTCGCTACTCATCGCAGGACTCCTCGGAGGTCTCGGCGGGCGTATAAGTGAAATACTGAGCGGGCTTAGCAGCGGGCTTCTGAACATCATCGTCGTCAGCAGCGGCATCGTCATCGCCAATCAGAACGCGCTCAGTAGGCTGCTCGGCCTCGGCGGCGGCAGCGGCGAGCTTGCGATCGGCGTCGGCTGCAGGAGCCTTCACCTTATTGAAGAGCTTCTGCACGGCGCCAGCAGCAGAATCAGTCACGCTCGATACGGCATTGCTGGCCTCGGCCACGCTGCCCGTGACCTCGGAGATGTCGCGAACGACCGCCTCAACCTCAACGAGGTTAGACGTCAGAGCATCAACGGCAGTCTTGCTCGACTTGAGGAGCGGCTCAACCTGTGCCAGCGCGGGGGTGAGCTCATCGACAGCGCCATCGAGCTTTGCCACCACAGGCTGTGCCTCGGCGAGCGTATTGTTAAGGTCACTCACCGTCTTGTCGAGCGAGTCGACGACGGTGCGAGTCTTGCGCAGCGTGAGCGCGAGCTCGACAACAGCCCACACGCCGGCAACGGCGAGCACCAGCAGGGCGATTTGAATGGGACTCATGCAAGCCTCCCGAAGGAATCGAAATACAGACGTTTTTCATGGTACCCCAAAGAAGGGCAAAGATACCCAAAGGGAATGCGCGAGGCGCCAATGGCCTACTTGGGAGCGTTGCCGCTACGGTCGCGCTCGCTTTGCTCCACACGCCACTCTTCCCAACCGCGGCCGGCAGGCTGCCAGAACGCGCCGCGCTCCAACCCCTCGGGCAAATAGCGCTGATCGACCCAGCCTTCGGGATAATCGTGCGGGTACTTGTATACACCGTACTCGTCGCTGCCGGGACGGTGACGATCGCGCAGGTAGCTGGGCACCTCGCGAAGACCACTGCTGTGGATATCGGCCAGCGCCGCATCGATCGAGGCCTCGCACGCGTTGGACTTAGGCGCCAGGCACACATAGAGCGCAGCCTGAGCCAGGTTGATGCGACACTCGGGATAGCCAATGACCTCGGCAGATTTAAATGCGGCATGTGCCACCAAAAGCGCCTGCGGGTCGGCGTTGCCAACATCCTCGGAAGCCTGAATCATAATGCGGCGAGCGATAAACTTGGGATCCTCCCCCGCATCAATCATGCGCGCAAGCCAATAGATCGTGGCATCGGGGTCGCTACCGCGCATAGACTTAATAAACGCGCTAATAATGTCATAGTGCATGTCACCGTTTTTGTCATACGAAAACCCACGACGCGGATTGGCGATCTTCACGTCGTCCACGGTAATGGGATAGCGTTCCCCCGCCGCCGGCGCTGGCGTTCCCTCGGTATCGGGACGCGTAACGGCAATCTCGCTCGCAAGCTCGAGCGTCGTGAGTGCTGAGCGAGCATCGCCCGCGGCCAATGTGCAAATGGTTTTAACCGTATCCTCATCGGCCGAGAACTTACCGTTTAAACCCTGCGGCGCCTCGAGCGCACGCTCAATGAGCGTGGCGATATCCTCGTCCTTCAGGTGCTCAAGCTCTACCACGCGCCCACGCGACAACAGTGCGGAGTTGACCTCAAAGTACGGGTTTTCCGTCGTGGCGCCAATCATAATGACGATGCGGTTCTCGACCGCATGCAGCAGGGCATCCTGCTGCGACTTAGAGAAGCGATGAATCTCGTCGATGAAAAGAATGGTGCGGCGGTCGTACGTATTCAGGCGCGTCTTTGCCTCGTCGATCACGCGACGCAGGTCCTTCACGGTGCCCGTCACGGCGCTGACCTCGACAAACTCACTCTTGGTATGGTTGGCGATAATATGGGCCAGCGTCGTCTTGCCCGTACCGGCGGGGCCGTACAGAATCACACTCGACAGCACATCATGCTCAATCGCGGCGCGCAGCCACGAGCCCTTACCGACGGCCTTTTGCTGGCCCACATACTCGTCGAGCGAATTGGGGCGCATACGCACCGCAAGCGGCGCATTTTTAAAGGAGCGCTCGCGCGTCGAAGCAGAAAAAAGGTCGTCCATAGCCATCCCGTGCATTAATCAAAATCGTTGTTGACCAACAGTATACCGAAAGGATACGAACTACCGTTCGTTAATATAGGTGCGGTGCGGAAACTTTAGACCTGGGAACAATTTGCTCGTCAGCTCGCAGAAATAACCATCCGTCATGCTTGCGATGTAATCGACGACGGCCTGATCCTTGTCATCCTGCCAGGCATAGGCGCGATCGTAGTAGGAAAGCTGCTGCTCAACACGCGAAATGTGGTGCTTAAAGATGTAGGAGGACTCGTCACCCTCGTTTATATCCTGCAGGCAACGGTCGTAGAGCTTTTCGAAGGCCTCGCGCAGTTCCACTTCGGAGTCGCCTTCGATACCGCCCTTGCTATAGATCTTCTCGTAGTTCTCGCGCTTCGCCCGCCGGATCTCCTCAAACAGGTCCTCGCTCATCTCGATACGCGGTTTGCCGTAGCTATGCTCAACGATATCGATAGAAGCGTGCGTGAGGATCCAGCTGTTGTAAGCCCCGCCCAGGCCATCGTCAAAAGCGTCGGGTGACAACAGGCCCGCCGCAATGGCGTCTTGGCGATCGCGCCCAACGTAGGCGAGGATATCCGAAATGCGGACCACACAGCCCTCGAGCGTCATGGGGCGCAGGTGCTCGATCGCGCCATAGCCCGTGGCAATGCAGTCCTCGAGGGTACGGTCGAACTGGTCAAACGACGCCATGTCCGAGAGTTCAAAGACACGCTGCTCGTACTCGCCGTTATGGCACAGCACGCCGTCGAGCGCCTGGAGCGACACGTTGCGGCCGTACAGCTCGTCGAGCACGCGGACGGACTGCACGTTATGGAAAAAATAACGACCCGTACGCTCGTGATAGATATCGTTGAGGAAACGCTCGCCGGCATGGCCAAAGGGCGTGTGGCCCAAATCGTGGCCCAGGCCAATCGCCTCGATCAAATCGCAGTTGAGGCCCAGGGCACGGCCGATATCGCGGGCAATGCGCGAGACGAGCTGCACATGAAGGCCGCGCCGCGACAGATCGTCGTTGCTGCGAAAGCTAAAGACCTGCGTTTTGCCTGCATAACGCGTGTACGCAGGAAGATGAAGGATCTTTTCGGTGTCGCGCATAAATGCCGGTCGCATGAGCGTGCCTTTGTCGGCAGCGCGATCAATACGACGAATGACCTGGTCATCGCCGCATCGATAAGGATTAACGACACCCGAGGCGCGGTCGGCGGCGATACGCTCGACCAGCTCGGGCGACAACGCCGCGGGAATGCGGTCCATGCGCGCCTTAATGACGGCCGTTTCTTGATTAGTTGCCATGGCATGCTCCTTAAAAAGGATGCGCAATCGGTTACAATGTGCAGCCCACGACCTCGATTATGGCAAAAATCGGCACAAAAAACGGGAGCAATGGCAGGGAGCGCGATTTTGTGAAGAGGCAGGAGAGGGCCAGGACTAGGAGCGCGACGGCAAATGCCACGATGCCCCCCAGAGGGTCGAGCGTGCAAAGCGCGAAGAGCGCCTTGGCATCCCCCATGCCGATGCCGGGGGCCTGGCGGAAACGCCGCCAAAGCGACTCGGTCAGCACAAGGGAAAGGTACACGATAACGGCAGGACCGGCGTGGTCAAGCGCCGTGTTCAAGCCCCTGTCCAGCCAAACGCCTGCAAACGCCGCCACGGCGCATGCGGCGGCAAGCGCGTTGGGAAACCGCCGTTCACGGACATCAATCACCGCACCGGCAAAGGCGCAGATCCAAAAGGGAATATAGACCATTGAACACCTCCCGTGGCAGTCACTCAAAAGCAAAAACCACCACAAAGGTGCCTGTCCCCTTCGTGGTGGTTTTGGTGGTGGTTATTTAGCGCCCTGCATGACCTCGTCGAGGGTAACGTTGACAGCGTGTTGCGTCGGGACCCAGTCGACCTTCAGGAACAACGCAGCCACCGTGATGGGGATATAGCTGAACATAAAGATCGGGAAGGTAAACAGGTTGGTCACCAGGCGCCACTTTTGCGCACAATGAATGTGCTTGTACTCGAAGATGGTCGTAAGTAGCGCCAGGATAAAGAAGGTCTGATACATCATCGCGAAGGTCATAATGAGCGAGGCGGCACAAGCCTGCATCTCAACCTCGGTAGCCAAAAAGCCATGCGAAAGACCACCGACGATCAGGAACGTGGCGTTGGCGAGCATCGAAATCAGCGATAACAGCATACCAGGGGCAATCGTCATAAACATGTCGTAGGCGGCAAAACGATGATAGCGGAAGGTCGACTTGACCAGATGCTTACCGTAGGTAAAGAACACCTGGTAGAAGCCCTTGGTCCAGCGCATACGCTGCTTCCAGGACGCCTTAAACGTCACAGGCTGCTCGTCAAAGAACTCCGCCGGCGCATAGCCAATACGAATGCCGTGAATAGCGCAGAACGTGGTGAACTGAATATCCTCGGTCAGCGTATGGAACTGCCAGCCGTGCATGCCCTCAATAACGCTAGCCGAGATAAGGTAGCCCGAACCCGATACGGCGCAGGACGTCTTGCAGATATTACGCGCGTTGTTAAGGAAACGCGCCTCACGCAGATACCAGGTGGCGTTGGCAGACGAAATCCACGAGCTGCCGAAGTTCTTGGAGTTGCGGTAGCTTGTGACCACATGGAAGCCCTGGTCAAAGGCGTCATTCATCTTGGATACGTAATCGCGGGAGATAACGTTATCGGCGTCAAAAATAAAGTAGCCCTCAAAGGTATCGGGATACTCGTTAAGAATGCGGTCAAAACCAAAGTCCATGACCCAGCTCTTACCCTTACGGGCCAGGTCGTTACGCTCATAGACGATGGCGCCAGCCTCGCGAGCGAGCTGCGCCGTGTTATCGGTGCAGGCATCGGCAACCACGAAGACCTCGATAAGCTCGGACGGATAGTCCTGGTCTTTGATGGAGCGCACGAGATTGGCAATTACCGCCTCCTCGTTATGCGCCGCAATAAAGAAGGCATAGCGATGGAGCTTTTTGGCCTTGGGAGGTGCGACCTCACCGCGCAGGGCGCCAATGACAAAGAAGACCACCTGGTACAGAAAGCAGACCGTGAGCAGTGTAACCACAATCTGGTTAAAGATCACGATGGGCGTGTTGGTTTGTAAAAAGGCGAGCATGCAGGCTCCCAGGAACGCGTTACGTAAACAACCGTATATCTTACCGCAGGCTAGGGGCGTTCAAGAAACCACCTAATACTAACTAGGCTTCGAGAAGACCGAGCTGCGGAACGATTTCATCTCCAGCGGCCGTGCGACCGAGCGAGCGCGGAGCCAGATCATCCAAAACCGCCGCAAGGTCCCACGGCAGCTCGTCGCGGCACTCAATGCGCTCCCCCGTCACGGGATGGTCGAACGCCACGCGCCAGGAATGCAGGAACTGCCTGGTCAGGCCCTGATCGGCGCGTGCATCACACTTGCCGTAGAGTGGATCGCCCACGCAGGCATGGTTGATATGGCGCATATGCACGCGAATCTGATGTGTGCGGCCCGTAAACAGGTGGCACTCGACAAGCGTGTAGCCGTCGTCAAAACGCGTGGAATCAAAGCGCTCGAGAACCTTAAAGGTCGTAATGGCCTGGCGCGCGAAAGGATCGTCCGAAACCGCCATCTTGACACGGTCACGGGTGGAACGGGCAATGCCGGTGTTAATGGTTCCCTCATCCATAGCGATATGACCGTGAACGAGCGTGATATAGCGGCGGTCGAGCGTGCGCGTACGAATGAGATTTTGGAGCGCGCGCTGGGTGTCGTCGTCCTTAGCCGCAAGCATGAGACCCGAGGTATCGCGATCCAAACGATGCACGATACCGGGGCGGTCCTCGCCCTGCACCGTGCCCAGATGGTCGATACCGCAGTGATAGACCAGGGCATTCGCGAGCGTACCGCTCTCATGACCATGCGCAGGATGGCACACCAGGCCGCACTGCTTGGAGAGCACGATGAGATAGTCGTCCTCATAGCGAATGTCGAGCGGGATGGCCTCGGGAATCACATCGGTGGGGTCGTGCGGATCGGGCAAATCAACCGAAATACGGTCGCCGGCTCGCACGGCGTACTTTTTGGAGAGACAGGTCTCGCCGTTGACGGCAACGGCACCACCCTCGATCAGATGCGCGCAGGCAGAGCGCGTAGGGCAGCCGTCATTGGCGCCCAGATAGGCATCAAGACGCTGACCAGCGGAATCGTCGGCAACAAGAATATGGATGTCGGCCATTAGCGCTCATTCCTTTCGCGAATCTTGCGGGCACGCTCCCCACGCTGCTTGGCTTTGCGCTTGGCGCGGGCCTCGTCACGGGCATTGAGCTCGGCGGTCGCATCGACCTCGCGGGCCGCAGGGCTCAAGAACATATAACCGATGAGCGCCAGCACGACACCGACCGTAATGCCGATATCGGCCACATTGAAAACAGGAAAGTCGATGAAGGTGATGGCGATGAAATCGGTCACGAAGCCAAAGGCCAAACGATCGATAGCGTTGCCGATAGCACCGCCCGCAACCATCGCCATGCCCACAACCTCAAGATGGGCGAGCTGAGGCGCACGAACGAGGTACACGGCAATAGCGATAATGACCGCCACCGCCAGCACGGCAAACGCGATGCCATGCCCCTCGCCCATGCTAAAGGCAGCACCGATATTGCGGACAAACATAAAGTCGATAACACCGGGGATGACGGTCACATGCAAGGCGTCGCCCACGGCACGAACCGCAAGCTTGGTCAGCTGGTCAAGAAGCAACACAACAAGCGCCACCCCACCAGCAACAACCAACCGCCAACGCAAAGGCGGCGTCATATCCGAACCACGACCCAAAGAAATCCCCTACCCTCAGATAATCAAATGCCGTTTAACGCAAATAACCATCTTATATTGCCACACGCAGAGCGCACGACACATTCGCTAACGTCAGATAAATAACCAGCAAAAAAGAAAGCGGCATTCCGGATAACGGAATGTCGCTTTTCTTCAGCGGAGCAAATGGCTCGAAGGCGCCCAAATTCTCCCTATAACTAAAATGCCGAGTTACCGTGCCTTAAAGGGCATTCGCGCACCTCTTGCAGATGTGAGCGTGGCCGTTGTACTCGCCGACGGTGGTGCGGTAGTTCCAGCAACGGTCGCAGCACTCGCCCTCGGCAGCCTCGATGGCAACGGAGAGCTCCTCGCCTTGGGTCAGTTCAACAGCGGAGACGATGTAGAACTCGGCCAGGTCGACGGCTTTGTCGCCAGTCAGCAGCGCGTACATCTCGGCGGGAACGACCGCCTTGACGCGGACCTGCTGGCTCTTGGTGAAGGTGCCGGCGGAACGGGCGTCCTCAAGGGCCTTGGTCACGGCGCTACGGAGCTCGAGTGAAGCCTCGAGAACGCCCTCGAACTCATTGGCCTCGTCGACCGTAATGGGCGACTTATACCAATCAAGCAGCGCAGCGTACTTCTGGTGATCGACGCAGCCGGCGGGCGCATAGGCCATGGCCTCGTCGACCGTATAGGACAAGATCGGCTGCAGGTCGCGCATGAGCATCGAGAAGAGCTCGGCCAGCACGGTCTGGGCGCTGCGGCGCTCGAGCGAACCGGGCTTCTCGCAGTACAGACGGTCCTTCAGGGCGTCGAGATACACGTTGGAGAGCTCGGTAACCACAAAGTCGTAAAGCGCACGGTAGGCGCGCGGGAACTCGTAGCTGGCGTAGGCATCGTCGACCTCGGCCTGGACCTGGGTCAGGCGGGCGACCATGAGCTTGTCGAGCGGCAGCAGGTCGGCAAAGGCGACGCCGTCGGTCTCGGGCACAAACTGACCCTCAAGCTCGGAGAGCAGGAAGCGCAGCGTGTTGCGGAAACGACGGTAGGCATCGGACGTACGAGCGAGAATCTCGTGGTCGATGGAGACGTCGGAGCTGGTATCGACGGAGGCGACCCACAGACGGATGATGTCGGCACCCATCTCGTCGCAGACCTTATTGGGGTCGATGACGTTGCCGAGCGACTTGGACATCTTGCGGCCCTGGCCGTCGAGGGTAAAGCCCTGCGAGACGACCGCCTTGTACGGAGCGTGGCCGTTGGCGCCCACCGAGGTGAGCAGTGAGCTCTGGAACCAACCGCGGTGCTGGTCAGAGCCCTCGAGGTAGACGTCCGCCGGGTACTCCAGCTCGGGACGGTACTCGCAGACGGCCTTCCAAGACACGCCGGAGTCCCACCACACGTCAAGGATGTCCTTATCAGCCTTGAGGTGATGGCCACCGCACTTGGGGCAGACGCAGGCCTCGCCCAGGTAGCTCTCGGGAGCGTCGGTGAACCAGGCGTCGGAGCCCTTCTCGTGGAAGAGCTTGATGACGGCGTCGAGCGTAGCGTCGTTCATGACCTTCTCGCCGCAGTCGGCGCAGGTGTAGCTGGGGATAGGTACGCCCCAGTTGCGCTGACGGCTGATGCACCAGTCGGGACGCTGCTCGACCATGGCACCGATGCGGTTGTCCGCGTGGGCCGGATACCACTTGACGTTCTCGCGGACCTCTTTGCCAGCCTGCTCGCGCAAACCGGTCTTGTCCATAGAGACAAACCACTGGTCGGTGGCACGGAAGAGCACCGGGTGCTTGCAGCGCCAGCAGTGCGGATAGCTGTGCGTGATCTTCTTCTCGAGGACCAGGGTGCCGCGCTCGCGCAGGAACTCAATGATGTGCGGGTTGGCCTCATCGGTATCCATACCGCTGAAGGGACCACCGGTGCCAAACTCCTCGCCGGTGTAGAACTTACCGTCGTCGTCGACCGGCATGCAGATGTCGGTGATGCCCTCCTTGAGGCAGGCAAAGTAGTCGTCGACGCCGTGGCCGGGCGAGTTGTGGACGATACCGGTACCGTCATCGACACCGACGTAATCGGCCAGCAGCGCCACGCCCTCAACACCGTCGAAGATCGGCTGCTTGTAGTGGATGTGGTGGAAGGTCTCGGCGGGAACCACGTAGGGCTTGCCGTCGACCATGACCGGGGTGTACTCCCAGCCAAACTCCTCGCAGCACTTGGGAGCCAGGTCCTCGAGCATGACCTCGGCACGACCATCATGCTCAACGGCGACGTAGGCGGCGCCGGGCTTGAGGGAAACTGCCTGGTCGGAGGGAATGGTCCACGGCGTGGTCGTCCAGATGATGAAGTCAACCGGGCCGTCGAAGTTCTCGAGGCCGGCGGGCTTGGAGGTCATCTCAAAGCGCACGAAAATGGAGGGGCTCGTCTCGTCAGAGTACTCGATCTCTGCCTCAGCGAGTGCGGTGTGGCAGTGCTTGCACCAGTGAACCGGCTTGTGGCCGCGATAGATCATGCCCTTATCGAACATGGCCTTAAAGACCTCGATGTCGGCTGCATCGTGCTGATGGTAGAGCGTCAGGTAGGGGTTGTCCCAATCGCCGAGCACGCCCAGGCGACGGAAGCCCGCCTTCTGCAGCTCAATGTTCTCGACAGCGAACTCGTTGCAGAGCTCGCGGATCTTAGCCGTAGAGGTCTGGTTGAACTTCTCGGTGCCGAGCTTCTCCTCGACCTTATGCTCGATCGGCTGGCCATGGCAGTCCCAACCGGGGACATAGGGAACCTCATAGCCCTGCATCATCCAGTAGCGGTTGATCATGTCCTTGGAGATCTTGTTCATGGCATGGCCGATGTGGATCGGGCCGTTGGCGTACGGAGGACCGTCGTGCAGCACGAACTTCTTGTGACCCTCGTTCTTCTTCAGAACCTGCTCGTAGACCTTGTTGTCCTGCCAGTCCTTGAGTCGCTTGGGCTCGGACTTGGAAAGACCGGCACGCATGGGAAAACCGGTCTTGGGCAGATTCATCGTCTGCTTGTACTCGTTTGCCACGGTACCCCTTTCATGTCGTGGGCGCGCACGCCCGTTGGGCACCAAAAGAGCGCCCGTCCCTGCAAGCTGGGACGAAGCGCCACAAAACGAGCTGTCCGCCCGCAAAAGCTCTTCGCTTAACCACCCAGCTTAGATGCCCTCGCCCGCGTATTCGCGCGCTCGCATCCGTTACTCGGCTGGCCTGTATCGACGACCATCTCGGCGATGTCTACTAAGACGAACCTGCACGGCACATCCGTTGGGACCGCAGCTCCGGGGTGATTTTCATCGGTCGCATGCACGGGTTCTCAGCGCTCCCCGCTCTCTGTAGCATGCGGACGGCCGACTACTCGTCCCCATCAACGCTTATGCGGTGTATGCTAGCACGTTCCGCGCCGGCAAAAAACCCTCAACACTGGTTTTATACGTTCGAAATTTCTCGCTATTACAGCCCTTCTCTAGGAGCAAAATACCTGAAAGCACTTTATCGAACGAAAGAAGGTTGCTATGCGCACGATTGGAATGAGCGACTATACCGTCGGCGAGGATTGCTTTGACGAGCTGCCCGGCGCCCTGGCCGAGTACGGAGCAAAGAAAGTCGCCATCATTGGCGGCAAGCGAGCCCTGGCTGCGGCGCTGCCGGGAATCGAGGCGGCACTTGAAGGTACCGATGTCGAGATCCTGGAGACGCGCGTCTATGGCACCAACAGTACGCGTGCCAATATCGCCAAGGTCGTAAACTCCCCCGCCTGCCAGGAAGCCGACGTGCTCATTGCCTGTGGCGGCGGCAAGGCGCTCGATACCGTCAAGACGGCGGCCATCGAGCTCAAGAAGATCGTCTTTACGGTGCCGACGATTTGTTCTAACTGCTCCGCCGCGACCGCCATTGCCGTCGTGTACAACGACGACGGCTCGCTCGAGGGCTATTCGTATCCCAACCGCCCGGCGCACATCTTCATCAACCCCAAGATCATCGCCGAGGCACCGGCGGAATACTTCTGGGCCGGCGTGGGTGATGCCCTGTCCAAGCAGCCCGAGGTCGAGTACGCCACGAGCGCCGGCAACCTGGAGCACACGGCCGGCCTTGGCCTGGCGCTTGCCCACACCTGCTCCGAGCCGCTGTTTACCTATGGCGTCCAGGGTCTTGAGGATGTGCACCAGAATCTGTCGAGCGAGGCCGTCAAGCAGATCGCGCTCGACATCGTGGTCAACACGGGCTACGTCTCCAACCTGACCAACCAAAACGATTACTACTACAACTCGAGCGTGGCGCATGCGTTCTACAACGCCACGTGCAGCATTCCGCGCGAAGGCTCCTACCTGCACGGCGAGGTCGTGAGCCTGGGCGTGCTCGTGCTGTTTGCCTATACGGGCGATACCGAGAACCTTGAGCGCTATACCGCCTTTAACAAGCAGATGGGTCTACCCGTAACGCTTGAGCAGATCGGACTTTCCGAGGCCGACATCCCGGCGCTGTGTGAGTATGCGCACGCCACCAACGAGTGGAAGCAGGGCAACCCTGAGCCCTTCACCGACGAAAAGTTCGCCGCCGCTATCAAGGCCGCCAACGTCTACGGCCACACGCTCTAGGACTGGCCCAAAACAACCACAAAGGAGACAGGCACCTTTCTGGTGGTTTTTTATTGCTCCAGCATTCAGTTCGTACTCGAACCCGATTCTTTACGAGAAAGGGTTCGGGTACGTTTTTTGT
>UQPI01000025.1 GCA_900542945.1 uncultured Collinsella sp.
GAGCGTCCGGCTGATAACCGGGAGGTCACAAGTTCGAATCTTGTCAGGTCCACCATCAAAACCGTGAAGAGCTCTGGGGCGTTGCCTCGGGGCTTTTTTCTTACCTACTGAAAGTAGTCAAAAAAGCCCCGTCCCAAATTAACTACTTTGATTTTGTGTGCTGTGCGAAAGATTGGGTAGTATAGCTATTCAATGCGGCGGGCTGCCGCGTGTTAACCGCTACGTACCGGAGGTGTTCCATGGTTCGTGTCGACATAGAGACCATCGTCATGGCCGCCGGTCCCGTGCCATCGCTTATCGTGCTTCGTGAGCGCAGCAGCAAATCGGACTCGCCCGCGCCGCTGCGTTCCCTTTCCATTCAGACTGGTTCGTTTGAAGCTGCTGCCATCAGCCGCGGCATCGATAGCGGCCGCGCCGAGCGCCCGATCACCCATGACCTGTTGCTCGATACCGTTGACGCCCTGGGCGCCAAGCTCGAGCGCATCGAGATCGTCCGCGCCGAGCCGCCGGTGTTCTACGCGACGATCGTCGTACTGGCCGATGGCGAGGAGCGCAAGATCGACGCTCGTCCCAGTGATGCCATTGCCCTTGCCGTGCGCAGCAATGCTCCCATGTTTGTGGAGGACGACATCATGAATCGCCTGGGCGCTGTTTCTACCCACGCCGAGGAAGTCGACGACGAGCAGGAGTTCGAGAAGTTCGACGAGTTCGTCCATACGCTCTCCCCCGATGACTTCTAAATGCGGGGCGGCAGAGTTGCGGAGTGTTCGCTGATGGCCGGCGGTATGTCGGCTGAGGCGGCGGCCATTGCGCGCGAGGCCCAGATGCGCTCGGAGGCTTCTGAGGCGGCACGCATTGCCTATGTGACGCAGGCCCGCACGCTTCGCGAGCGCCGCGGCTCGTTTATCAAGATGGTTGTTGTCTCCGCCCTTGTCGCGGCAATCTGCTCGCGCCTTCGTGGTACAGTTGGTGCGCTTGGGTTTTCGATTTCAACAGGCTTGGTAATCTGGGGTGTGGTCGATGCAGTAATGCTGACCAACCAGATCAAAGTACTCGACAAGCGCGCGATGGATATGATGCGCGCCCGCGACGCTGCCGCCAAGATCGCTGCCGAGGCACAAGAACTGTAACGACGCCAGACTCGATGGGAAGGTCTAAAGATGGCACAGGATATGCAGGACGCCGGTAACGTCTCCGCCGAGCTCGACGCCATGGTGTGTGACCTGATTGGTGCGTTCTTGGACGACCTTGCCGCCGGCGAGAATCCGGGTGTAGTTGTGGCGATCGAGGACGCTGCTTCCAACCGTTATCTGGCGGCGCTCGATGAGGATGGCGAGGAGGCGTGCCTCGAGGCGGCCACCAACTTTATCTCCGAGCACAAGATGGGTCTTAAGGACGAGGGCCTGGGCCGCATCGCCCGCTATGCCATCGGCTACACCGGTTGTGTCGAAATTGACGGCGGCTATCACGACGCCCTGCTCGTGAGCTTCTTCGAAACCACGCTCGAGAGCGGTTTTTCGGCATACGTGCTGTATGAGGGCATGGGTGCCGGCGATGGTTTTATGTGGAGCGACCCTGAACCTGCAGGTGAGGAAACCCCTCTCATCTAAAATCGCTAAAATAAACGAGTTTTCGGTAAAAGGCTCAATATTCCCGCTGAGCGTTGTGTCGCTGGGCGGGCCGCATACGCGTGCCGTTTGTATATGGATAGAAGATAGGGGAACTACATGCGCGTAGACAATCTGAGGAACATCGCCATCATCGCCCACGTCGACCACGGCAAGACGACGATGGTCGACAAGCTCCTGCGTGCCACGGACGCCTTCCGTGCCAACCAGCAGGTCGAGGACCGCGTCCTGGATTCCAACGACCAGGAGCGCGAGCGCGGCATCACGATTCTCGCCAAGAACATCTCTATCGAGTACAAGGACGTCAAGATCAACGTCATCGACACCCCGGGCCACGCCGACTTTGGCGGCGAGGTCGAGCGCGTGCTGCGTATGGCCGACGGCGCCCTGCTGCTGGTCGACGCTTTTGAGGGCCCCATGCCCCAGACCCGCTTCGTGCTGCGTCACGCTATCGACACCGGCCTCAAGATCATGATCGTTATCAACAAGATCGATCGTCCGGGCGCCAACCCCGAGAAGGCCTACAACGACTGCCTGGACCTTATGGCCGACCTGGGTGCCACCGACGACCAGCTCGAGTTCGCCATGGAGCACGTGGTCTACGCCAGCGCCATGAATGGCTTTGCCCGTCTTGACCCCAACGACGGCAACATGGACATGTATCCGCTACTCGATATGATCATCGACGACATGCCCGCTCCCGAGGTTGACGAGAATGCCCCGCTGGCCATGCAGTGCGTGACCATTGACCACTCCAACTTCGTTGGCCGCATCGGCATCGGTCGCGTGTACTCCGGCACCATCCATCAGGGCGATCAGATCCTGGTCGTCAAGAACGACGGCTCCAGCGCCACCGCTACCGTCAAGCAGCTCTTTACCTTCGACTACCTGGGCCGCACCGAATGCCAGGAAGTCGGCGCCGGCGACATCGCCGCCGTCGTGGGCATCGACCGCACCGATATCGGCGATGTCTACACCGATCCCGAGAACCCCGTCGAGCTCGAGCCCATCGAGATTGACCCGCCGACCCTGTCCATCGTCTTTGAGGCTTCGACCTCCCCGCTCGTCGGTCGCGACGGCGACATCGTGGGCGCTCGTCAGCTCAAGGAGCGCCTGTTCAACGAGGCCGAGAACAACGTGACCATGAAGATCGAGGAGCTCGAGGACAAGAGCGGCGTCGAGGTCTCGGGCCGCGGCATCCTGCACCTGTCCGTCCTGATGGAGTCCATGCGTCGCGAGGGCTTTGAGTTCCAGGTCGGCCGTCCCCGCGTTCTGTTTAAGAAGGACGAGAACGGCAACAAGATGGAGCCCGTCGAGCAGGCCGTCGTCGAGTGCCCGGACGAGTACTCGGGCAAGGTCGTTGAGGTCTTCGGTACCTCCGGCGGCATCATGACGAGCATGGATACCTCGGGCATCGTGACGCACCTTGAGTTTAAGATCCCGACCCGCGGCATCATGGGTCTTAAGAACCGCATCATGAACGTCACCCACGGCGAGGGCGTGTTCTACCACACCTTCTTGGAGTATGGCCCCTACGCCGGCGAGATCGGCAACCGTCAGAACGGCGCCATGATCTCCATGACCACCGAGAAGGCCGTTGCCTACGCTCTGGGTACGCTGCAGGAGCGCGGCCAGCTGTTTGTTGAGCCGGGCACCGAGTGCTACGAGGGCATGATCGTGGGCGAGCGCAGCAAGGCTGGCGACATGGTCGTCAACATCGCCCGCACCAAGAACCTGGGCAACCAGCGTTCCTCGACCTCCGATATCTCCGTGCAGCTGGTGCCGCCCCGCACCTTCTCGCTGGAGGAGGCGCTGGAGTACATCGCCGACGACGAGCTGGTGGAGATCACTCCCAAGAACATTCGCCTGCGCAAGCGTCTGCTCAACGCCACCGACCGCAAGAAGGCTGCCGTCCGCGCCGGTCAGGTCAACAAATAAGAGCTGGGGCTTATAACCGCCAATAAGAAAGGGTGTCGACCGCAATGGTCGGCGCCCTTTTTGGTGCAAGGGGACAGGTTACTTTGCACCACGGTGGAGGAGGTTATCCCCCCGAGTGGCTTTTCAGGCAAAGTTAAGTTGTTTAAACATATACATAATTCCACAGAATATAACTGCTTTAATGCAAAACCGTTAACAGGTAAATATCAACTGGTATTAAATTAAAAGACCTCTTTACCTGCGGTTTACATGACTGGTATCTATATTGTATGTTATGCATTGTGGCATAGACGAAACGTCTTAGAAGTTGCTCCCCCAATGGGTTCTTGCAATGCGCTAGGTAGGTTCTCGTTGATGTTGGGGTTTGTGTTCGATCCGACGATTCGCCGTATTCCACACTGTGTTGTAGGAATTAGGGGACAACTATGGACGCACACCGCTCACGGTCGCTGGGTATGGCGGCCCTGATCTTTATTTTAATTAGCCTCACCGCCGCAGTTTTTCACGGCGCAGCTCCCGTGCGCGCCGAGGACGTGACGACGCCGACGCCGATTGTGATTGATGATAAGACGGCGGACGTTACGGTTGGGCTGTATACCGATGAGAACCATACTCAAGAGCTCGAGGATCCTGTAACGTCCACTTCGAAGCTCTACGGAGCTTTTTCGGCACGGTTTATAAGTGGCAAGGCGCCTACGCCTCAGAACTACATCGCTGTCTACGAGCTCCCCGATACCATAGTCGTTGACGATAACGCCGGTGGCGACCTCATGGAGGGTCCTGAGGCTACTGCCGAAAAGGCTGGTACGTGGGAGATCAAGGACAATAAGGTCATCTTTACGTTTGATAAGAGCTGGCTTGACAAAAACCCTGCGGAAATTTTTGTCGGAGCCAATTTTTCATTTGAGTTAGCAAATAAGAACGCTGGCTCGGACAGCAGTACACCTATCGAGTTCCCCGGTGAGGGATCAATCAATATTCCAACTGCGGATGGCGCCGTCAAAGGGGGGAAATCGGGAACCTTCTCCCAGGGAGCCGACGGCGTGGCCAAGGTTACCTGGACCGTTAAACTCACCGTCGAGTCGTACGCCACGAATGTTAAGTTAACCGATGCGCTGGGCGGCAACTTCGAGTTTGTGGACGGCAGCTTCACACTCGATGGCGAGAATCTCGCCCCGCAGCCGACGATCAACGGCCAGACTGCGACCCTCGACAGCCTGGGCGACCTCACCCAGGGGGAGCACACGATCGTCTATGAGACGAAGCTAAAGAGCGGCGTTTCAGCAAGCAACGGCGATTGGATAAACGACCAAGAAGCATCCAAGAACACGGCAGCGTGGGAGTGGGGCGGCTCGGGCAATCGCCAAAAAGGCTCTGTGACCGCTGCTTCCAGCAAGTTTCGCTACGACATGATCAACAAGTCCAACGGCTCGGGCACGCCGTCCGACATCACGTGGACTGTCACACTCAATCAAGGCGAGCTCAAGACCGATATGAGCGGCTACACGTTTACCGATACGCTTGACGCTAAGCAGGCCTATATAGGGAGCTACACGGTATACAAGGGCAGCTCGGGGTCGGAGGTTCTTGAGACTTGCGCGCTCGGTCCGTCGCAGAACTCGTTCACCTACACGTTCCGGACCGATCTTGCAGACAAGTACGCCACCTACCGCATCGTCTATCACACCAAGATGAAAGACGCGAGCTCGTACGACACCGTGCGCAACGATGCGACCATCGAGCGGGGGGGGACTCCGTTTCCGGTACCGATGAAGGCAGTTTCACGCCGCAGCTGACGGGTGTTGTGCCGATCACCAAGAGGCTCGTGAGATCCGATGAGGCGGCGACGACGGGCAGGGCGACATGGGAGACGAAGGTCGCGCTGAAGGCGATCGTCAATGCGGTTCATCCAGGCGAGGTGACGGTGAAGGACACGTTTCAGTCGGCATGGTCGCAGAAACTTGGTGTCGACGAAAACTCCATTACCATTAAAATCGGCGATACCGTGCTGGAACGGGGTGCCGACTGGAATCCAACGGCTAGCTTTCAGGGTAATGAAACAAAGGAAAACTACGACCTCAAAATCATCGTTACCAACAAAGTGAAAGACGCCCTCGAGAAAGAGGACTACGCTGTTATCACCTACGACACCACATCAGAAGCGCTGTCGGGCTGGTACTCAAACTTTGCGTCGGTCAGCGCGCCGGGCCTGAAAATAAAATGGCCGTTCACCGAACCCGTCAAGTACGTTGTCAACCAAGAAACGAAGCCTGCGGTCGAGAAGCCGGAAGCGGAGTCGAAGGTGTCTTGGGTTGAGAATTTCGATTGGCATGCCGTTGACGGCTCGGATGAGAAGGGCGCCTGGATCGTCGACTGGACGGTGTATGCAAACCGCCAAAAGGGTAACAGGGGCGCAAACGGCGAGTTCGAATACTATGGAGCTGGAAAGCTGGGCGGGAAGCCGCTGAATATCGTTGATAGCCTTCCGGATGGTATGAGCTATGTTGCGAATTCCGCAAAGTATACGCTCGTGCAGAACCCCTATGATAAACATACGGGGCTTCATCGCGGAAGCGAGGCCGAGACGGTCGTTGATAGCCAACCGCTTGTCACCGATAGTGTCAAGAGTGATGGCAACACTGTCACCTTTTCTATTCCTACGACTAAGCTTGAAAGCTATGCCGGTTATATCAAGCTTACGTATCAGACAGCGGTCAAGCGCGGTGAGCTTGATACCTCCACGAACGAGGTGAAGTTCACCAATTCTGCGCGCGCCGAGTCGGGAAGCAAGAAATTCGACTCTGGCAGTGGTGCTGTCACCATTAAGAACAACGTTATCAAGAAGATCGGCGAACAGGTCGACAATAGCAATCACATCAAGTACACCATTTTCGTTAACGAGTCAGCTGTCGATCTTAAGAGTGGCACTGGTGTCCTCGAGCTGGTCGATACCATGGATGCCAAGTGCACGTTGGTGCCGTCGGCGCTTAAGGTCTACGAGCGCGTGAACAACGATTGGTCTGAGCTGGCCGATAAGGATTATTCGTCAAAGATGGAGCAGGTCAACAACGAATCTGGCTCATGTACGAGATTGACACTTAACGTGCCCGATGAGAAATACCTCAAGGTCGAGTACGAGGTTATCCCGACCGGAAACCCCAATGATAAGGTGCCTCTTTCCAATACCGCAAAACTTACGGGTGTGACGGAAGGCACGGCGATCGACGAGCAAATATGGACCATCCAGAACGCTTCTGCCAGTGCGGGTGGCAATGGTTACGGCATCACGATGACCAAGTACGACGCCCAGCAGGTCGGTGCGACGCTAGGGGGAGCTGAATTCACGCTCTATAGCGTGAACATGAATCAGGTCGCAACGGTAGGTATCGAGAATGCAAGGACTAGGTTTGAAAGAGCTAAGACCGACGCCAATGGCAAGATCTCATTCGGTACAAGAGACAAGGCGATGAGCAATTGCGTGCTCTACCAGCTCGTGGAGACGAAGGCGCCAGTTGGCTATGCCGTGGCCGCGCCCACGTGGATCATGCTCAAAGGCAACGTGAGCGACGGGGATTATCAAGCTGCGCTAGCTAAGGCGAAGACCATCGTCGGCGGCGCAGATATCATCGGCGATGACAAAAAGGACGAGATTTGGGTCTATGACAATCGTCTAAAGGGATCCGCAACAATCCGGGCTAAGAAACTGCTTGAAGGGGGCACATTCAAGAAGGGGCAGTTCTCGTTTGAGCTTAAGGATAGCGACGGCAGGGTGCTCCAGACGGTGACCAACGACGCCGGGGGCAATGTCTCTTTCAACGTGGACTACAACAAGGCTGATACCTACACTTACATCATCTCCGAGGTCGTCCCCGATGGCGCCGAGAACAACGTCAAGGACCACATCACTTACGACACAGTCGGGCACAATGTCACGGTTAATGTGACTATCGACAATAAAAATGAGCAGCTCGACACCGTCGTCACGTATGACAATGGCTCCCGGGAGCCGCCGACTTTTATCAACAGATACTCGACCACGCTTCCCGAGGCGGGCGGGGCTGGCTTGACTATGACGTATCTGGCTGGTGCATCGCTGCTGTGTTTTGCTGCGACATGGATGCATGCTCGTCGCCACCGTGATCTTGATCGAGGTGGTCGCCGTGAGTAAATTGCACCGCCGCTTGTTGACCGTCATGATGGTGGCCATGACAGCTATCCTCGCTTTTGCAGCGTCGCCCGAGACGGCCCGTGCTGCCGATGCTGGGGTCATCACGATTGGCGGCGACGTCGCGACGCAATACGATGCGTACCAGTTCTTTTCGGCAACTGTTACCGATAAAGCCGGCTCCGATCAAAAGGTCGCGACGGACCTGGCGTGGGCGAGCGATGCGGTTCGTCAGGCTGTTCTTCCCGTTCTTTATGATGCGGGGCTTGATAGCTCGGCATCGACGGCGCAAGCGGCTGCCGAATGGATGAATGCTGACGGGCATATGACGACCGCGCTGACGGCAAAGCTTGCCCGCGCGATTTGCAATGTCGGCGCAACTTCCGTGGGCCTTAACGCGGGCACGGCGGCCGAGCTGCCCTGCGGCTACTGGCTCATCGTCGCCGACGACGGCGCCATCGCCCAGGGCGAGGCCGGCACCGCGCCGATCATGGCCCTGGTCGGCGGCAGCGCCGTCACCGTCAAGCCCAAGGCGGCGACCCCCAAGGTCGCCAAGCACGTGCTGGAGGACAGTGCCGCCGCCTGGCAGAAGGCCGCCGACGCCACGGTCGCAGACGACCTTTACTGGCGCCTCTCGGCCACGGTCCCGGCGGGGCTCACCGCCTACGACACCTATGCGGTGCAGTTCGTCGACACCATGAGCGCGGGGCTCGACCCCTCCAAGGTGGCCGCGAGCATGCGCGTGTACGTGGCGGCGGGCGCGGACGGCGGCTTCGACGCCGTCGCATGTGAGGGCGGTAACGCCAACTCGACGCCGGCTAAAGGGTGGACGGACATTACTTCACAGTGCAGGGTCTCGGTCGAGGGCAATGCCTTCACCGTGCGCACCAGCGACCTGGTCGCCGCGCTTGGCGGGGCCGACGCCTTCGCCGCGGGCGCCCGCGTGGTTGCTGTTTACAATGCGCCGTTTGGGGCCAACTGCAATCGAGGCGCTATCAAGGGCAACCCCAACGAGGTCTATCTACGCTACCCACGCTCTCCCCTCGCCGACCAGTCCGGCGACGCCGGATTCACCCGCACGCCGAGCGATAACGCGTGCGCCTACACCTGGGGACTCAGTCTGATCAAGCGCTCAAGCTCGGACGATAAACCGCTCGCGGGCGCCAAGCTGCGCATCATCGATGACCGCGGGCGCATTCTAACGACTGACGGCTCGTGGTCGACGGATGCCGACGCGTGCGTCACCACGGGCGCGGATGGCCATGTGGAATTGACCGGTGTGGACGCGGGTGTCTACACCGTCGAGGAAATCGCGGCACCCAAGGGATACACCGCCTTTGAGGGCAAACGAACGGTGACGGTCACGGCCGAGGGGCTGGACGTTAAACAGGTGGCGGCCGCGAAGCCCGAGGTGACCGTATCGGTCGAAAGCCCCCTACGGGTTGATACCGCCGATGCCGGGACGGGTTCGATTGGGCTGTCGGTGCTCAACACCCCAAGTAAAGAAGCAAGTCGAGGCTTTATGCCCTCGACGGGAGATAGAACGTTGGTGCTGGTGGCGGTTTTGGCTGCCATCGGAGTGGTGGCTATTGTTGTCGCGCTCGTCATCAAGCGGGGAGGAGGTCGCCGTGAAAAATAATTGTCCCCCCCCCTTGCTCAATGGCGTACTGCCTCCGTAGCGAGTGACGAGCAGGTCTACCGACCTGATGATCATTGGTTTTGAAAAAGTTACTAGAGAACCCTCCAAGAAAGAGGACCCAACATGAAGATAACCAAGAACATCGCCCGCCTGGCAGTAACCGCCGGACTTACGACGACGTTGAGCTTCGGCGGCGTGATGGCCCCGGTGAGTATGGCGTTCGCGGCTGATGGTGCGACGACTGCGAACGGCTCGGTGACTATCGAGAACGTTGAGGGTAACACTACCGAGTTCAAGGGCTATCAGATTTTCAAGGCCGATGTTGCTACGGTTGAAGGCAAGACGGTCGCGAGCAACATCACTTGGGCAAACGGTAGCGTGAAGACGGCTGTCGAGGAAGTTATCAGGGAAAAGGAACCGAATTACAAGGGTAAGACTGCTCAGGATGCTGCAGACTGGATCACGAATGAGGTGACAGGTACCGATGAGACAACCCGTGTTGACTCTAATCACATTGCTTATAAGATTGCCGCTGCCGTAGACAATCTTACTGAAAAGACGACAACGACAAACGGCGCTGCCTCCGGTCTCGCGCACGGTTACTGGCTCTTTGTGACCAAAGCCGACACCATTAATGAGGGCGAGGTGGGTACGTCCCCCATCTTCACTGTCGTGGGAAGCACTCCCGTTAACGTCAGCGAGAAAACCGGCATCCCCACCGTCGAGAAAAAGATCGTGAGTGATGCCGACAACACAGAACACGATGCCGCTGACTCCCAGATCGGCCAGGACGTGACGTACAACCTCTACGGTACCGTCGCCGAGAACTTCGACAAGTACGGCACGTATTTCTACGAGTTCTCCGACCAGATTTCCAAGGGCCTGACGCTGCAGGAGGGCGCCAAGGTCTATCTGTATAAGAACAGGAACGACGCGAAGGCCGATCTCGCCCGCAAGAAGGGCACGGATATTACTACCAACTTCATTAAATCGACCGACACGGCCGCCGAGGATGGCAGCATGACGACGAAGTGGACCTGCGATAACCTGAAGACCGTCAAGGGCGTCACTAAGGACTCCTACATCGTTGTCTCTTATACGGCACGGATTAACGAGCACGCTATTGTTGCTGGCACTGAGAGTAACAACAACGCCGTGATACTTAAGTACTCCAACAATCCCATGGACAAGGATAGCAAAGGCCAGACTCCGCCTGACAAGGTCAAGGACTACACCTACGGCCTCAAGATCAACAAGGTCGACCTGGGCACCGAGGCGGCCCTCGACGGTGCCGAGTTCACCATCCAGGCCACCGGAGCGGACGATGGTGCATCCACGAATTTGTACGTCCAGCAGGATGGCTCCCTTGGCAAAACCCCCTGGAAATTCAAGACCGCCAATGGCGGCATCATCAAAGTCGTCGGTCTCGACGCCGGTGTCTATACCGTCACGGAAACTTCTGCTCCCGACGGTTATACCACGGTCGAGCCTTTCACCTTCGAGATCA
Organism: uncultured Collinsella sp.; assembly: GCA_900542945.1. Lineage (GTDB taxonomy): Bacteria > Actinomycetota > Coriobacteriia > Coriobacteriales > Coriobacteriaceae > Collinsella. Next base: position 10,878 of record UQPI01000025.1, read on the forward strand.
AGCCGACCATGAAGGCCGATGATCCGGGTGCCGGTCTTACTCTGCTCGGAAGCACGCTTGATCCTAAGAACCAGAACGACAAGATTATCGCCGGCCTCACCGACGGAAATTCTGGCGACAACAAGCTGACGGCGAAGTCTGACTCGGAGAAGGACTCCGACGGCACCTTTAACATTACTGTCGGCAATACCAAACAGATTAACCTCCCGCTGACCGGTCTTAACGGCGTGACCTTTACTTGGATTGCTGGTGGCGCGGTGCTGTGCATTGGTGTGGCGCATCTCATCCGTAGTCGTAAGCGCGACGAGGGTTCTGAGGAGTAATCGTTCGCCTCGAGTATCAACACGAGACATGAAAAAGCGGGGCACCCGGTCGATGCGATCGGGTGTCCCGCTTTGTTTGTGTACCACCACAAAGGTGCCTGGCACCTTTGTGGTGGTTGGCGGCTAAGCGGTGGGGAGTTCTGGTGTGTTGGAGGTTTGCTGGGGCTTGTGGTGGGCGTTGCGCCAGATGATTTGGATGATGTAGCCGAACATAAAGACAAAAGTCACGCCGCTGATGAAGTTGCCTACGAGGGGGATTGCCGTAAGCGCACCCGCGGCGATGCCGCCCACGGCTGCCATAGCGTAGCGATTCTGGCTATGTCCGACCATGCGGGCGATCGCGCACCCCGCGAAGGCGCTCGACATCAACGCGATGCCGATAACGCCGCACATGAGGGCTCCGGCAAGCGACAGGCCAGCGATAGAGATAATCAACAGTAGGACGGCGGGGACGATAGCAATCGTGCCCAGAAGACCGCTCACCCACAGGGGCATGGGGCGCTGGTGGAGCATGCCGGCGGCGCTGGCAGTCGCACGCGGAAAGACGAGCTCGAGTAGCAGAGCGACAAAGCAGGTGGAAAGCGCCGCGGCGACGATACCGCCGATGACATCGTTAACGGTGGAAGTATCTTCGTTCTCGGTGCGGTCGATCTTGAGCGCACCGACCTCGGCTCCCGCGGCACGCTCGGGGTCCTCGGAGACGTGAGCGTTCACGGTGCCGGTGATGCGGGCGTTCTTGCCCAGGATGAGCTTGTCGGCCCAAACCTCGACATCGCCCTCAACGGTGCCATCGATGGTCACCGTATCGCCCGCAAGCGCTGCCGACTTGGTAGAGCCGCGCAGGGCAACCGTCTCGCCTATCGCGTAGAAACAGTTGGCGGTGCTGTCGGAATTGAGCACGACATGCTGACCGACGACCGTGACGCTGCCATCAACCGTGGTCTTGGCAATGTCGATGGTGCGCGCCGCAAGACGAATGGCGCCACCTACCGCGCAGTCGCGGATGGAGAGGCTCTCGCCTGCTGCAATTATGTCGCGGCCGATGGACGCATCGTCCAAGTTGAGGGCCTGACCTGCCCAGTACAGGTCACCTTCGACGCCGGACGAATTGGCGTCATTGTCGGTCGCAAGTACGTTGCCTGCGGTGTCTGTGCCGGCGAACGACGCCGTGGGAAGTGCGGTGACCGCTAGGGCGACGAGCGCGAATAGGATCGTGATGCGGACCCACGCTTTACGGCGCTGGGTCGACGGGAATTGATTACAGGGCATAGTGAATCCTTCGTCAGATGCTCGACATACACCTAACAGGGTACCCAACGCGTGGGCGCTCTAAAAGAACCTCTCGGTTGCATTTCGAAGGGTCGTGCCGTGCTGTTTACTTTTTACGGTGCAAGAAGCGCGCGATATCTTCTTCGGTGGGGCTTTTGATGTCAAAGCGCAGCGAGAGCCAGCGCAGACCCATGGTCACGACAACGCATACGACCAGCGCGGCGACATTGCTCATAATGCCGCTCATAACGAGACACACATAGCTTGTCGATCCGGCGATGGCCGCGATGGCATAAAAGTTAGTGCGTTGGAAAATGCCCGGCACCACACCCATAAAACCATCTCGCAGCATGCCGCCGCCCACCGCGGTAAAAAAGCCCATCATGATGCACACCGCCGGCGCAAAGCCGTAGACCAGCGCCTTGTCTGCTCCAGTGGCGGCGTAGATGCCGACCGAGATGATGTCGAGCAGGGGAATGAGTTTTTCGGGTTTGTCGACGATTGCCGGGAAAATATAGATGATGGCTGCCGTGGCAATGGAAAGTGGCAGCGCCATTGGCTGGTTGAGGATGTAGACGTTGCCCACCTGCAGCGTCATGTCGCGTAAAAGACCGCCGCCCAAGCCACAGACCACGGCGAGCGCAACTGCACCCACCAGGTCGAGTTTGTGCTCGCGCGCGACCAACACGCCCGAGATTGAAGCCGCGACGACGGCGAACATTTCGAGCCAAAACGGGATGGCGACCATGGCATCCGTGGCGTGTGAGGTAACGGTCATAGCGGCGACGACGGGCAAGATGGGGTCCTTCTGATTGCGAGTTTAGACAATGCCCGTACATAGTACATGGTTGGCGGCCATCGCGTCCTCATTCCTCGGCAAACGGTCGGGACTGGATGCGGGCGTGGCGTTACTGGAATGCCAGGGATCCAAAACATGTACGTCACCCTCCAAAAACGACATTTTTCGACATCTTTGGAGGCTGACGTACATGTTTGGATTGAGCTCACAACATGAGTGAGTTGATTTACTCACATCCGGTATATTTCCCCACTTCAACGGACATAAGAGTTGGATACCGGCTCAGAGCGAGAGGCCCTCAATGGATACCCCTGTTCTCATTTCGCATAAAACCGCATGGCTTGTCCATCATGCACCCCAGAATTTGGTTCAGTCTCTTGCGCGGCACGACTACCAGATAGGCGCACAAGGCATCTCCACCCAGCAACGTGTTGCGCGCATACGACAGGTCCTTACCGACTGCGGCATTCCGTCCGATATGCTTAAGACTATCGATATCGCGGTTGTATTCGAATTCGAGCGAATTCGTACCAAAGGCGTCGTTTGCCACATTCTTGGACAAAATCTTCCCTACGAGCATATTAACGAGTTGACGCCCGGAATCTTCATCACCGACGAAGCCTTCACCTTCGTGCTCGCCGCCGAATGGATGGATAGGATTGAATATCTCGAATATGGCTATGAAGTTTGCGGCGATTATCGCATGAGGCTCAATCCCGCCGACCCTTATACCGAGCAACCAGCCACTTCCTCCAAGGATGAAATAACCGAACTGCTCGATCGGCACCCCGGCAAACCCGGTGCCACGCGTGCACGGCTCGCGCTCAGGCACATCTACGATCACTCGGCCTCGCCTATGGAGACCGCTTCGGCAATCGCCCTCTCGCTCCCAACAAGCGAAGGCGGCGTTGGCATCCGAGGTATCGAACTCAACAAACCGCTCGAGATCCCTCAACGTCTCTGGCATTGCGCCAAAGCTCGAACACTCAAAATCGATGCGATCGTTACCTACAAGCGCAGGGAGCTCGGTATCGAATATAAGGGCGGCTTTCACGATGAGTTCGAGCGCAAAGGAGCAGATGCGGAGCGAGAGGCCGTTCTCTCCCAAATGGGATATCGAATCGTTACGCTCACTTCGGCTCAGTTCGGCAGCCAGCTCGCCTTTCACCGCGCCATGAACAACATTCGCGAAGCACTCGGCATGCCTCGCTGTACCGATACCGGGCACCAGCGAGAGCAAAACGAACTACGCAAGGCGCTTATCCGCAACTGGAAAAGCATGCGAGACGAAGAGGTGCCTTCCGAATAGTGCCACTCCCGTGAGCTCAATCCAAACGTGTACGTCAGCCTCCAAAGATGCCGAAAAATGTCGGTTTTGGAGGGTGGCGTACATGTTTGGGGAAGCGTGGGATCGAGACGTATTTCGATAACAAAAAAGCTCCCATTCTTGGGAGCTTTCTCAACCAAAATGGCGGAGGAGGAGGGATTCGAACCCTCGTGACCTTATACAGGCCAAACGGTTTTCGAGACCGCCGCATTCAACCACTCTGCCACCCCTCCGCGTGGGGTAAAAACAAAGCAGGCTCGAAGGCCTGCTTTGGAATTAACTGGCGGAGAGTCAGGGATTTGAACCCTGGAGACGCTTTTGACGCCTACACGATTTCCAATCGTGCTCCTTCGGCCACTCGGACAACTCTCCGTTAAATGCGAAAGTCAGTATACACGAGGAATCGCAAAGTGCAAACAGAAAAGTTGGCATTTTTTAAAACGCTTGGCCGTGCTTGGCGCTGCAGTGGGGCTTGAGGTGCCAAAAAACGGCTTCCGACCAGCGTGGTTGATCAACTCAATTGTTCAAAAAAGGGTATTCATAAGCGACTTGGCAATGAATTTAAAAATCTTTGGGTGGTGCTGTGGGCCACTGGTATGCATTTTGCGACCACAGCCTTGTGCCCGTTGACCTGCGGCTTGGCTCAGCTTGTCCCCACGGCACCGTATCTTGTCAACAGATCCGTCAAGCTTTTGGTCAGCATTTGGTTGGAATGCGCATGAAACGTCGTGTGAGTATGGGCATATGTGGAGGTCATGAGGTTGTAGCTGCATATTCTTGCAGCCTAGGAGGTTGAAAGATATTATTACCAAGTCTTTTCCTGCTTCAGGCGCACCTTCACGACCTGAAGCCACATTTGCCCAGAGGAGGTGACAATATGAAGGCTTATGAACTGCTGTTCTTTGTTGACCCGTCGCTCGACCCCGAGACTCGTCTCGCTGTTATGAAGCGTATCGATACCACGATCGCTGAGGGCGCTGGCAAGGTCGACTCCGTTGACGAGTGGGGCAAGCGCAAGCTCGCCTACGAGATCAACGACCTCACCGATGGTGACTACACCCTCATCAACTTCCACGCAGATCCTACCCAGATCGCCGAGCTTGATCGCGTCCTGCGCATCACCGACGCTGTGGTCCGCCACATGATCGTCCGTCGCGACGACCAGGAGTAAGACTGTCGTTTTGGACTGGGCTTGTGCCCCAAGAGGAAGTAGTGAGTTATGAGCATCAATCGAGTGAACATCACCGGTAACCTCACGCGTGATCCCGAGCTGCGCGCCACCGCCGGCGGAACCCAGGTTCTGTCCTTTGGCGTCGCCGTGAACGATCGTCGCCGCAACCCGCAGACTGGCGAGTGGGAGGACTATCCCAACTTTGTCGACTGCACTATGTTCGGCACGCGCGCCGAGGCCGTGAGCCGTTTCCTGGCAAAGGGAAACAAGGTCGCGATCGAGGGCAAGCTGCGCTACAGCTCTTGGGAGCGCGACGGCCAGCGCCGGAGCAAGCTTGAGGTCATCGTCGATGAGATCGAGTTTATGAGCTCCCGCGGTGGCCAGGGTGGCTACGATCAGGGCGGTTACGCCCCCGCAGCCCCTGCAGCGCCCGCACCGCGTCCTGCCGCACCGGTGGCTACGCCGCCCGCGGTCGACGTCTACGATGAGGACATCCCGTTTTAAGGGCTGTTCACCTATTTTTGAGTGAGAGGCGGCTTCGGTTCGCCGAAGTTGCCAAACGAAAGGTATTTTGACATGGCTAATGATTTTTCTGCACGTCAGCCGCGTCGTAAGTACTGCCAGTTCTGCAAGGAGAACACTGAGTTCATCGACTATAAGGACACTCAGCTTCTCCGTAAGTACATGACCGACCGTGGCAAGATCAAGCCCCGTCGCGTCACTGGCGCTTGCACGCAGCATCAGCATGACATCGCCAACGCCATCAAGCGCGCCCGCGAGATGGCTCTCCTGCCGTACACCGTCCCCGTGGTTTCCTCTCGTGGCAACCGCGACCGCGGCTAAGAAGGGAGACGCATCATGAAGGTTATTCTTCTCGATGAGATCAAGGGCAAGGGCGGCGAGGGTGACGTCGTAGAGGTCGCTCAGGGTTACGCTGAGAACTTCCTGTTCCCCAAGAAGCTCGCTGTTGCCGCCACCAAGGGCAACCTCAAGCAGCTTGACGAGCGTCGCAACAACATCGCCAAGCGCGAGGCCGTCCGCCTGGCTACCGCCAACGAGACCAAGGCTGCCTTCGAGGGCAAGACGGTCACCGTTGACGTCAAGGTTGGCGACGAGGGCATCCTCTTTGGCTCCGTTACCGCCGCTATGATCGCTGACGCCATCAAGGCTCAGCTCGGTATGGACATCGACCGCAAGCGCGTCGAGCTCGGTAAGCCCATCAAGGTTGCCGGTGCCCACACCGTTGCCATCTCGCTGTACCGCGAGATCAAGGCCGAGGTTGTCGTTCTCGTTGGCGTTACCGCCGAGGAGCTCGCTGCCGAGGCTGAGGCTGAGGAGACCGCTGAGGTCGCCGAGGCCGAGACCGCCGAGGTCGAGACTGAGGCTGCTGCCGAGTAGCATTTGCTGCAACGCAACAATCTTGTTCTAAGAAGGGCGCTCTGGGAGACCAGGGCGCCCTTTTGTTTTCAACGCTCAGCGAGCGCCATGCGGGCGTTGTGGTGAAGTCCCAAATGCGGGACCGTTCATCCGTTTCGTTCGGTGATGATTGCCGGGGCGCGGCCCGTTTTGGGACCGTGGCTGATACTATGGATGCTCGCAAGCGATATGAATGAGGATGCTCATGGCATATGATGAAAGGGAGACGGGACTGACGGTCGAGGACCGTGGCTCCAAGTTGGGTCTCCCTCAAAACCAAGATGCAGAGGCCAATGTACTGGCCGCCATGCTGCTATCGCCCGAGGTGGTCGAGGAGGCCCAGGTCGAGCTGCAGCCCGATGACTTTTACCGGCCCATTCATAAGACCATCTACACCGCGATGGTCGATATGTACAACAGCCGCATTCCCATCGACTCTATCTCGCTGATCGATTACCTGCGCAGCATCAACAAGCTTGATGCCGTGGGCGGCGAGGCCTACATTTTGGAGCTGATGGGTCAGACCCTGTCGCTCGTGAACTGGCAGCACCATGCCGCCATCGTTCGCCGCGACTCGATGCTGCGCGAGCTGATCGGTGCCACCAACGAGATCAACGCGCTGGCCTATAACGCCCCTACCGACACCAAAGAGGTCGTGGAGCTGGCCGAGAGCAAGCTGCTCAAGGTCACGGCGCGCGAGGTTAAGTCGAGCTATAAGACACTGACCGAGTTTATGGTCGAGGCCTATAACGAGGCCGAGGAAGTGTGTAAGGCCGGTGGACAGGCCGCGGGCGTGCCCACCGGCTTCCCGTCGCTCGACCGCATGCTTATGGGTTTCCGCGAGGGCCAGCTCATCATTATCGGCGCTCGCCCTGCCGTGGGTAAGACGTCATTCGCTCTGAACCTGGCACTGAATGCCGCCGCTGCGGGCTATACCGTCGGCTTCTTTTCGCTAGAGATGTCGGGCAAGGAAATTGCCCAGCGCCTGATTTGCGCCTACGCCATGATCTCGATCAGCGACTTCCGTACGGGCCGCATTAGCCCCGAGCAGTGGGCCAATATCAACGAGGCCACGCAGACCTTGTCTAAGCTCGACATCCTGATTGACGATACGCCCGGCACCACGGTGACCGAGATCCGCGCCAAGAGCCGCCGCATGCTCCACAACAAGGAGAAGGCCATCATCATCCTGGACTACCTGCAGCTGGTGAGTCCTCCGCCGGGACGTCGCTCCGAGAGCCGCACCGTCGAGGTCTCCGAGATGTCGCGTGGTCTGAAAATTATGGCCAAGGAGCTCAAGATTCCGCTGATCGCGCTGTCACAGCTGTCGCGTCAGGTTGAATCCCGTACCGGCAAGCGCCCGCAGCTGTCCGACCTGCGTGAATCGGGTTCCATCGAGCAGGACGCCGATATCGTCATGTTCTTGGACCGATCCGCCGATGAGGCCGAGGCCTCGCGTGACGATCGACCCGACGAGGGCGTTACGCGTATCGTCGTGGCCAAGAACCGTTCGGGCCCGATCGGTGACGTCGACCTGATGTTCCTGCCGGCATCCACCAAGTTCTATGAGCTTGATGGGGCGCATACCGAGGAGTAGGACAGGCACCCGTTGCACGGGTATACTGGGAATGTTTTGTGCTTCTGCGTGCCGGCGTGGCGCGTAGACAGTCCATGAATGTAAGGAGTAAACATGCCGTCAACCGTTTTGGTCGGTGCCCAGTGGGGCGATGAGGGCAAGGGTAAGATCTGCGACCTGGTCGCCGGCGACCTCGATGCCGTCGTGCGCTATTCGGGCGGTAATAACGCCGGCCACACCATCGTCGTCAACGGCAAGAAGTACGGCCTGCACCAGGTGCCCTCCGGCATCATGTATTCCGACCATGTGTCGGTGATCGGTAACGGCTGCGTCGTCAACCCCAAGGTTGTCCTTGAGGAGATTGACATGTTCGAGGCCGACGGCATCACCACCAAGAACCTCAAGATCAGTGGCAATGCGCACATCATCATGCCGTACCACATCGATCTGGATGGCGCTTTTGAGCAGAAGCTCGGCAAGAAGAACATCGGTACTACCAAGCGCGGCATCGGTCCGTGCTACCAGGACAAGATGGCCCGCATCGGCCTGCGCATGCAGGACATGCTGGACGAGGCGCTGTTCCGCGACAAGCTGGAGACCGCTCTTGCCCGCGTGAATCCCGAGCTCGAGCTCATCTACCATCTGCCCACCTACACCGTGGACCAGATCTGCGACGAGTACCTGCCCATGGCCGAGCGCCTGCGCCCCTACATCACCGAGACGAGCCTGCTGCTCAACAACATGATCGACGAGGGCAAGGACCTGCTGTTCGAGGGCGCCCAGGCGACGCTGCTCGACATCGACCACGGCACCTATCCGTACGTGACGTCTTCTAACTGCACCGCTGGCGGCGCCATCACCGGCTCCGGCGTCGGTATGAAGAATGTCGACCGCGTGCTGGGCGTCATGAAGGCCTATATCACCCGCGTCGGTTCGGGCCCCATGCCCACCGAGCTTTCCTATGAGTCCGAGGCCGGCCACACGCTGACCGAGGAAGGCTATGAGTACGGCGTGACCACCGGCCGTCGCCGTCGCTGCGGTTGGTTCGATGGCCCCATCGCCAACTACGCCTCGCGTGTCAACGGCCTCACCGATATCGCCCTGACCAAGCTCGACGTGCTTTCGGCCTTCGACACCATCAAGGTGTGCGTTGCCTACGACGTCGATGGCGAGCGTTACACGAGCGTGCCCGAGCATCAGGTGCGCTTTGAGCATGCCAAGCCCATCTACGAGGAGCTCCCCGGCTGGAAGTGCGACATCACCGGTTGCCGCAGCTTTGATGAGCTGCCGCAGGAGGCTCAGGACTACGTGGCGTTTATCGAGGATCTGGCACACACTCGCGTGACGTTCATTGGCGTCGGCGCCGGTCGCGAGCAGATCATCAACCGATTCTGGAAGTAATCGGGACTATTTGGTTATTGCGATATACCCCTTTGCAGCCCAAGCGGGCGGCCGAGGGGTATATTTGCTTGCAAAGGGCTCGCGCGGAGCGGGCCATTCATCCATAGAGGAGGCACCCTTGAAGGCGGACACTCAAACCATCGACATCCTGTTGTTGGGCAGCGGCGGCCGTGAGCATGCTTTGGCAGCTAAGCTCGCAGCATCACCGCGCGCCGGCAAGCTCTACATCGCGCCGGGCAACGGCGGCACCGCGAGCTGCGGCGAGAACGTTGTTCTCGACGACTGCGATCCTGCGGCCGTGGCGGCGTTTGCGCAGAGCCACGGATGCGGACTCGTGGTAATTGGCCCCGAGGCTCCGCTCGTGGCGGGCGTGGCCGACGCCGTGCGCGCGGTGGGTATTCCCTGCTTTGGCCCGGGTGCCGAGGGCGCCCAGATGGAGGGCTCTAAGCTGTTCTCCAAGCAGCTCATGGAGCGCGCGGGCATTCCGACGGCAGCCTACGGCTCGTTTACCGACGAGGCTTCGGCTCTCGCCTACGTGCGCGAGCAGGGCGCCCCGCTGGTCGTCAAGGCCGACGGCCTTGCCGCGGGCAAGGGCGTCATCGTGGCGATCGAACTTGAGCAGGCCGAGGAGGCCGTGCGCGAGTGCTTTGGCGGCACCTTTGGCGATGCCGGCAATACTGTGGTCATCGAGGAGATGCTGACCGGCCCCGAGTGCTCGCTTTTGGCCTTTACCGACGGCAAGACCGTGCGCCCCATGGCCACCTCGCAGGACCACAAGCGCGCGCTCGAGGGCGACAAGGGCCCCAACACCGGCGGCATGGGTGTCTACAGCCCGGTGCCCATCGTGACCGACGAGGAGCACGCCACCATGGTGAAGGTCATGGAGCAGACCGTTGCCGAGCTTGCTGCCGAGGGCATCGACTACCGCGGCTGCCTGTACGGCGGCTTTATGCTCACGCCCGCCGGCCCCAAGGTGCTGGAGTTCAATGCCCGCTTTGGCGACCCCGAGACGCAGGTCGTGCTGCCGCGCCTTAAGAACGACCTGGTTGAGGTCATGCTCGCCTGCGCCAACTGCGAGCTCGATCAGATTGAGCTCGACTGGCGTGACGAGTGGGCCGTGGCCGTTGTACTGACGAGTGCGGGCTACCCCGTCAGCTACGAGAAAGGCAAGGTCATCACCGGTATCGCCGACGCCGAGGCCATGGAGAACGTGACCGTGTACCATGCCGGCACCGCCGTGGTGGATGGCCAGCTTGTGACCAACGGCGGCCGCGTGCTTGCCGTGACCGCGCTGGGCGATACGTTTGAGAACGCTCGCAACCTTGCCTACGAGGCTTGCGAGAAGATTGATTTTGAGGGCAAGACCCTGCGTCACGACATTGGCCTGCGTGCGCTGCGCGGCCGCGACGCCTGGGATGCCTAAAATCCGAGAGGAATGAGACGGATGGACGAGAAGAACGAAGAACTCGTGGACGCGCAGATCGTCGAGGAGGACAGCCGCATGTATGGGCACGCCGAGGGCGAGCCTGGTGGCGAGGTCGCTGACGAGCCGGCGCTGGTGCTGGGCGACGACGACCCGCACGATGCCGAGCTGCACGAGAAGATTCTTTCGGAGGAGTGCGCCTGGAAGGGCAAGATCCTCGACGTCCACCGTCTTGAGGTTGAGCTGCCCAACGGTCGCCGCAGCGCCCGCGATATCGTTCGCCATCCGGGTGCGGCGGCCGTTGTGGCGCTGACCGAGAGCGGCAAGATCGTACTGGTGCGTCAGTACCGCACCGCCATCGACCGCGTGACGGTCGAGATTCCCGCCGGCAAGCTCGATCCAGGCGAGGACCCGCTCGATTGCGCCAAGCGCGAACTGCATGAGGAGACGGGCTTTAGGGCTGGTCGTATTCGCTTTTTGACGTCGATTGTCACGTCCTGCGGTTTTTGCGATGAGATCATCCACATCTACTTGGCTACCAAGCTCGAGTTTGATGCGCCCAACCCCGATGATGACGAGTTTGTCAACGTGGACCTGGTGCCGCTGCACGAGCTGATCGACGCCGTACTCGACGGCAAGATCGAAGACGCCAAGACCGTTGTAGGCGCGCTTGCCTGCGACAGCATCGCGCACAGGCTGGGCGGAGCGGAGATTTAACGAGCGGGAATGATCCCGCAGGTTTGTGTAAGTCAGCGAAAGTGCTCCATTTGAGACAAGGTGGCCTAAAAGAGGAGGGAAGCGTATGGATATACGCGACCGACGATTGAAGGCCAGATTGTCCAAATGGAGCACTTGCAGCGTCGAGATGAAACGCGGTTTGGTAAAACCGCGTAAGGTGATTATGCTGAAGCGTTTTCTGTCTTATTACAAGCCCCAGATGGGGCTTTTTGTTGCTGATACTGTTTGTGCTCTGGTGCTTGCCGCCATTGACCTGGCGTTCCCCATTATCCTGCGCAATCTGACCGGTGGGCTGTTTACCCAGGGTCAGGCTGCCATTATGCAGGCGCTCGGCATGATCGCGGTGGGCTTGGTGCTGATGTATGCCATCCGCTGCGCCTGCCGCTATTTTGTGAGCTATTGGGGTCACGTGATGGGCGCGCGTATGGAGTCCAAAATGCGCGAGGACCTGTTCGACCAGTATGAGCGCTTTAGCTTTGCGTACTTCGACCGCAACAGCTCGGGCGACATGATGAGCCGCGTGGTCAACGACCTGTTCGATATCTGCGAGGCGGCGCACCACGTGCCCGAGTGGATCATCATCTGCGGCATCGAGATTATCGGCTCGTTTGTGATCCTCTTTACCATCGCCCCGGTGCTGGCGCTCGCCATGGCCGTGGTGACGGCGGCGTTTGCGGTCATCATGTTTTGGCAGAACATGCGCATGCGCGAGGTCTTTAGCGACAACCGCAAAAAGATCAGCGGCATCAATGCGCAGCTGCAGGATTCGCTGGCGGGCATGCGCGTGGTCAAGAGCTTTGCCAATGAGGAGACCGAACGTTTCAAGTTCCGCGCCTCCAACAATCGCTATCTTTCGTCCAAGGAGAACATGTATCACGCCATGGGCGTCTATACCGCGACGTATGGCCTGCTCTCGGGTGTGCTCTATGTGATCGTGGTGCTGCTGGGCGGTTGGCTGGTTGCCCAAGGCCAGCTGCAGGCAGTCGATATGGCAACCTTCGCGCTCTACATTTCGCTGTTCTGCACGCCGCTCGAGACACTCGTCAATTCGGCCGAAATGTATCAGAAGGCTATCGCCGGCTTTAAGCGTATGGACGAGGTACTCTCGACCGCGCCGGATATCCAGGACAAGCCGGGCGCCACGGATCTGCAGGTGACTGCCGGCGCCGTGGAGTATCACGACGTGTGCTTTAACTACGAGGATGTTGAGCTGGGCGAGGGCGATGCCGACGAGCGTCCCGTTATCGACCATATGGATCTGTCTATCAAGCCCGGGCAGACCATCGCTTTGGTTGGCCCTTCGGGCGGTGGCAAATCGACGACCTGTTCGCTGCTGCCGCGCTTTTATGACGTGGCCGCCGGATCCATTAGCATCGACGGCCAGGACGTGCGCGATGTGACGCAGCAGAGCCTGCGTCGCGCCATCGGCCTGGTGCAGCAGGATGTCTATCTGTTTGATGGCACGATTGGCGAGAACATCGCCTACGGCAAGCCGGGCGCTACGGCAGGAGAGATCGCCGAGGCCGCCCGTCGCGCCAACATCGATGCCTTTATCGAGTCGCTTCCACAGGGCTATGACACGGTCGTGGGCGAGCGCGGCAGCCGTCTTTCGGGCGGACAGAAACAGCGCGTTGCCATCGCGCGTGTGTTTCTCAAGAATCCCAAAATCTTGATCTTGGACGAGGCGACGAGTGCTTTGGATAACGAGAGCGAGGAGGCGGTCCAGGAGTCGCTCGAAGAGCTGGCACGCGGCCGCACCACGATTATCATCGCCCACCGTCTCTCGACCATTAAACACGCCGATGAGATTGCGACCGTTGAGCATGGTCGCGTTGTGGAACGTGGCACGCACGAGGAGCTTCTCGCCCGTGGCGGCACCTATGCCCGTTACTATCGAATGCAGTTCGAAGGTGCGCGTGCGCACGAGCTCGACTGATTGATATGACAGGAAGTTTATGGCTGACAAGAACCCTTTGACTCCGGAAGAAGTGACGGAGTTATTCTCCGAAATCGATGCATCCGGTGTCTTGGATCCCACGCTTGCCAAAAAGCGCACCGAGCGCATGCGCGAGAAGGAGGCGGCGGCCAAGCGCGGTGACAAAGCGGCGCTAGCGCAGCTGCGCAGCGAGGACCGCGCGAGCCAGGCAAAACATATCGACCCGCTGTCCGAGGACGATCCTTCGGGTTCGCAGGTGAGTCATACCATTACGAAGACCGCGATGGCCGTGGTCATTGGTATTTTGGTGCTGATCGTGGGCATGCAGATTGGCTACGGCGTGATGCGTCGTCTGAACACCGCCAACCTGTCCGAGAGCGTTTCGGTCGATACCGTTTCGACGGCGCTGAAGGGCGGCCTCGAGTGGGGCAACGGCTTTACGCAGTTCCCACTCGACTTTACCGTCGATGAAGCCGATGAGCGTACGGGCACGGTCGAGGTGACGGTGTTGGACACATCGTCTGCCAACGAGCTCGAGCTGCTGTCCAACGGGCAGATCCAGGCCGCGGCGCTTGCGACCAACGCGCTGCTCAACGATAAGATTGACCGCGTGGTGTATAACGTTCACGCCTATATCGACGAGGATAGCAACATTCAGCACGATTCCTTCTTTGGCATGTTCCCCGCGCGGGGCCACCAGAGCGCCATCCTGACGTTCGTGTGGACCAAGCGCTCATCCAACGCCACGAATATCGACTGGAAGATGCGCATCGTGAGTATGGATGACACCATCGCCGAGCGCATTCAGAAGCAGGTGAACTCGGTGTCGTCGTTGATTGAGGACCCGGTGGTGAGCCAGACCAAGATTGACGAGGAAAAGGCCGAACGTGACCTGGAGCATCGTCTGCATGGCCGCGAGATTTTCCGCGGCGGCAAGCCCGACCGAACGCCGTCCGAACTGCTGGAGCAGGACAAGAAAAAGTAAGACGCCATCATCCCGCGTGAGCCACAAGCCCCGCGGGATGATTTTTCTGGGACGGGGATTAAAAATCATTATGCATAGAAAGTCATAATTATCATTTCGTAAACATTTCGATGAAATTAACGCCATGAGGCATGCTTGCGGTTACAATACCGCGAGGCCTAACTACACACCTTTAAGCCGGTCCTGTGAGACCGGGAAGGAGAATTATGGCGAACAACCATACCGCGGGCGCTGCCGCCCGCACCTTCGCGCCCAGCGAGCTTTGCCAGCGTATGCTGGCCAAAACCAGCAAGGGCACCTGCGGTCCCTGTATCCTGTATCTTGAGGATGGGACCATTTTTTATGGACGTGCATGCGGCGCCGAGGGCACCGCGACCGGCGAAGTCTGCTTCAACACCTCGCTCGAGGGCTACTTTGAGGTCATGACCGACCCGAGTTATGCCGGCCAAATTGTAACCATGACCTATCCGCAGATCGGCAATTACGGTATCGACGAGACCGACGTCCAGTCGGCCTTCCCCGGCGACGCCGTGCGCCCTGCGAGCGCTCCGGCTATGCGCGGCATGATCGTTCGCGACATGTGCGCCACGCCTTCTAACTGGCGCTCGGCCGTCAGCGTGCCGGAGTACCTGCGCGCTCACGGCATCGTCGCTATCGAGGGTGTCGACACCCGCGCTCTGGTGCGCCATCTGCGCGACAATGGTTCCAAGATGGGCATTATCTCGACCGAGATCTTCGATGTCGACGAGCTTGCCGAGCGTCTGGCCGCAGCGCCCACGCTGGTAGGCGAGAACCTGGTCAAGACCGTAAGTTGCCCCGCGCCTCACGAGTTTGCGGCCGCCGACCTGCCTGCCACGCATGACTTTGCGCTTGCGGCTGCCGCTCCTGCCCGTCACAAAGTGGTCGCCTACGACTGCGGTGTGAAGCGCGGCATTCTGGAGGGGCTGGTCCGCGCCGGCTGCGACCTTACCGTCGTGCCGTGGGATACGCCCGCCCAGCAGGTGCTCGAGATGAATCCCGATGGCGTCTTTTTATCCAACGGCCCCGGCGACCCCGATGCCGTGGTGGAGACCTACGAGCAGGTGCAGCAGCTGATCGGCAAGGTGCCGGTCTTTGGCATTTGCCTTGGTCACCAGATGATCAGCCTGGCCTGCGGCGCCCAAATGGAAAAGCTTAAATTCGGTCACCGTGGCGGTAACCAGCCGGTTATGAATCTGGTGAGCCGTCGCGTGGAGATCACCGCGCAAAACCACGGCTTTGGCCTGCTGTTCCCCAGTCTGGGCAAACTGATTCCGGAGCTTTCCGGCGGCGAAACCGAGCATGCGGCCGATGGCGGCCTGCGCGCCTGGGTGCGTCGCGGCATCGCGCCGGTCGTGATGAACGAGCGCTTTGGTCGCATTCGCCTGACACATGTGAACCTCAACGACGGCACCGCCGAGGGCATCCAGCTGCTCGACGCCCCGTGTTTCTCGGTCCAGTACCACCCCGAGGCCTCGCCCGGCCCCACCGATGCCCACTATCTCTTTACCGCCTTTACGCGACTCATGGACGGCGAGGAGAACTACCTGGACATCGACACCGCGAGGGACCGCCTCGCCGGCTGGAATTTCGCCGACGATGGTTCCGCCGTTCTACCGAACGGCGGACCGGTCGACGCTGCGGCTGCATCTGGCACATCATCTTGCCGTTCTGCTTCGGACGCGCGGGCATAAGCCCAGCGCGCCCTCGCATCACGGCAACCTGATGCACCAGCTGCACCCTCGCTGACTTTTCCAAAACATTGAGTCAGCCTCTCTAGGAGGTTTTAAACATGCCTAAACGTACTGACATCAAGCGCATCCTCGTTATTGGTTCGGGCCCCATCGTTATTGGCCAGGCCTGCGAGTTCGACTACTCCGGCGCCCAGGCCTGCAAGGTGCTCAAGGAGGATGGCTTTGAGGTTATCCTGGTCAACTCCAATCCGGCGACCATCATGACCGACCCGGGCTTGGCCGACCGCACCTATGTTGAGCCTATCACCGCCGAGTTTATCGAGCGCGTGATCAAGAAAGAGCGCCCGGACGCGCTGCTGCCCACGCTGGGCGGCCAGACCGGTCTGAACGCCGCCGTCGAGCTGGCAAAGGACGGCACGCTCGACAAGTACGGCGTCGAGATGATCGGCTGCGACCTGGCCGCTATCGAGCGCGGCGAGGACCGCAAACTCTTTAACGAGGCCATGGCCGAGATCGGCCTGGAGGTCGCGCGCTCGGGCTATGCCTACAGCGTGGCCGACGCCGAGGCTATCGCCGAGCGCGTGGGATATCCCTGCGTACTGCGCCCGAGCTTTACCCTCGGTGGTGCCGGCGGCGGCATCGCGCATACCCACGAGGAGCTCGTCTCCATCGTGAGCCAGGGCCTTGAGCTCTCGCCTGCCCATGAGGTGCTGGTCGAGGAGTCCATCGAGGGTTGGAAAGAGTATGAGATGGAGGTCATGCGCGACCACGCCGGCAACGGCATCATCGTGTGCTCCATCGAGAACCTCGACCCCATGGGCGTGCACACCGGCGACTCCATCACCGTGGCGCCAGCGCAGACCCTCTCCGACCTTGAGTACCAGCGCATGCGTGTCGCGTCGCTCGCCATTCTGGAGAAGATTGGCGTCGAGACCGGCGGCTCCAACGTGCAGTTTGCCGTGAACCCCCAGACCGGCCGCCTGATCGTCATCGAGATGAACCCGCGCGTGAGCCGTTCGTCCGCACTGGCCTCCAAGGCCACGGGCTTCCCCATCGCCAAGGCCGCCGCTCGCCTGGCCGCGGGCTACACGCTCGACGAGATCGTCAACGACATCACCAAGGCAACGCCCGCCTGCTTTGAGCCCACAATCGACTACTGCGTCGTCAAGGTGCCGCGCTTTGCCTTCGAGAAGTTTAAGGGCACTGATCCTACGCTCACCACGCGCATGAAGGCCGTGGGCGAGATTATGGCGATCGGCCGCACCTTTGAGGAGGCCTTCGGCAAGGCCATGCGCTCACTGGAGGACGGGCATCAGGGCATTTGTGCCGGTGGCAAGGAGGGTGCCGACAAGCTGAGCGACGATGAGCTCGCTCAGGCCGTGGCAACCCCGACCGAGCACCGCATCTTCTTTGTGGTCGAGGCCCTGCGCCGTGGCTGGGACATCGCCCGCATCCACGCCATCTGCGGTATCGATCCGTGGTACCTCAACCGCATCAACGACATGGTGCAGGTCCAGGAGAGCATCCGCGGCCTGCGTGTGGAGGATATCGACGCCGACGCGATGCGCCTGCTCAAGCAGTACGGCACGAGCGACGCCGAGATTGCCGCGCTGACCGGCTCGGACGAGCGCT
This sequence comes from uncultured Collinsella sp., assembly GCA_900542945.1. GTDB lineage: Bacteria > Actinomycetota > Coriobacteriia > Coriobacteriales > Coriobacteriaceae > Collinsella. The sequence continues at coordinate 28,586 of UQPI01000025.1, forward strand.
TTGTGCGCGCCTATCGCAAGGGTCTGGGCGTGGTTCCCAGCATGAAGACGGTCGATACCTGCGCTGCGGAGTTTTCGAGCGCCACGGAGTACCACTACAAGACGTACGAGAACATCTACCGCACGAGCCCGGATGCCAAGAAGTGCGTGGCTCCCGACGAGACCACGCCGGCGGACAAGCCCAAGGCGATGATCCTGGGCGCCGGCCCCAACCGCATTGGCCAAGGTATCGAGTTCGATTACTGCTGCGTGCACGCGAGCTACGCACTGGCGGCTCGCGGCTTCGAGACCATCATGGTCAACTGCAATCCCGAGACCGTCTCGACCGACTATGACACGTCCGACCGCCTGTACTTTGAGCCGCTCACCTACGAGGACGTCATGGACGTTATCGATGTTGAACGCCCCGACGGCGTCGTGGTGACGCTCGGCGGCCAGACTCCGCTTAAGCTGGCGCGCATGCTCGAGGAGAGCGGCGTGAACATCATGGGCACCAAGCCCGATGCCATCGACTTTGCCGAGGACCGCGAGCGCTTCGCCGCTCTGCTCGACAAGCTGGGCATTATGTATCCGCCGGCGGGCCAGGCCACCTCGTTTGAGGAGGCCGAGGCCGTGGCCGCGCACATCGGCTATCCGCTTCTGGTGCGTCCGAGCTATGTGTTGGGCGGCCGCGGCATGATGATCGCCTACGATGCCGAGCATCTGCGCGATTACATGGCAGAGGCTGCGCGCATTAGCCCCGACTACCCGGTGTACCTCGATCGCTTCCTGGAGGGTGCGATTGAGTCCGATGTCGATGCCCTGTGCGACGGCGAAGAGGTCTACATCGGCGGCATCCTGGAGCATATTGAGGAGGCCGGTATTCACTCCGGCGACTCTGCGACCTGCATCCCTCCGTTTAGCTTTAGCGAGAGCCTGCAGGCGAAGCTCCGCGAGACCACGCGCCGCATCGCGATGGCGCTGGGCGTACGCGGCCTGGTCAACGTGCAGTATGCCATCAAGGGCGAGACCGTCTACGTGATCGAGGCCAACCCGCGTGCCAGCCGTACCGTGCCGTTTATCTCCAAGGCCACCGGCGTGCCGCTGGCCAAGTGCGCGGCGCGTATCATGGCGGGCGATTCCATCGCGAGCTTGGGCCTGCCGAGCGATGAGCGTCAGCTGGACTGGTTCTGCATGAAGGAAGCCGTTATGCCCTGGGGCCGTTTCCCGGGCGCCGACGTTATCCTGGGGCCCGAGATGAAGTCGACGGGCGAGGTCATGGGTATCGCCAAGAGCTATCCCGAGGCATACGCCAAGACGCAGCTGGCGATCGACTACAAGCTGCCCGACCCGAGCGCCGGCAAGGTGTTCATTAGCGTGTGCGACCGCGACAAGCGTCATATCCTTTCGGTTGCGCGCATCCTTCGCTACCTGGGCTTTGATATCTGCTCCACCGAGGGTACGGCGCGCGTGCTGCGCGGCGGCAACGTGACCTGCGAGGTCGTGGAGAAGATTAGCGGCCCGCACGACGGCGAGCGTCCCAACATCGGTGACCTCATCGCCGATGGCAAGATTGCGGTAATCATCAACACGCCGTACGGCCCGGGTTCGCGTGGCGACGGCTACCTGCTACGTACCGAGGCCGTGCGCCGCGGCGTGACCTGCGTGACGGCGATGTCTGCGGCCAACACGTACGTGAGTGCCATCGAGGCCGTGCGCGAGGACCAGCAGGGTCACGGCAGCGCCAACGACATGGGCATGGACGTCATCGCCCTGCAGGACCTGCCGCAGCATACGGTGTAGGTTGAACTGGCCGGCCGGGGCGGAGGGGGCTGAGTTTCCCCCTTCGCTCCGGCTGCAAGCAGAGTCGCTCAGTGG
>UQPI01000026.1 GCA_900542945.1 uncultured Collinsella sp.
GTGTCTGCCGTGACGGGCGCCGGTCTCAATACGTTGATGCTTGCCGTAGGTGAGCAGGTGGCCAAGCTCCGCGCCGAGCTGGCGGTCTCCGATGAACCGGTCGACCTGCGCGACGATGAGTGGGAGCGCCGCCGCCTGCAGCGTGAGAAGCGTTTCCGCATTGTCCAGGAAGAGCCCGGTGCCTTCCGCGTGGTCGGTCGTGCCATCGAGCGCATGGTCATCCAGACCGACTGGGAAAACGAGGAAGCCGTTATTTACCTGCAGCATAAGTTTGCGCGTATGGGTGTTGACGACGCGCTCGAGAAGGCCGGGTGCCATGCGGGCGACGAGGTCCGCATTTGCCAGCGCGCCTTTGACTTTGAGGGCGCTGAGGACTTCTCGGAGTACGAGGAGCTAGAGGATGCTGGCGAGGACGTTGCCGTTGAGGCCATTGACGTGACCGATGCTGCGAATGAGGGCGTCGAGGTTGTCGATGCGACGGATGCCGCGGACGATGTCGAGACCCCGGAGGGCGAGTAAGCCATGTCGCTGCGCGGTGGAATCGGTTTGCCCGAGCTGCCCTTAAAAGAGGGCAAAGAGTTTCGGCTTGGCATTATGGGTGGCACCTTTGATCCCATCCATTACGGACACCTGGTGACCGCTGAGCAGGCACGCGAGTCCCTCGACTTGGATGCAGTGCTCTTTATGCCGGCGGGCACGCCTGCCTTTAAGCTTGACAAGCCGGTGACGCCTGCCGAGGACCGTTATGCCATGACGGTCCTCGCCACCGCCGCGAACCCGGCCTTTTTGGCGAGTCGGTTCGAGATCGACCGCCCGGGCGTAACCTATACGGCCGATACGCTTCATGCCCTTCGCGACTTTTACCCGCCGCAGGTAAAGCTCTACTTTATTACGGGCGCCGATGCGATTATCGATATTGTGACCTGGCATGATGCCGAACGAATCGCTGAGCTTGCTACCTTTATTGCGGCGACGCGACCGGGCTTTGATATCGATACGGCGCGTGCCCGCATCAAAGAGTCGGGGCTGCCGTTCGACGTGCGCTATATTCAGATTCCGGCGTTGGCGATCAGCTCGACGAACATTCGTAAGCGAGTTGCCCGCGGCATGAGCGTGCGCTATCTTACGAGCGAGTCTGTGCTCGGCTACATTCGCAAGCGCGGTTTGTATGTCGATCTGGGCCAAGAAGATTTTGAGTGATGGGGGTCTACGTTGTCGGTAGAGGATCAGTTTGAGGGCGATGAGCGCGCGCTGCTCAAGCGCATTCAAGAGTTGCTCGATGTCCGCATGAAGGATAAGCGCAAGCGCTATGTGCATTCGCTTGGTGTTGCCGAGACCGCACTTCATCTGGCCGAGGTCTACGGCGTTGACCGCTTTGATGCCGTTGCCGCCGGCTTGATCCACGACTGGGACAAGGTGCTTTCCGATGACGAGCTCGTGGCCCGCGCGCTTCATTATGGCATCAAGGTTGCCGGCTCTCCTTCCGCTGCGACGCCGCTTTTGCATGGCCCTGTTGCCGCCTATGAGCTTCCGCAGCTTTTTCCCGAGCTGTCGCCGGCCGTTTTCCAGGCTGTCGACCGTCACACCGTGGGTGCCTGCGACATGACGCCGCTCGATATGGTGGTCTTTGTGGCCGATGCCATCGAACCCAACCGCCATGGCGATTATGCCCATGCGCTGCGCAAGATGGTGGGGAAGTCCTCGCTCGACGAGTTGTTCTTCTCCTGTTTTGCGCAGGGTCTGGTCTATGTGATCCAGACCGGGCGTTATCTTTATCCCACGGCTATTACGATTTACAACCATTACGCCCAGCTGCGCTAGCTCGGGCTGTCTAGAAAGAGGTATTCCATGGCCGACGAGACCATGACCGACGAGCAGATTCTTGAAGGTGTGGAGCACAAGAGCTTCGCCGCCACGTCCGACCGCACCGCCGCCTCGCTGTCCGCGAGCGGTGTCGCCGCCGAGGATGTCGCCCGCGCCGCCGCGCAGGCCGCCTACGACAAGAAGGGTGAGGACGTGCAGGTGCTCGACCTGACCGAGCTCTCCGACGTGTGCGACTACTTTGTGCTCGCCACCGGTACCAACAACCGCCAGGTCGATTCAATTGTCGACGAGATCGAGGAGAAGGTCGCCGAGGCTTGCGGCGAGCATCCGTTTTCCATCGAGGGCCGCGAGCAGAAGACCTGGATGCTCATGGACTACGGTTCGGTTGTCGTCCACGTCTTCACTCCCGAAGCCCGCGACTTCTACCGCCTCGAGAAACTCTGGGGAGACGCCCCCCAGCTTCCCCTCGACCTCCTCTAAATGATTTTTCTGGGACGGGGATAAAATAATCATTGCTACCGTTTGCCGAACCGCTCACCTTTGTTGGGCGGTTCGGCCCTTTTCTTCCTTTCCTTTTGTATGCTGTGACTACTGCATCCTTGGAAGGGAGGGTTTCGATGACTCGTGTTGCCCGTGCGTTGTCCGAACTCGGCCATTATCACGTCATGCTCAAGGGCTGTGCTGGCCAGCTGATCTTCGAAGACGATGACGATCGCCTTTATTTTCTCAATCTATTGAACAGACGATTTACGTCCGCTCATATTCGTCTTCTTGCCTGGTGCCTCATGGACAATCATGTTCACTTGCTATTTGATGATCTCGATAATCAGATGAGCGTTGCCATGCATGCGATTGATACGGCATATGCGAAACACTTCAATCAAAAAACCGGTCGCCGCGGACCGGTGTTCCAGGAACGATTCAAGAGTGTGATCATTTCTGACGACAAACAGCTGCTCCGTTGCGTCCGATACATACACGACAATCCTGCAAAAGCAGGTATTTCTTCTGCTCCTCTGTATCGCTGGAGCAGCTTCCATGAGTATTTCTCTCATCCCGAAATTTGTGATTGTGAAGGTATTCTCAATCTGTTTGGGGGTACGGAAGCGTTTTATCTTTCGAGTACCGACGGCAAGCCTAATCCCTATTTTATGCCCGAAGGTAAGCATATCTCCGATATGGATGCGTTGGAAGTTGCCCGGGCTCTTTTGGCTCCGCATGAGCCTTATCAGCTTAAAACTTTGCCGAAATCAGAGCGAAATCGTCTTCTGGCAGTGTTGAGGCATCGGGGGTTTACGATTGACCAGATTTCGCGTCTGACGGGAATAGGGACCAATATCATTCAAAGAGCGAAATGACGCTCCAAATGATTAAAAAATCCCCGTCCTAGAATAATCATTGGGAGGAGAAGCGGGATTGGCGGCCGAAGGATAGGGCGGTGTCGCCGAACTTGTCTCGGACGGCGTCGATGGCGACGGAGAGGTCGCGTCGGTCGCTGGATTGGGCCCCGCGGTCATCGACTTCGCAGAACAGGTCGGTTTGGATCCCGCCTTGGTGGTCGAAGTCGCTCATGCCGATGCCTGCTAAGCGAACGTGCATTCCTTCCTGCCAGATATTGTCGAGCAGATCGAGCGCTACGGCAACAAAGATATTCTCGTCATCGGTGGGGTGTGGAAGTCGACGCTGCGCCGTACGTCCGCTGCCATACGAATACTTAAGCTTGAGCGTCACCGTGGCGCCCGTTAGTCCTTGACGGCGCAGGCGGCGTCCCACTGACTCTCCCAATAGTGCAATCGCGGCTTCGATGTCCCCACGCTCGGTCAAATCTTTAGCAAAGGTGCGTTCATTGCTGACCGACTTGACCTCGCGCTCTTCATCGAGGCTCGTGACTTCAGAGATTTCGAGTCCCAGCGCACGCTGACGCATGCGCTCGCCGTTGACGCCAAAAATAGAGGCCAAGGTGGATTCCGGTGCACGTGATAGCTCGCCGAGGGTGTAGATGCGCATGCGGCGCAGTCGCTCCTCGGCCGAGCGCCCGATGCCGCTCATGGCAGATACCGGCAGCGCGGCCAAAAAGCGCTGCTCGGTTCCGGGGCGCACGATGGTCAGCCCAAACGGCTTATCCCGCTCGCTTGCGATCTTTGCGACCGTCTTGTTGCAGCCCACGCCAATGGAGCAGGTCACTCCCAGCGCTGCCACGCGGTCGCTTATACGCCGCGCAACCAGCAGCGGGTCTTCGGGCGCAAAGCGGCCCGGTGTGATATCGATAAAGGCTTCGTCGATGGATACGCGCTCCACGCGCGGCGTCTCCTCGGCGAGAATCGCCATGACCTGCGCGCTGACCTCACGATAGCGATCAAAATGCCCATGCGTCCAAATGGCTTGCGGGCACAGGCGCCGCGCCTCGGCCGAGGGCATGGCGGAGTGCACGCCAAAGCGACGTGCCTCATACGAACACGTGGACACGACGCCACGCGAATCGGCATCGCCACCCACGATGAGTGGCTTTCCGCGCCATTCGGGATGATCGAGCATTTCCACGCTCGCAAAAAACGCATCGAGGTCCATCAGGCCCACCGCCGGACCCGTCCAGGGAGGCGGCGTGACGCCCATGGCATCCTCATAACCGTATGTATGTTCGCGTCTTTCCATGTCATGAGTATACCGCGCAGCTCATGTGGGGTGCGTGTATGTGCTTGCAAATCCCGAATTCTTGTCTAAGATATGGATTTGCCTTCGACTACACCGAAGAAGTTGGTCTCACGGACTTCACCTGCCCGCGTCGATGGCGTATTATGTTCAACTGTTTGTTTGTAGTTGCAGCCTAAAGCTGCTTGGTTGGAGGAGTTTCCTTTGGCAGTCAAGATTCGCCTTGCTCGTCACGGCGCTAAGAAGCGTCCGTACTACCGTGTCGTCGTCGCCGATTCCCGCGCCCCGCGTGACGGTCGTATCATCGAGGAGGTTGGCCGCTACAACCCGATGACCGCCCCCAAGACCATCAACCTCGACCTCGAGAAGATCGCCGACTGGCAGTCCAAGGGCGCTCAGCTCACCGACGCCGTCGCCGCTCTTGTCAAGGCCGCCAACGAGGGCGAGAAGACCGAGACCGTCGTCAAGAAGTCCAAGAAGCAGCTCGCCAAAGAGGCCGAGGCCGCTAAGGCTGCCGCTGAGGCCGCTGAGGGCGCCGAGGAGTAAATCGTGCCTGAGGTTGACGCTGCACAGCTCGAGGGTGAGGCAATGCTCTCAGATCGCATCGCTGATCTCGTCGAATATCTCGTTGTTCAGATCGTCGACGACCCGGATTCCGTGAGCCTCGAGGTCATCGATGGTGACGACGCCTCTACGATTGAGGTTTCGGTCGCCGAGGATGACGTCGCAAAGGTCATCGGCCGTCGTGGCCGTACCATCAAGGCCATTCGCACGCTCGCCCGTGCACTGGCCGCTCGCCTCGACACTGCTGTCGAGGTAGAGGTTCTGGGCTAGGACCTTGAGGTCCCAGTACAAAAACATCGCCCGTGTGGTCAAGCCGCACGGAAGGAAGGGGGAGGTCCTCGCGCAGCCGCTGCGGGGGCTTCCTTCTGTATTAGACCCAGGTATGCGCGTCGCCCTGACGCCACCGGCGCTCAAGCGCGACCGCTTTTGCACGGTCGTGTCCGTCACCGATACGGGCGATGGCGATCTGGTCTCGTTTGGGGGCATTGACGACTTGACGGCCGCCGAGGGCATCACGGGATGCTATGTGCTGGCAAATCGTGACGACTTTGAGCTCGATTCGCTCGACGCTGCCTATACCGACCTGATGGGTCGCGAGGTGGTCGACGAGCGCTTCGGTTCGCTCGGCACGATCGTCGAGATCATGTCGACGCCCGCTAACGATGTTTGGGTTGTCGAGGGCGATCGGTACGGCGAGGTACTGATTCCCGTGATCGAGCAGGTCGTGCTCGATCTTCCCGATGCAGGAACAATTTCCGTCCACGTGATGGACGGCCTGATCGATATGGACAAGTAGGGAGGACAACATGCTGATCGAGACCCTTTCGGTCTTTCCCGAGATGTTTGAGCCCGTCATGTCCACATCGATTTTGGGCCGCGCCCGCAAGGCCGGCCTTTTTGATTTTAAGGCGTATAACCTGCGCGACTGGACGCACGACCGTCATCGTACCGTCGATGACGAGCCGTACGGCGGCGGGCAGGGCATGCTCATGAAGGTCGAGCCTATCGCAGAGGCCATCGAGGCCATTAGCGCAGAGGGTCCCAAGCCCACTGTGGTGTTCTTTACCCCCTGTGGCGAGCCTTTTACGCAGCATGTGGCCGAGCGCCTGCTCAAAAGTGAGCGCCTGCTGTTTGTGTGCAGTCGCTACGAGGGCGTCGACGAGCGTGCGTATGCGTATGCCGACGAGCGTCTGTCGATCGGCGACTATGTGCTTACGGGTGGCGAACTTCCCGCTATGGTCGTTGCCGATGCCGTCGTGCGCCTGATTCCCGGCGCCCTTGGTGACGAGATGAGCAACGTCGACGAGTCGTTCTCGACCGCCGAGGACGGAGGCCTGCTCGAGTACGCGCAGTACACCCGTCCTGCCGAGTTTAACGGCGAGGGCGTGCCTCCGGTGCTTGTGAGCGGCGATCACGCCAAGGTCGATGCCTGGCGCCGCAAGAATGCCATCGAGCGCACCTGTCGCTGGCGTCCCGACCTGATCGAGACGGCGCGGCTCACGCCCGAGGAGCGCGCTTACGCGCAGGAGATCCTTGACGCTTCGTATTCGCAGAGCGAGGAGTGAGTATGGTTCCTACGCAACATTCCGCGTTGAGGGGCGCTTTTGAGTGGATCGCGGTCATCGCAATCGCGCTCGTGGCCACCTTCCTGATCCGCACCTTTGTGGTCGAGCCCTTTGTGGTACCCACCGGCTCTATGGAGGACACGATCGAGATTGGCGATCAGATCCTGGCGCAAAAGGTGAGCCTCGAGCTCGGTCAGCCCGTCAAGCAGGGCGATATCGTGGTGTTCCACAACCCCGATGCTACGTCCGAGCATGATGTTCTTGTCAAGCGCGTTATTGCCACGGCCGGCCAGACGGTCGACCTGCAGGACGGCAAGGTGGTCGTTGACGGCCAGGCGCTCGACGAGGACTATACCACGGGCATGAGCTGGCCGCTTTCGGTCCAGGCGCCCGGCGCCCAGGTGAGCTATCCCTACACCGTCCCCGACGGGTGTGTGTGGGTGATGGGCGACAACCGAGAGAACTCAGCCGACTCCCGCTATTTTGGGCCGGTCGACCGCTCCGATTTAATGGCCGTGGCACTCGTTCGCTACTGGCCGCTCAACCGCATCGGCGCTATCGACTAAAAACCGCTATAGTACAGTACCTAACCGTGTAATCGTTTCGACGAGGGGATATTAGAGGCATGAACGCTTCATCGCTTTCCTTCCAAGACATCATCCTGCGCCTCCAGCAGTACTGGGGCGAGCAGGGCTGCGTCATTATGCAGCCCTATGACTCCGAGGTCGGTGCCGGTACCTTCCATACCGCGACCACGCTGCGCTCGCTTGGTCCTGCCGAGTGGCGCACCTGCTATGCGCAGCCCTGCCGCCGTCCTGCCGACGGCCGTTACGGCGAGAACCCCAACCGCATGCAGCACTACTATCAGTTCCAGGTGCTCATCAAGCCCTCGCCGGTCAACGCTCAGGAGCTCTACCTGGGTTCGCTGGCCGCCATTGGCCTGGACCCCAACGACCATGACGTCCGCTTTGTCGAGGACGACTGGGAGAGCCCGACGCTGGGCGCCTGGGGCCTTGGCTGGGAGGTCTGGCTCAATGGCATGGAGGTCACGCAGTTTACGTACTTCCAGCAGGTGGGCGGCATCGAGGTCGACCCCGTGCCCGTCGAGATCACCTATGGTCTGGAGCGTATCGCCATGTACGCCCAGGGCGTCAACTCGGTCTACGACCTGGTGTGGAGCTATCTGCCCGACGGCACGCCCATGACCTACGGCGACGTGTTCCTGGAGAACGAGCGCGAGTTCAGCGCTTACAACTTTGAGGTCGCCAACGTCGAGATGATGCGTCAGAAGTTTGACGACTACGAGGCCGAGTGCCACTCCTGCCTGGAGCGCAAGCTGCCGCTGCCGGCGTACGACTGTGTCATGAAGTGCAGCCATGCCTTCAACCTGCTCGATGCCCGCGGTGCGCTGTCCTCAGTCGAGCGCGCCAATTACATCCTGCGCGTCCGCGCCGTCGCCAAGGCGTGCTGCGAGGCCTATATGGCCGAGGTCGCCGGAATCAACGAGAATGCCGATCAGGAAGGCGAGGTGGCTTAAGCCATGGCAGACGCTAAGGATTTCCTGTTTGAGATCGGTACGGAGGAAATGCCCTCTGCACCTCTGAACAATGCCGTCAAGCAGCTTGGCACCATGATCGCCAAGGGTCTCGACGAGGCCGGTCTGGCCCATGGCGAGGTCCGCGTGATCTCGAGCCCGCGTCGCCTGGCTGCGCTCGTTGCCGACGTCGCCACCGCGACCGATGAGGTTCACGAGGTCAAGCGTGGCCCCGCGGCAAACATCGCCTTCGACGCTGACGGTAACGCCACCAAGGCCGCCCAGGGCTTCGCCCGCAAGTGCGGTGTGGCTGCCGAGGATCTGGTCCGTCGCGAGGATACCGACGGTCGCGAGTATGTGTTCGCCGAGAAGAACATTCCCTCCGCACCGGCAACCCCGATCCTGACAGCCCTGTGCGAGAAGACCATCGCCGGCCTGCAGTGGCCCAACTACCGCAGCCAGCGCTGGGGCCACGAGCATGCGACCTTTGTTCGTCCGGTCCGCTGGATCTGCTGCCTTTTGGGCGAGGATGTTGTGCCCGTGTCGTTTGCCGACGTGACGAGCGGCAACACCACGCGCGGTCATCGCGTACTTGGCCCTGGCAACCATGTGGTTGCCAGCCCCGCTGTTTACGAGCAGGTGCTCGAGGACGCCGGTGTGCTTTCTGCCGAGCGTCGTCGTGAGGCCATCCTCGCCGGTATCGCCGAGGTCGAGGCTGCCCGTCCCGGCTGCCATGTCGATACGCCCAAGAAGGTCTTTGAGGAGGTCATTAACCTCTGCGAGTGGCCGACGGTGCTCGTCGGTACTTTCGATGAGGAGTTCCTCAAGGTCCCGCACGAGATCATCTGCGAGTCCATGCTCACCAACCAGCGCTACTTCCCGATCTATGACGGCGAGGGCAAGCTCACGCGTGAGTTCGTGGTCGTTTCCAACAGCAAACCCGAGAATGCCGAGCGCGTGATCGACGGCAACGAGCGCGTCGTGCGCGCCCGTCTGGACGACGCCAAGTTCTTCTACGAGGAGGACCTGAAGATCTCCCTCGACGAGTTCCGTGAGCGCCTGGCCAAGGTTGCCTTCCAGGAGAAGCTCGGTAGCGTGCTCGCCAAGTCCGAGCGCATCGAGCAGCTCGCGCTCGCTATCGCCCGCGAGGCTCACCTGGGCGCCCATCTTGCCGCCGACGCTGCTCGCGCCGCGCACCTGTGCAAGGCTGACCTGGTGTCCAACGCCGTCGTCGAGTTCACGAGCCAGCAGGGCGTGATGGGCGGTTATTACGCGACCGCGATGGGGGAGAACGACGAGGTCGCCCATGCTATTCGCGATCACTATCGTCCTCGCTTTGCCGGTGACGAGCTGCCCGAGGGCACCGCTGGCTGCATTGTGGCCTGCGCCGACAAGCTCGATACCATCGCCGGTATCTTTTCCATCGGCGAGCCCCCGACCGGCTCTTCAGACCCCTATGCGCTGCGTCGTGCCGCTATCGGCATCATCAACATCCTGCGCGACCGCCTGCCGATTGACCCCACGTCGCTCATCGACTTCGCCCTCGAGCTCTACAGTGAGCAGGGCATTGAGTTCGACGCCGCCGAGGTCGCCCAGCAGGTTCGCGACTTCTTCCATGGCCGCCTGGTAAGCATGGCCCGTGACGAAAAGATCCCGGCCGATACCGTTGCCGCCGTCTCCGCGGTGCACATCATCGCTCCGTCCGTCTTCTTCGCCCGCTGCGCCGCCCTCGACGAGGCCCGCAAGAACGACGCTGAGACGTTCGACAACCTGGCTACCGCCTATGCCCGCGCCGCGCACATCTCCAAGCCCGAGCTGGGTGCGGAGTACGACCGCAGCCTGATGGGCGAGGTCGAGCTTGCGCTTGCCGACGCCTCCGAGGCTGCCCAGACCGCTGTCGATGCCGCCCTTGCTGCCGAGGATTACCCGGCCGCATTTGCCGCCCTCGCCGCCCTGCGTGCCCCCATCGACCGCTTCTTCGACGAGGTTATGGTCATGGACAAGGACGAGCAGCTCCGCGATAATCGCCTTAAGTTGCTCAACCGCTTCGAGGCCGTTTTCTCCGGCATCGCCAACATCGGTGAGCTTGCCCGCAAAAAGTAAGCTAGCCTGCGCATAAGCGCAAAAGGAGCCCCGCATGGATTGCCCGGTCACCGCTCGTCCCACCGTTATCGTTGTCTCCGACTCCCTCGGTGATACCGCTTGTGAGGTGGTGCTTGCGGCGTCCGGGCAATTTGATGAAGGGGCTTTTCGCGTTTTGCGCCTGCCCAAGGTGGCCTCCGTGGAGCAGGTCAAGTCATTTGTGGGGCCGCGCGTCGATGCCGACCATCGCGATATCGCCGTGTTCCACACCATTGTCGATCCGGCCCTTCGTGCTCGTGTGCTCGACTACTTGGGCATGCTGCACATTCGCTCGGTCGACCTGATCGGTCCGACGCTCGCCGTGCTGTCGTCGCTCGTCGGCGTGCCGCCCAAGGGCGTTGCGGGCGTGATTCACAAGACCGATGACCGCTATTTCCATCGTATCGAGGCCATGGAGTATTTCGTTGAGCACGATGATGGGCGCGGCTGCGACGATCTGTCGGGTGCCGATATCGTGCTGCTGGGCGTATCCCGTACGTCCAAGACGCCGCTGTCGATGTATTTGGCCTATCAAGGTTATAAGGTTGCCAATGTTCCTTTGGCCCATGGCATGGAGCCGCCGAAGTCGATTTACGAGGTTGACCCGATGCGGTTATTCGGCCTGATTTCGACCGTCGATGTGATTTCCGAAATTCGCGATAGCCGCTTGGGCGATGACTACGCTCGTGCCGTCGCAGGCTCCTATGCCGAGCCCGAGAGCGTGCGCAGCGAGCTTGAGGAAGCCCGTGCCCTCATGAAGCGCCTTGGTTGCTTTGTGGTGCGCACCGACGGTAAGGCGATCGAGGAGAGTGCCTCCGAGATCATCAGTCACTTGGAGGAAATCCAAGAAGCCCGTGCCCGCCGAGCCACCCGCCGCGCCTAATAGTAGTAGCATTTTGATAAAGCGATTTAGCAATAACATCGCATCTGACCTGCTTTTTTATTGCAGTGGTATCTTCATAAGGTAACCAACTTTACCTACCGTTTACCGCCAGTTTTAGCACGTTTACCAAACCGCGTATCCTCTGCTCAAGCCCGTTCAAATCCGGCCGTATAGTTCCCTCACGGCCCGCATCCGGCGGGTCGATTCGTTACCACGGTCGTGCGCGTAAGCGCATGGAAGGGGAAGTATCGTGAGCGATTGCAAGAGGGTTTACCGTTTTGGAACCGACGCCCAGGGCACCTGTGTCACTGAGGGCGACAAGTCCATGAACTTCGTGCTTGGCGGCAAGGGCGCAAACCTTGCCGAGATGAGCCGCATCGGCCTGCCGGTTCCCGGTGGCTTTACCATTACCTGCCAGACTTGCGTCGAGTACTCCGGTGCCGGCAACGTCTGGCCCGAAGGCGCACTCGATGAGATCGTTGCCGCCGAGGCAGACCTCGAGGACCGCTGCGGCAAGAAGCTCGGTGACGCCAACGATCCGCTGCTCGTGTCGGTTCGCTCGGGTGCTCCGTTCTCCATGCCCGGCATGATGGACACGGTTCTCAACCTGGGCCTCAACGACGACTCCGTTCAGGGTCTCATCGCGCAGACGCAGAACCCGCGCTTTGCCTGGGATAGCTACCGTCGCTTTATCCAGATGTTCTCCAACGTTGTCATGGGCGTTGACGCCGACCTATTCGAGAATGCCCTGACCCAGGCCCGCCTGGTCGCTGGCGTCCGCGTCGACTCAGAGCTTTCGGCCGAGGATCTGCAGGAGCTCGTCGAGACCTTTAAGGGCATCTTCTCCGAGAACGTCGAGGCCGCCCTGTATCCCGAGCTCGAGGTCGCCGACGGCAAGCCCGTCTTCCCGCACGATCCGGAGCTCCAGCTGCGCCTTGCTATCCAGGCCGTCTTCGGCAGCTGGATGAACGAGCGCGCCTGCATCTACCGCAAGCAGCACGGCATTTCCGACGACCTTGGCACCGCCGTCAACGTCCAGGCTATGGCTTTTGGCAACAAGGGTGAGACCTCCGCGACTGGCGTCGCCTTCACGCGCAACCCGGCCGATGGCACCAAGGAATTCTACGGCGACTTTCTGGTCAACGCCCAGGGCGAGGACGTCGTCGCCGGCATCCGCAACACCGAGCCCATCGCCGACCTCAAGACCACCCCGGGTCTTGAGTCCGCAGGCGAGGAGCTCGAGCGCGTGTTCCTGACGCTCGAGGACCACTACCGCGATATGTGCGATATCGAGTTCACTATCGAGCAGGGTAAGCTCTGGATGCTCCAGACCCGCGTGGGCAAGCGTACCGCCACCGCCGCCCTGCGCATTGCCATTGAGATGGTCGAGGAGGGCCTCATCACCCGCGAGGAGGCCGTGAGCCGTATCGATCCCGCGCAGCTCGACCAGCTTCTACACCCGCAGTTTGACGCCTCCAAGAAGTACGAGGCGCTGGCCAGCGGCCTTAACGCCAGCCCCGGTGCCGCCGTGGGCGAGGTCGTGTTCTCGAGCGATGACGCCGTCGCGCGCGCCAACGAGGGGCACAAGGTCATTCTGGTTCGTTGGGAGACCAACCCCGATGACCTGAAGGGCATGGTCGCCGCCGAGGGTATCCTGACCAGCCACGGTGGCAAGACGAGCCACGCCGCCGTTATCGCCCGTGGCATGGGTACCCCCTGCGTCTGCGGTGTCGAGCGTTTCCATATCGACGCCGCCGAGAAGGTCGTGCGCATCGAGGGCAGCGACCGCGTGCTGCGCGAGGGTGATGTCGTCTCCATCGACGGCACCCAGGGTATCGTCGTCGACGGCGCCGTTGATCTGGTTTCGGCCGAGCTCACCGGCGATCTGGACACCATCCTGTCCTGGGCCGACGAGATCCGTCTGGACGAGACCGACGGTCACGCCAACCACGTGCGCGTCAACGCCGACAACCCCGAGGACGCCGCGCTCGCACTCGAGTTTGGTGCCGAGGCCATCGGCCTATGCCGCACCGAGCACATGTTCCTGGGCGACCGCAAGAACATCATCCAGAGCTTTATCCTGTCTGACGATGAGGCCGTGAAGCAGCAGGCCCTGGCCGACCTGCTCAAGGTCCAGACCGAGGACTTTCTGGCGATGTTCAAGACCATGTCCGGTCGTGATGTGGTTGTCCGCCTGCTCGATCCGCCGCTTCATGAGTTCCTGGATAATCCTCGCGAGCTCGAGGTCGCCATCACCAAGAAGGAAGCCGCTGGCGCCAGCGAGGAAGAGCTTGCCACTCTGCGCGCCCGCCTGCGTCGTATCGACGGCATGGTCGAGTCTAACCCGATGTTGGGCTTGCGCGGCGTGCGCCTGTCCGTCGTCTTTAGCGATCTGCCGCTCATGCAGGTTCGCGCCGTCGCCACGGCTGCTGCCCGCCTTATCCAGGAGGGCGTCGATCCGCGTCCCGAGATCATGGTTCCGCTCGTTTCCATCACGGCCGAGCATGTCCAGACCCGCGAGGTCATCGAGCGCGTGATCGCTGAGGTTTCCGCTGAGGAGGGCGTCGAGCTCAATATTCCCGTGGGCACGATGCTCGAGCTGCCGCGCGCCTGTATGGTCGCCGACGAGATCGCGCAGCACGCCGACTTCTTCTGCTTTGGCACCAACGACCTCACCCAGACCACCTTCGGCTTCTCCCGCGACGATGCCGAGGCCAAGTTCATCCCGCTGTACATGCACAAGAAGATCTTAAAGGACAACCCCTTCGAGACCATCGATACGGCAGTACTCGAGCTGGTGCGCATGGCTGTCGAGAAGGGCCGCGCCACCAACCCCGACATGCACTTTGGCGTGTGCGGTGAGCACGGCGGCGACCCCAAGTCCATCAAGGGCCTGTTTAACGTGGCCGATGTGGACTATGTGTCCTGCTCGCCCTACCGCGTGCCCCTCGCACGCCTGGCTGCCGCTCAGGCCAAGCTCGAGGCTAAGCGTTCCGCCTAACGTTTTGGGTTTAGACGCCTAGCGTAGCCCCCCTTCATGCCGCCCGTCTCATTCGTGAGACGGGCGGTTATCATGTGCGGGTTTTGTCTTTTTGTCTGCGTAAAAAATTGTTCTTGCAGCAGAAACCCGCGCGTGTATACTCGAATGCGTTTGTTCAACTACGTGCCGGCCAAGGTGGTACGGCACCTCTAGAAGAGTAAGGAATTGCACATGGATTACATCCGCGCAATCGAGCGTCAGCAGATCCGCGAGGACATTCCTCAGGTTCGCGTCGCCGACAACGTCAAGGTTCACTACCGCATTAAGGAAGGCGACCGCGAGCGCATCCAGGTCTTCCAGGGCGACGTCATCCGCATGGCCGGCGCCGGTGCCCGCGAGACCTTCACCGTCCGCAAGATGTCCTTCGGTGTCGGTGTTGAGCGTACCTTCCCGCTTCACAGCCCCAAGATCGCCAAGCTCGAGGTCGTTCGTCATGGTCGCGTCCGTCGCGCCAAGCTGTACTACCTCCGCGACAAGGTGGGCAAGGCTGCTCGCATCCCCGAGAAGCGCTAAGAAGATCGCAGCGTCTGTCCACTCGTTTGGACGTAAGGGTCACCTTCGGGTGGCCCTTCTTTTTATCTGATTTGCATGCAAGGAGGGCCTGGTATGGCCAATATGACGAGCTCGGTTTCGGCATCGCAGGTTGCCGGCGAGCTGGCGAGTGCCACGTTTGAGGAGATCCCCGCCCTCGTGGAGCATTATCGCGAGGATCCGCGCCAGCAGGTGATCAAGGCTTGTGAACGCGCCCTCAAACGCCATTCCAAAGAGGTTGCCGAGCGCGAGCGCGTCAATGACATGTACGAGCTTATGCATGAGCTTGGTGGCGATGGCGTGGTCGTGGGCGTCGACGAGGTGGGTCGTGGCTCGGTAGCGGGTCCCTTGACCGTGTGTGCCGTGTGTCTTCCGATGGAGCCGCGCATCTGGGGCATCAACGATTCCAAAAAGCTCACGCCGGCGCGCCGCGAGCTGCTCTCAGTGAAGATTGCCGAGGTGGCGACGGCGATCGGTTTTTGCCATATCGCGCCGAAGGATATCGATGATATGGGCATGGCCCGCGCCATCCGCGCTGCCGTCGCGGGTGCTGTGGCCGATACGGGGCTTGAACCCGACTGCGTCCTCATGGACGGTAATCCTTTGGGTGCCGTTCCCAACGAGCGCGACGTGGTGAAGGGCGATGCCAAGATCGCCTGCATCGCCGCGGCGTCCATCATGGCCAAGGTCACGCGTGACGAGATGATGGTCGAGTACGACGCCGAGTATCCCGAGTACCATCTGGCCGAGTCGAAGGGCTATGCGAGCCCCGAGCATATCGAGGCCATTCGCAAACATGGACTTTGTCCTCTGCACCGCGTGAGCTTTTGCGGAAACTTTCTGCAGACTGAGCGCCTTTTCTAGGTCAATTGTGGAGACAGGGACCTCCGGCGTTTTATAAACCTGCTGGTAGCGGGCCGTGTGCAACGTGATTGTTGCGTACGGCCCGTTTTTTGTTGGCATTTGGTCAGCTTTTGGTTTGCTTCCGGTACTTACCCGCATGAAAGGTGCCCTCATCATCGGGGCAATGCAGTGTGCGGGAAAGGAGACCCCATGAGTGCCGCAAGCAAAAAGAGCA
This sequence comes from uncultured Collinsella sp., assembly GCA_900542945.1. Classification (GTDB taxonomy): domain Bacteria; phylum Actinomycetota; class Coriobacteriia; order Coriobacteriales; family Coriobacteriaceae; genus Collinsella. The sequence continues at coordinate 15,790 of UQPI01000026.1, forward strand.
AGACGCAGCGGCTCAAGGAGCGTTGGGAAAACGGCGAGCTCGACTGCGGGGCGATGACGCCCGAGTTTATCAAGGGACTCAGTCCCCGCGAGCTGGGCATGCTGGGCGAGCTGATCACCATCGACTACTTTAACGAGCGCGGCTACACCTTGCTGGAACAGGGTTATCGTTGCACCGAGGGCGAGGCCGATCTGGTGCTGCTTGATGAGCTCGACGATGTCGTGGTGATGGCCGAGGTCAAGACCAGACGCGTCGCCCTGGATTGCACCACGCGGGTCTTTCCCGAGGAGGCCGTGGACGCCCAAAAGCAACGCCGCTACCGCCGCATCGCAAGTTGCTATCTCATGGAGCATTATCCGCTCAAGGCGATTCGCTTCGACGCCGTGGGCGTCACCATTCGCGGCGGGCATATCGCCGAGATCGAGCATCAGTACAACGCGTTCGATTGGCAGGTGTCGTGATGGCGTTCGAGACGTTTGCCGTTCACGCGGCCTGCATCCGCGGCGTCGAGGCGATTCACGTCACGGTCGAGGTCTCGCTTGCCGGCGGCGTTCCGGGCATTCAGATGCTCGGCATCCCGAGTATGGAGGTGATGGAGTCGCGTGGTCGCATTCGCTGTGCGATGCGCTCCGCCGGGTTCGAGGTCCCACGCTCGGGCATTACGGTCAATCTGGCACCTGGTGATATTCGCAAGACCGGTAGCGGCTTTGATCTTCCCATCGCCATCGCGGTATTGGCGGCCGATGGTCAGATTCCCCGCGACAACCTCGATCGTTGTCTTATCGCTGGTGAGCTTGGCTTGGACGGTACGGTGCTTCCTGTCAAGGGCGAGGTGGCGTTTCAGCTATTGGCGCGTGATATGGGGCTGTCCTTTATCGCTGGCAGGTCCGATCAGCATGTGCCGCTTGCGGGCGTGGATTGCGGATTCATCGATCATTTGTCTCAGCTTGCTCATGGTATGGGCGATGCTGCGCGGCATTACTTGGATTCTGATGGCGTCGAGGCGACCTTTGAGCCCGAGCTCGACTATGCCGACGTACTGGGGCAGGAGGTTGCCAAACGCGGCATGGCACTGGCGGCAGCGGGTGAGCTCGGTTTGCTTATGATCGGGTCCCCGGGATCGGGCAAGACGATGCTTGCGCGCCGTATGACCGGCATCCTGCCCGAGCTTTCCGTTGAGGATCAGCAGGAGGCGCTGTGCATCCATTCGGTCTTGGGCGAGAACATCGATGGCTTATTGGCAGGTCATCGGCCGTTTCGAAGCCCCCATCACAGTATTTCAACGGCGGGCCTCATTGGCGGAGGACGCCCGGTGCATCCGGGTGAGATCAGTCTGGCTCATGGCGGTGTGCTCTTTTTGGACGAGCTTGCCGAGTTTCCCACGGGTGTGCTGCAGACGCTGCGTCAGCCCATCGAACGCGGCTATGTGAGGATCGTACGCGTCGATGGGGCCTTTACCTTCCCGTCGCGCTTTCAGCTGCTGGCCGCGAGCAATCCCTGCCCCTGCGGCTTTTTGGGCGACCGTGAGGTGGCGTGCCGCTGCTCGGCATCGATGGTGGAGCGCTATCGGGCAAAGCTGCGCGGTCCTTTGGCCGACCGTATCGACATGATGATCGATGTGACCCGTCCCGACCCCCAAGTGATTATCGAGGGTGCGGAGGGTATGTCGTCGGCCGAGTTGCGTGACTACGTTGTGCGCGGTCGCGCCTTTCGCGCCTGGCGCGAGTCCCGTATGGACGATGCGGACGCCGAGGCCGAGGATGACGAGACGCGGTCCATTGACGGCGTCGTTTCGACTTTTGAGCTCGATGATGCGGCGGAGAAGTGTGTGCTCGGCCTGTCGAAGCGCACGCATCTCACGGGCCGCGGCATCGTACGCCTGGTGCGTATCGCGCGTACCATCGCCGACGTCGCCGAGAGCGAGCAGGTGACGCAGGACCACGTGCTCGAGGCGGCGATGTACCAGGGAAGGAGGGACCAATGATGGCCGAGGGGACCTTCGAGCTGCATCCAGGTGACGCGTTGTATCCCGAGACTGTTTTGGAGCTTTCTGATGTTCCCCAGACGCTCTATGTGCGCGGCAACCCCGAGGTGCTTTCGACGCCCGCGCTCTCCATCATCGGCGCGCGCAAGGCCTCGCCGTATGGTCTTGCCGTGGCAGAGCTTGCGGCAAAGGTGGCGGTCGAGGCGGGAGTGACGGTTGTTTCGGGCGGCGCGGTCGGTTGTGACCAGGCCTCGGGTTGGGCTGCGGTCAACGCCGGCGGCAAACACGTCGTGGTGCTGGGGACGGGTGCCGACGTGGTCTACCCGCGTTCGAGTGCGGGGCTTATTACGCGCACGCTCGATACGGGTGGCGCGGTCGTGTCGATATCCCCGTGGGGCATGGGTCCGCGCAAGTTTGCCTTTCCACGCCGCAATCGCGTGATCGCGGCACTGTCACAAGCCCTCTTTGTATCCGAGACAGGTATGCCTTCCGGGACGTTTTCTACAGCCGAGGCTGCTATGGATTTGGGGCGCGAACTTCTTGCCGTGCCGGGGTCGATCCTATCGCCCGAGTCGCGTGGCACGAATTACCTCATTGCGAACGGGGCCTGCTGCATCATCGACGAGGAATCTATCGAGATGGCTATCTCACGCATCTACGGCACCCTGCGCTACTCGCGCCCCGATGCGCCCGGCATTGCCGACCTGGATCCAACACAGCAGACCGTGATGCATGCGCTCATCGCCTCTCCGCTCAAGGTCGACGACATCGCGGCGCTTGTCTCGCTCGATGCCGTCGGAGTGCTCAAGCTCTTGGGCTCGCTTGAGCTCGAGGGCCTTATCGAGCGCATGATGGATGGAAGGTATGCGCCCTCCAAGTTTGCCCTTCACGCCCAGACACCCTTCGGTCACAATGGAAAACGTGTCAATTAGAAAGGTGTTTGCAGATGCTGTTTGATCAGGTGACGGTTATCGGTGGCGGTCTGGCGGGATCGGAGTGCGCGATCCAGCTGGCAGACCGCGGGTTTGCCGTAAAGCTGTGCGAGATGCGCCCCCAGGTGAGCTCCCCGGCCCACCATACCGATCACCTGGCAGAGCTCGTCTGCTCCAATTCGTTTAAGTCGACCCGTCCAGATTCCGCTGCTGGCCTACTAAAAGCCGAGCTCGAGCGTATGGGTTCGGTGCTGCTCGATTGCGCCCATCGCGCGGCTGTTCCCGCCGGTGGCGCCCTGGCGGTCGACCGCGTCAAGTTTTCCGAGCTTGTCGAGGCCGAGGTTGCCGCCCGTCCCAATATCGAGATCATTCACGGCGAGGTCACGCAGATTCCCGAGGGTCACGTGGTCATTGCCGCGGGCCCCTTGTGCTCGCCGGCGCTGAGCGAAGAGGTCATGAAGCTCGTCGGCGGCGACGCCCTTGCGTTCTTCGATGCCGCGGCTCCGATCGTCGATGCCTCCACGCTCGATATGGACGTGCTGTTCTCGCAGTCGCGCTACGAGGAGCAGGGGAGCGGCGACTATCTCAACGCCCCGCTCAACAAAGAGGAGTACGAGGCCTTTATCGAGGCGCTCACCACGGCCGACCGCGTGGTGCTCAAGGACTTTGAGGGCGGCGATCTGTTCCAGGCCTGCCAGCCTGCCGAGGAGGTTGCGCGCACCGGCAAGGATGCCATTCGCTTTGGCGCCATGAAGCCCGTCGGCCTCACCGACCCGCGTACCGGACGTCGCCCCTGGGCGGCGATTCAGCTGCGTGCCGAGAACAAGGAGAAGACCGCCTATAACCTGGTGGGCTTCCAGACCAACCTGACCTTTGGCGAGCAGAAGCGCGTCTTCCATATGGTGCCGGGCCTGGAGAACGCTGAGTTCTTCCGCTACGGTGTCATGCACCGCAATACCTTTGTCGATGCCCCGCACGTGCTCGATGGCACCTTTGCCGTGCCCGGTACCGGCGTGCGCCTGGCCGGTCAGATCACCGGCACCGAGGGGTACATGGAAGCCGTGGCGACGGGTCTGCTCGCGGCGCTCAACACCTATGCCGAGGCTATCGGTGCTGCGGGCGTCGAGTTGCCGCGTGTGGGCGCCCTGGGCGCGCTCGTGGGCTATGCGACCGATCCTGCCACCGTGGGCTATCAGCCCATGCATGTCAACTTTGGCCTGGTGCCGCCACTCGAGGATGGTAAGCGCCGCAGCAAGCGCGACCGCTACCAGGCCTATGCGGACCGTGCGCTCGAGGCCCTTGATGCCTATCTGACAACTCGCCCCGATCTGTTTGGAGGCGACCGGTCATAGCCTTTGACCTGTACGACACCGTCGACTCGTTTATCGCCTATATCGCACGTGTTGAGGGACTTTCTCCCAACACGGTGACTGCCTATGGCTCGAGGCTGGAGCGCTTTGCTGCCTGGTGCGAGCGCGTGGATATCGATGCTTTCTCTGCCGACGTGCGCACCATTCGTCGCTATCTTGCCGAGCTCTCGCGTGAGCAGGTTGCTCCCCGAACGCTTGCGGCGCATCTGTCGGCTATCCGATCGCTCTATCGATGGATGGCTGCCGAGGGGGTCGTGGAGGGCGATGCGGTCTCGGCAATTTCCTCGCCCAAGCTCCCGCGCGATCTGCCCGGTGTGCTGACGAACCAACAGGTGGAGGCGCTACTCAAAGCCCCCGATACCTCAACTCCCGCGGGACTGCGCGATGCGGCGATGCTCGAGCTGCTCTATGCCTCGGGCGCTCGTATCTCTGAGCTCGCAGCACTCAATGTGGAGTCCATCGCTTGGTCCGAACGCACGCTGCGCCTGTGGGGCAAGGGGAGCAAGGAACGTATCGTCCCTCTGTATCGTCGTGCGCTCGAGGCGACGCGTCTCTATATTGAGGAGGGCAGGTCGGAGTTGCTTGCTCGGGCAAAGCGCCGTGACCCCGCTACCGGGCCGCATCCGCTGCTTATATCGGCGCGCGGCAATCGCATGAGCGCTGCCATGCTCAGGAGGCGGTTCCATACGCTGGCGACGCTCGCCGGCATTCCGGCCGACATCGCCCCGCATGCGATGCGCCATACCTTTGCGACCGACTTGCTCGAGGGCGGTGCGGACCTGCGCTCGGTTCAAGAGCTGCTGGGTCATGCGAGCCTGTCCACGACGCAGATCTACACACATCTCACGCCCGATCGGCTTAAGCGGGCCGTGGCTCAAGCCCATCCCCGCGGCGAATAGTGGCTGGGACGTCCTGCGCCGCACTCAGGTGTGTGATTTTGATTGCGGGTTGGCAGGAAGATGCATTCCTGCTATCATTCATCGGGTTGCTTCACGGCAACAGGTTTTTATCACGCACGCGCGGCTACTTCATACCGTGGTGCCCGGGCTTTGGTAGCACATGTCCGGGTTGGTTTTGGAGGATGACCCCGCGCGGAGGCAAACCACAGGAGGTTTAACATGGCTACCAAGATTAATATCCGCACCCTGCTCGAGGCCGGCTGCCACTTCGGTCACCAGACCCGTCGCTGGAACCCTAAGATGAAGCCGTTCATCTTCGGTGAGCGCAACGGCATCTACATCCTCGACCTCAAGCAGACCATCCTCGACGCCGACCAGGCCTATACCTTCGTCAAGAACGTCGCCAAGGGTGGCAACGTGCTGTTCGTCGGCACCAAGAAGCAGGCTCAGGAGGCCGTCAAGAACGCTGCTGAGCGCGCCAACATGCCCTACATCAACCAGCGTTGGCTCGGCGGCATGCTGACCAACTTCGTCACCATCCGCTCCCGCATCAACCGCATGGAGGAGCTCGAAGCCATGGTCGAGGACGGCCGCATGGCAGTGCTCCCCAAGAAGGAGCAGGCTGTGCTCGGCAAGGAGCTCACCAAGCTCCAGACCAACCTCGGTGGCGCCCGCGACATGAAGGGCCTGCCCCAGGCTCTCTTCGTCATCGACACCAAGCGCGAGGAGAACGCCATCAAGGAGGCCCAGCGCCTGAACATCCCCGTCGTCGCTCTGATCGACACCAACTCCGATCCCGACGAGGTCGAGTACGGCATCCCCTGCAACGATGACGCTATCTCCGCTGTCACCCTTATGTGCGAGCTCATGGCTGACGCCTGCCTCGCTGGCTCCGGCAAGGAGCAGGTCTCCGAGGCCGAGATGGCCGCTGAGCCCAAGGCCGAGTAAATCAGTCTTAGTTAATTCTTTTTCATCTCTTTGAAAGGAACCACAATGGCCCAGATTACCGCCGCTATGGTCAAGCAGCTCCGCGAGATGACCGACTCCCCGATGATGGAGTGCAAGAAGGCTCTCGTCGAGGCTGACGGCGACATGGACGCCGCTGTCGACGTTCTGCGTAAGAACGGCCTTGCCAAGGCTGCCAAGAAGGCTGGCCGTGAGACCAACGAGGGCGCTGTTGCCGCGTTCGTCTCCGAGGATGGCAAGACCGGCGCTCTGCTCGAGCTCTCCTGCGAGACCGACTTCGTTGGCTCCAACGCCAAGTTCACCGGCTTTGCTTCCAAGGTCGCTGAGGTTGTCGCTACCACCGAGCCTGCTGACGTCGACGCTCTGCTCGAGAAGCCGATGGGCGAGGAGACTGTTTCCTCCGAGCTCACCGAGATGATTCACATCATGGGCGAGAACATGAAGATCTCCCGCTTCGCTGCCCGCAAGGCCGAGAACGGCGCTCTCGCTTCTTACATCCACATGGGTGGTAAGATCGGCGTCCTCGTCGAGTTTGCTTTCGAGAAGGCCGAGACCGCTCAGGCTGAGTCCTTCAAGACCTTTGCTCACGACGTTGCCCTTCAGGTTGCCGCCGTTGCCCCGATCTGCGCTACCCGCGATCAGGTTCCGGCCGAGACCGTCGAGCACGAGAAGCAGATCTACATGGCTCAGGCCGCCGAGTCCGGCAAGCCCGAGGCTATCCAGGAGAAGATGGCTGTCGGCCGTCTGGAGAAGTTCTACAAGCAGTCCGTGCTCACCGAGCAGGAGTTCATCAAGGACAGCTCCCTCACCATCAAGAAGTACGCTGAGCAGGTCTCCAAGGAGCTCGGCGACACCATTACCGTCGTTGCCTTTGACCGTCTGGTCCGTGGCGAGTAAATAAGCTCTTGTAGCTGGTAATGAGCAGGCTGTGGGTTTTACTCACAGCCTGCTTTTTCATGGCTCTTCTTAGAGCCTTTGATAGAATGTTGAGAGTTCAATCTAAAGGAGGATCGCTTTGTCCGACATCCGATATAAACGCGTGCTTTTGAAGCTTTCCGGCGAAGCACTGATGGGCGACGGCCACTATGGCATCGACCCCAAGGTTACCGACCATCTTGCCAAACAGGTCAAGGAGCTGCTCGCCGTTGGCCATGAGGTCGGCGTCGTTGTCGGCGGCGGCAATATTTTCCGCGGCATGGCCGGCGCCGCCGGTGGCATGGAGCGTGCTCAGGCCGACTACATGGGCATGCTGGCAACCGTTATGAACGCGCTCGCCCTGCAGGATGCCTTCGAGCACAACGATGTTCCCTGCCGCGTGATGAGCGCTATCCAGATGAACGAGATCTGCGAGCCCTATATTCGTCGCCGCGCTATCAACCATCTGTCCAAGGGCAACGTCGTCATCTTCGCTGCCGGTTCGGGCAATCCGTACTTTACGACCGACACCGCCGCGGCTCTTCGTGCGTGCGAGATCGGCGCCGAGATTCTGATTAAAGCCACCAAGGTTGACGGCATCTACGACAAGGATCCCGTCAAGTGCGCCGATGCCGTCCGTTTTGACAAGATTACCTATCACGAGGTTCTCGTCCGCGGTCTGCAGGTTATGGATTCCACGGCTACGGCACTGTGCCAGGATAACCGTATGCCGATTTTGGTCCTCAACATCGATGGCGAGGACACCGTCAAGCGCGCGCTTTCGGGTGAGCCCGTCGGCACGCTCGTCTATCAGGAGGATTAAGCATGGCAGAGAACATCACCGCCCATATGGACAAGTCGCTCGAGTCCCTCAAGCATAACTTCTCCAAGGTTCGTACCGGCCGCGCCAACGCCAACATTCTGTCCGACATCACCGTCGATTATTACGGTGTTCCCACGCCGGTCACGCAGGTTGCCGCCGTCAAGACCCCCGAGGCCCACATGCTGCTCATCGAGCCGTGGGACAAGGCGCTTATCAATGCTATCGTCAAGGCCATCGGCGCTTCCGATCTGGGTATTACCCCCAACTCCGATGGCACCGTCGTTCGTCTGCCGTTCCCGGCTCCCACCGAGGAGCGCCGTCGCGAGCTCGTCAAGGAGTGCCGCGAGTACGCTGAGCAGGCCAAGGTATCTATCCGTAACATCCGTCGCGACTTCAACAACAAGCTCGAGCGCGATGAGGAGCTCACCGAGGACGATGTCCGTCGCGAGCAAGCCAAGGTCCAGAAGCACACCGATGAGTATGTCGCCAAGGTCGAGGAGCTTCTGAAGGAAAAAGAAGCCGAGGTCATGGAGATCTAAGGTGCAATACGACGAGCATAAACTGGTCGAGTACTTTGCCGACGCCCCTGCGGGCGTCGGTTTTTCCGACCTTGACCTCAATAACATTCCGCACCATATCTCGTGCATCATGGACGGCAACGGTCGTTGGGCCACGTCGCGCGGTCTTGCACGCACTGAGGGCCACAAGGCGGGTATCGTCTCCCTTCGCGAGATCATTACTGCCTGCGTGCGTCTGGGCGTCGACGTGCTTTCTGCCTATGCGTTTTCTACCGAAAACTGGAACCGCCCACAGCATGAGGTCAACGTCTTGATGCACCTGTTTGCCAAGACGTTTATCGACGAGCTGCCGCTTCTGAAGCGCGAAAACGTGCGCGTTGTCTTTTTGGGTGACATTTCCGCGCTGCCCAAGAAGACCCGCGACGTTTTTGAACGCGGTCTTGCCGAGTGCGCCGATCACACCGGTATGACGCTGGCGCTTGCCGTCAACTACGGCGCGCGTGCCGAGATTACCCGCGCTGTCCGTCAGATTGCACTCGACGCTGCCGCCGGTAAGATCGATCCTGGCGCAATTGATGACGACATGGTGGCTTCCCACCTCTATACTGCCGGCCTTCCCGATCCTGAGCTTGTGATTCGCACCTCTGGTGAGCTGCGTCTTTCGAACTATCTGCTGTGGCAGGTGGCTTATTCCGAGTTCTACGTCACCGATACCTATTGGCCCGACTTTGATCGCTGGGGTCTTGTCGACGCCATTTTGGCCTATCAGGGCCGTGACCGTAGGTTTGGCGGACTGAGCAAGACCGAGGAGGCTTAATCGTGTCCGATCGTCCCAAGGGATCTGCTCCCAAGACGCCTGCGCGCAAAGCTGCCACTGCGGGAGCGCCTGCAGCGAAGAGCAGCACCGGTTCGTGGCTGGCGGGCTTTATTACCCGCGCCGCCGCCGGTATCGTCTACGCCGTTGTCTTTATCCTGTGCCTGGTTTTGGGTATCGTGCCCACGGCCATCTTTGTTTCCGTCATGAGCGGTCTGTGCTGCTATGAGTTTTTCCGTATGACAAGGCTCGATGGCAAGATGGCTAACGAGCGCATGGGTATCGCTGCCGCCGTACTCTTTCCGCTTTCGGCGTTGGGCGATTCGATGTTGCTGAATGCCCTGCTTTTTGCCTTGATGCTCGCTGTGGGCATTTGGTATGTCTGGTCGCCGCGTACCCGCATCTCTGATGTGGCCGTGACGCTCATGGGTCCCATCTACACTGGCTTTATGCTGTCGGCTATCGTGCTGCTGCGCGATGCCGTGCCCGGTTTTGCCGGCGCCCTGCTTTCAGTGGGCGTTTGCGCGTCCCTTTGGGTCTCCGATTCGTTTGCCTACATCGTGGGCAGCCGTATCGGCAAGCACAAGATGGTTCCCAAGATCTCTCCCAAAAAGAGCTGGGAGGGGTTTGCCGGCGGCATCTTGGGCTCGGTTTTGATTTGGCTCATCCTGTGGGCGACGCACTTCTACAAGCTCAGCCTGCCCTATGCGCTGCTGTGCGGCGTGGTCGTGTCCATTCTGGGCGTTATCGGCGACCTTATCGAGTCGCGCATCAAGCGCGGTGTGGGCGTCAAAGATTCCGGCAACCTTATCCCGGGCCACGGCGGAATGCTCGATCGTAGCGATTCGCTTATCTTCGGCTGCATCACCGCGCAGCTGTTGCTGATGATCGGAGGCGTGCTGTAATGTCCTTCCAGACGACGTATGGCTCCGATGGACGTCTCCGCGTTGCCATCCTGGGCTGTACAGGCTCTATCGGCACCCAGGCGCTCGATGTGTGCCGCCAGCATGCCGATCGCCTGCAGGTGACGGCGCTGTCCGTTAACTCCAGTACCTCTGAGCTCGTTGCCGCTGCCCGTGAGTTCTCGGTTCCGGCGGTTGCCGTGGCCGATGCCGCTCATGGCGATGACGCCGTGCTGCAGGAGTTGCCCGAGGGAACGAAGCTCGGCGTTGGCGCGCAGGCGGTTTGCGAGCTCGCGCGTCGCGACGATGTCGACTGCGTGCTCGTCGCTATTGTGGGCGCCGCCGGTCTCGAGGCGAGCCATGCGGCCTTGACCTCGAATAAGCGCCTTGCCCTTGCCAACAAGGAGTCCCTCGTCGTCGGTGGCGACTTGCTTATGCCGTTGGCACAACCGGGCCAGCTTATTCCGGTCGACTCTGAGCATTCCGCCATCTACCAGTGCTATCTGGGGGAGAACCCGTGCGAGGCCCACTGCATTTGGCTCACCTGCTCGGGCGGTCCGTTCTTTGGCCGCACGCGCGACGAGCTCGATCGCGTGACGCGTGCCGATGCCCTCGCGCATCCCACGTGGGCCATGGGTGCCAAGATCACCATTGACTCCGCCACCCTCATGAACAAGGGCCTGGAGCGCATTGAGGCCATGCATCTGTTTAACTGCGACCTCGATTTCATTAACGTGGTCGTGCAGCGTCAGTCCAAGATTCACTCTATGGTCGAGTTCGCCGACGGCTCCGTGATGGCGCATCTCGGTGCATCCGACATGCGTATTCCCATCCAGTTCGCGTTCTCGTATCCCGAGCGTTGGGATACCCCGGCGCCTCGTATCGATTTCCGCGAGCTGGGACAGCTCACGTTTGATGCTGCCGACATGGATACCTTCCGCTGTCTGGCACTGGCCGAGCGTGCCGGCAAGACGGGCGGCACCATGCCGTGCGTGCTCAATGCCGCCAACGAGGTTGCCGTCGATGCCTTCCTGCACGATGGCTGCAGCTTTACCGATATCGATCGCATTGTGGAATCCTGCATTGACGCCCACGATATGCAGGCGGTCGATTCGTTTGAGCAGCTTCGCGACATCGATGCGTGGGCGCGTGAAAAGGCTGCACAGGTGCTCGCCGCAACCCGTTCCTAACCCATAAGGATTGCTTTTTCGTTTTATGGATACTGTTCTGAGCGTTCTCTCATCGGTCTTTTGGGGCCTGCTGGTGCTTTCCGTCCTCGTGTTTTTGCACGAGGGCGGCCACTTTTTGGCGGCGCGTGCCTGCGGCGTCCGTGTGACCGAGTTCTTTTTGGGTCTGCCGTGCCGCTTTGACATCCATTACACGTCGCGTCGCATTGGAACCAAGTTTGGCGTGACCCCGCTGCTGCTGGGTGGCTACGCTGCCATCTGCGGTATGGATCCGACCGATGTTTCGTGCGCCGATCGCGTGCTCGCGGCTATCTATCGTCATGGTCGCGTGACCGTGGCCGACCTTGCTGTCGAGCTCGAGCTTTCCGAGGAGGTTGTGCTCGAGGCATGCGCCCTTTTGCTGGGCTGGGGCTCCATCGCGCCCTGGTATGAGGAAGGGGAGAAGCCCTCGCCGAGCTACTATCCCACCAAATATCAGACGTTGCCGCGAGACACGGCAGGCTATACCACCTTTGATGGTCGCCGTTTCGATCGCGAACATGCGACTGCCGAGGGCGATGTGTGGGAGCTGCCGTTCGGCGAGGCCGAGTTCCTTGCGCAAGAGCGCTCGCACACCTATTTGGGCCAGGGCTTTGTCAAGCGTGCCTTTATGCTGCTTGCGGGCATTATCGTCAATATCCTGACGGGTTTTTTGCTCCTTATGAGCATCTATTCCATCGCAGGTGTCACCGTGCCGGTGGATACCAACGTGATCGGTCAGGTTGACGAGGGGTCTATTGCCGCCAAGGCGGGTATCGAGGCCGGTGATGCGATCCTTTCGGTTGACGGTGTCTCATGTTCTACTTGGATGGATGTCTACGATGCCATCGGCAAGGCCGCCGGTAAGGACGATATCGCCATCGAGTACGAGCGTGACGGCAAGCAGCATTCGACCACGGTTGCGCTCAAAGAGGACGAGCGCCTAGGTGTGTATGCCTCTACGCAGGTGGTCCGTTTAGACCCGATCACCTCGGCGCGTCTGTCATTCTCCTATGTTGTACAGACGGCGGATGGCGTGATGCGCCTACTCCAGCCGCAGCATACGATGGAGATTCTCGATCAGTCTTCTTCGATCGTGGGTATTAGCGTTATGTCCTCACAGGCTGCTGCTGCCGGCCCCGTAACGTTC